>NZ_CAMLJP010000103.1 GCF_946480385.1 uncultured Azospirillum sp.
CGCTTCTGGTGTTCGGCGGCTGCGCCGTGCTGACCGGCCAGACCCTGGCGGAGGGGTGGAAGCCGGTGGGAAGCGTGCTGGCCTATTCGCTGCTGCTGGGGGTGGGCGACCGCTTCCTGGCCTGGGGCCTGTTCGGCGAGGAGCTGCTGTCGCTGTGGGGCTTCATCGTCCACACTGTGGTGCTCGGCCTCATCACGCTGACGGCGCATCGCATCGCCATCGCACGACGCATGGTCAACCAGTACCCGTGGCTCTATGAGACTGCCGGCCCCTTCGGCTGGCGGGAGCGCAAGCCGGCCCGCGGCTGAGATGCTATGATCCTGGGCTGTCCCGGCTCCCATGGAGAACCCGGACCGCCCAGGACAAAATACAACCAAAAGAACAGAAGCCGGATTGGCGATATATCCGGACTCGGAAGGCGCCGTTTCGTCAAGGCAACGGCGGCGTCTTCACTTTGGCCGCGTCGGCCCACGACTTTGGGATTGCTGTGACAATTGGCAACCGTCCGAAAGTCAGAGAAGAAGATCATGGCGCAGACCATGACGTTCCGTTACAATACCATTTAAATTTTGCAATTCGTTGACGCTTCGACAGCGAACGCCGGTCTTTCCGGCGGCTGATCCGTCATGCCTTGACGGGTCATGCCTTGATGGGCGATGCGACGCGAAGGCGGCATGGGAAGGGGCAAGAGCATGGCAGTGGACAAGGCGGCCGCATCCCGGCCGCGACGGTTCTGGAGCGTCGGGCGGAAGGTGACGGCGGCCTTCGTGGCGGCCATCGTCGGCGGCTTCATCGTCATCATGGGGCTGCAGGCCAAGATGCAGTACGACGACGCGGTGCGGCTGGCCACGCACGACGCCCGCGTCAAGACGGACATGCTGGCGAACGCCACCAAGACCAGCTTCATCGCCAGCGACGGCGCCTCCATCGAAACGGAGTTCATGCCGCTGGCCGACAGCCATGAGGTGCAGCTCGCCTCGCTGCGCGCCGCGACGTCTTCCGACACGCTGGCCGACTTCTCCAACCCGCGCTTCGCCAAGTACGACCTGAAGGCCGACCAGGATCTGGTCGAGGCGGTGCTGGCCGGCAAGGGGGCGCAGACCCGCTCGGCCAAGGGCCACATCGTCGTGACGGTGCCGGTGGTGACCGGCAAGAGCAACCGGCTGGTCGGCGCCCTGCAGATCGCCTGGAGCCTGGACCAGCAGATCGAGGCCATCGCCACCCAGATGCGCAACCAGATCGCCATCTGCCTGATCGCGCTGGTGGTGCAGATCGCCCTGCTGAACGTCCTGCTCGGCCGCATCGTCATCCGCCCCTTACGCGCCATGTCGGCGGCGATGGCGAAGCTGGCCGACGGCGACACCGCCGTCGAGGTGCCCGGCAACGGCCGTTCCGACGAGATCGGCGCCATGGCCGGCTCCGTCACCGTCTTCCGCGACAACGCCCGAGCCATAGAGCGCATGCACGCCGCCCAGGCCGAAGCCGACGCCAGGGCGGAGGAGGCCAAGCGTGCCGCCCTGCTCGACCTCGCCGACCGTTTCCAGGGCACGGTCAAGCGTCTGGTGGAGGGCATCGCCGAGTCGGCGTCCGGCATGGCCGACAGCGCCGACCGCATGGCGATGGTGGTGGGCGAGGCGTCCAGCCAGACCCGCAATGTCGCCCGCGAATCCGACGACATCCAGTCCAACGTCCGCTCCGCCGCGGCGGCGGCGACCGAACTCGCCAGCTCCATCGGCGGCATCACCGAGCAGGTCGGCCATTCCGCCCGCATCGCCGGCGAGGCGGTGTCCCATGCCGACCGCACCAACGCCACCGTCCAGGGCCTGATCGCCAATGCCGAGCGCATCGGCCAGGTGGTCGGGCTGATCCATGCCATCGCCAAGCAGACCAACCTCCTGGCGCTCAACGCCACCATCGAGGCCGCCCGCGCCGGGGAGGCCGGAAAAGGCTTTGCAGTCGTGGCGACCGAGGTGAAGGGGCTGGCCGACCAGACCGCCAAGGCCACCGACGAGATCGCCGCCCAGGTCAATGCCATGCAGTCGGTGACCCGCGAGGCCGCCGACGCCATCGGCGCCATCGGCAGCACCATCACCGAGATCGACGGCATTTCCGGCACCATCACCCAGTCGGTGCAGGAACAGAACTCCGCCACCCAGGAGATCGCGCGGGCGGTGGAGATGGCGGCGCTCGGCACCCAGGACGTGTCGGCGACCATCGCCGCGCTGGCCCACACGGCGGAAAGCGCCGGCAGCACGGCGCTGGGCGTTCAGGACGCCGCCCGCGGCCTGTCCGGCCAGACCCGCGCGCTGGCCGCGGAGGTGGAGCGCTTCCTGACGGAGGTGCGCCAGCAGGCGACCGGAACCTGAAAACGCCCTCTCCTGTCCCGGGAGAGGGAGGGGACCCACGGAGTGGGGAGGGTGAGGGGTAGTCCGAGAATCCGCAACCACACCGATTCTCGGTTCACCCCTCACCCTCCCGCCGTTTCACGGCGGGCCCCTCCCTCTCCCGGGGCTCTCAGCGGATCTTCGATCCGCCTGACGCCGTCAGCACAAACTTCGTTTGTGCGAAAGGCGGGAGAGGGGGATCGCTACCTTGCTGCAGCAGCCTTAGAAGAACGCCTGCAGGCCCGTCTGGGCCCGGCCCAGGATCAGGGCGTGGACGTCGTGGGTGCCTTCGTAGGTGTTCACCGTCTCCAGGTTCACCATGTGGCGGATGACCTGGAACTCCTCGGAGATGCCGTTGCCGCCGTGCATGTCGCGGGCGACGCGGGCGATGTCCAGCGCCTTGCCGCAGTTGTTGCGCTTGATCAGCGAGATCGCCTCCGGCGACCAGCTGCCGTCGTCCATCATGCGGCCGACACGCAGGCAGGCCTGAAGCCCCAGCGTGATCTCCGTCATCATGTCGGCCAGCTTCTTCTGCACCAGCTGCGTCTGGGCCAGCGGGCGGCCGAACTGCTTGCGGTCCATCGTGTACTGGCGGGCGGCGTGCCAGCAGAACTCCGCCGCGCCCATCACGCCCCAGGCGATGCCGTAACGCGCCTTGTTCAGGCAGCCGAACGGGCCGCCGAGACCCGACGCGTTGGGCAGCAGGTTCTCTTCCGGCACGAAGGCCTCGTCCAGCACGATCTCGCCGGTGATCGACGAGCGCAACGACAGCTTGCCCTCGATCTTCGGGGTGGAGAAGCCCTTGGTCCCGCGCTCCACCACGAAGCCCTTGATCTTGTTGTCATGGGCCTCCGACTTCGCCCAGACGACGGCGAGGTCGGCGATGGGCGAGTTGGTGATCCACATCTTGGAGCCCGACAGCAGATAGCCGCCGTCGACCTTGGTGGCGCGGGTCTTCATGCCGCCGGGGTCGGAGCCGTGGTCCGGCTCGGTCAGGCCGAAGCAGCCGACCAGCTCGCCGGTGGCCAGACGGGGCAGCCACTTCTTCTTCTGCTCTTCGCTGCCATAGGCGTAGATCGGGTGCATGACCAGCGACGACTGCACCGACATGGCCGAGCGATAGCCGCTGTCCACCCGCTCCACCTCGCGGGCGACCAGCCCATAGGCGACATGGCTGACGCCCGGCCCGCCGTATTCCTCCGGGATGGTCGGCCCCAGCAGGCCCAGCTCGCCCATCTCGGTCATGATTTCGCGGTCGAACCGCTCCTCGCGGAAGGCGGAGATGACGCGCGGCTGCAGCCGGTCCTGGCAGTAGGCGCGGGCGCTGTCGCGCACCAGCTTCTCATCCTCGGTCAGTTGGGCTTCAAGGAGAAAGGCGTCGTCCCACTGGATGCTCTGCACGGTGCGTCTCCTGGTCGGGTGGCGGTTCGGCCGTCGGTGGTCATGTGGCCGGCCGTTTATTGGGACGCACTGTGCCGCGCCGGCGCCATAGCTGCAAACACATATTTTCTATCATTACCATACCGTTTCGATATGGCCCAAAAGAAACAGTCTCTATGTCGCACGGTTCTACAAAAGTTTTAACGTGAAGCTTACCTTTTCCTATGCAATTTTGCCGACGGCATTCTTGCCGCCCCGATTCCAACGGACAGCCCGCCCGTGTTTGCTGCATTGCAACCAATAACCGCCCTCGCCGGTTTTCCCCTGTTGCTGGGCCTTGCTTTGCTTACGCTTCTGCACGAAGACGTTGCAATTGCGGTCGGCGCGAGCCTCGTCAGCGTCGGTACCGTCAGCATCGGCGTGACCGCCATCACGTTGCTGTGTGGAATTGTTATCGGCGATTTGTTCATTTATGTCCTCGGACTATTGTCTCTGCGGATCAGTTGGATCCGCCGGCGGACCGAAGGACCTATGCTTGAACGCTGCCGTGGCGCCTTGCAGAGGAACCTGCTGCCGACGCTGGTGACTTGCCGTCTGGTGCCCGGCGTCTTGTTCCCCACCTATTTCGCCTGCGGCGTGATGCGGGTCCCGCTCCTGCGCTTCGTCGCCATCACCCTGGCCACGGCCGGCGTGCATGTCGGGCTGCTGCTGACGCTGATGACCTCGTCGCTGGAGGCGGCGGCGGTGCAGGTCCAGGTGATCGGCATCGGCTGTGCCGCGCTGCTGATGATCCTGCGCACCAAACGGGCGCAGTCCATTGCCCGTGCGCTGCTCGCCCACATCCGGGCGGTGCTGGAGCCGCTGCTGCCCGCTGGCCTGCGCGATGCGCTGCACGGCAGCCCGACACCGCGCGCCATCGCCCTGCCCGGCCTGCCGGTGGTGCCGGCCGGCGCCCCCACCATCGGCTGGGCGGAGCGCATTCCGCCGCTGCTGTTCTACATCCCGCTGGTGGCGCAATGGTTCGCACTCGGCATCCGCCACCGCAGCCTGACCCTGCCGACCGCCGCCAACCCGTCGATCGAGGCCGGCGGCCTGCTCGGCGAATCGAAGATCGCCTGCATGGACCTGATCGGGCCGGCGGCGCGCCGCTGGGCCGCGCGGTCGGTCGCCCTGGTCAACCGGCCGTCGCTGACCCCGGCGGCGCTGGATATGCTGGCCTCGGGCGCAGGCCTGTCCTTCCCGCTGGTCGCCAAGCCCGACATCGGCTGGCGCGGCATCGGCGTGCGTCTGGTTCGCGACAGCGCCGACCTGCACACCTATCTCCGCGGCTTCCCGGCCGACGCCCGGCTGATCCTGCAGGAGCATGTGCCCTACGCCGGCGAGGCCGGCATCTTCTACGTCCGCAAGCCGGGGGAGCGGTACGGGCGCATCTTCTCCATGACCTTCCGCTATTACCCGCATGTGGTCGGCGACGGCCGCTCCACCCTGCGCCAGCTGATCGCCGCCGATCCGCGCGCGTCGTGGAAGGCCGACCTGCATCACGAGGCGCTGGCCGACCGGCTGGACGAGGTGCCGGAGGCGGGACGCACGGTGCGGCTGTCGCTGGTCGGCAGCAGCCGGGTCGGCGGCCTCTACAAGGACGCCTGCGGCCATGTCACGGCGACGCTGACCGCGCGCTTCGACGAGATCGCCGACGAGATGCCGGGCTTCCATTTCGGCCGCTTCGACGTGCGCTTCGCCTCGGTCGAGCGGCTGGCGGTGGGCGAGGATTTCCGCATCATCGAGGTGAACGGCGCCGGGGCGGAGGCCATCCACATGTGGGATCCGGAGTTCAAACTGGGCGATGCCTACGCCACCCTGTTCCACCAGCAGGCGCTGATGTTCGAGGTCGCCGCCGCCTGCCGGGCGCAGGGGGCCCGGCCGCTGAGCGCGCTGGAGCTGGTCCGCTACCAGCGCCGCCAGCAGAACCTCCTGCCGCTCTATCCAGCCTCCAACTGAGGATTACAGCTGCTCAGCGCGCCCGCGCCGACAGAACGATGCCGCCGGCGATCATCGCCACGCTGGCCAGCACGCCCGCGCTCAGCGGCTCGTGATAGAAGACCGCGCTCAACAGCAGCGCCGTGATCGGCACCAGACAGACGATCTGCCCGGCCTGGCTGGCCGGCATCACCGACAGCGCCTTGCCCCACCACCAATAGCAAAGCCCGGTGGCGATCAGACAGTTGTAGGCGACGACCGCCAGCAGGGAGCCCGACCAGTGGACCGGGTGCCCGGATTCGGTGGACAGCGCCAGCGGCACCATCACCAGCGCGCTGGCGGCGATCTGCCAGAAGGTCTGGGTCCAGAAGGGCGTGCGCCAGACCCGCCGCCGGTACAGCGTCGCCCCCAGCGCCCAGCTGAGGGCGCAGCCGATGAGCAGGCCGTTGCCGATCAGCGCCTTGGCGTCGCTCCAGTCCACCAGCGCCGGGTTGAAGAAGACGACCACCCCGGCGAAGGTCAGCCCCGCCGCCGCGGCGCGCCGCCCGGTGATCCGCTCGCCCAGCAGCAGCAGGCCGAGCGGCAAGGCCCACATCTGCATGGTGTAGGCGAGCACCGACGCCCGCCCCGGCGAGACGAACTGCAGCCCGAGGTTGCTCAGCCCCATCATGCCGGCGACCTGCAACAGGCCGACGACCGCCAGCTTCAGCCGCTCGCCGCGCTGGGGCAGCAGGGGAAAGCGCAGGATCGGCGCCAGTGCGGCGACGCTCAGCGCGGTTCCGAACAGCCGCACGGCGCAGAAGGCGAGCGGCCCGATGTCGACCAGCGCCAGCTTCATCAGCGGCCAGTTGGCGCCCCAGAACAGGACGATCCCGGCAAGCTGCGCATAGACCGTCAGGCCAGGGCCGGGGCCGGAGGCCGCCCGGCGGACCTTTCCGCGCCGCCCGCCATTCACCGCGTCCTCCGCCACGACCGCTCCCTCTCCCCTGGTTGCGGTGCATGCTAATTCCGTGGGCTGACGATCAGCCCTGCTTTCCTCTTGCGGCAGCCGTGCGTCGATGCGGCTCTGCCCGCCCCCCGCTTTGCCGGGCTTGCGCCTTGACCCTCACCCGCGCCTGCCGAATCTGGTCCGCTGCCGGCGCCGTCGGCAGACCTTGTTTCCGCTCTATCCCGCCTCCAACTGAACGGTCGCAGCATCCGCTGCTTGCGATCTTGGAGACGAGATGCGCCGCGGCCTGACCCATCTGCGCAACCGCCCGTCGCTCAGCGGGGCGCTGGTGATCGCCCTTCTGACCGGGGCTGCCGCCGCTCCCTGGCTGCGGCCCTCCACTGCGATGCTGATCGGCTGGGATTGCGGCGTCACCGTCTACATCCTGATCGCCGGCTTCCTGATGAGCCGGGCCACGGTCGCGTCCATGCGCCGCCGGGCCAAGCTGCTCGATCCCGGGAAATGGGGGGTGCTGACCGGAGCGGTGCTGGCCTCGCTCGCTGCACTTGTCGCCATCGTGGCGGAACTGGTGTCGGCCAAGGGCTCCCCCCATGAAGGCATGGCGGCTGTTCTGTCGGGGGTGACGGTGCTGCTGTCCTGGGGCTTCCTGCATGTCTTCTTCGCGCAGCATTACGCCCATGATTATTGGCTGAACGGCCGGACGGCACAGAACCGCAGCCTGGATTTCCCCGGCAACGACGCGCCGGACTATCTGGAGTTCCTCTATTTCAGCTTCACCGTCGGCATGACCGCTCAGGTGTCCGACGTCACCACCCGCGGTGCCGGCATGCGCCGTCTGGTGCTGATGCACGGCGCCCTGTCCTTCCTGTTCAACACCGCGGTGCTGGCGCTGGGGGTCAATCTGGCCGCCGGTCTGGTCAGCTAGCCGATTGGCCGGTCTGCGGCCGGCCGGGCCACTGCCGCCACAGCTTCACGGCGCAAACGGCCAGCGGCACCGACAGGGTCGCCCAGCACAACCAGTCCCACACCCCGTCGCCCAGGATGGCGGCGGCAAGCCCGATGACGGAGAGCACGGCCAGTGCGGCCGGAATGCGCCAGACGCCCATCACGCCTTGCTCCCCAGCTTGGCGCCGGACGCTCCGCTCCCGGCGGACGCCGCCCGCGCCCGCGGCCGTTTCAGCCAGACGATGAAGCCGGTCACCGTCACCACGCCGGTGACGATGGTGAACAGCGCCCAGACGATCTGCAGCGGCAGCCCGCCGTAATCGCCGAAATGGAACGGCCCCGACAGCATCAGCACCGTCATGTACCAGGGCGTGCCGGCCGCCTCCGCCACCACGCCGGTCTCGGCATCGACCAGCGCGACGCTGAGCAGCCGCTGGGTCAGTTCGGTGTGGCCGCGCACCATCACGCTGAAATGGCGGCTGCCGGCATATTCGTTGCCGGGATAGGCGATGAAGGCGAGGTCCTTGCCGGGAAAGGCCGCCAACCCGGCTTCGGCCACCCGATCGATCGACACAGGACTTCCGGTCATCGGCTCGGGATGGCGGGCGGTCATCGCCGCCAGCTCGGTCTTCTGCCAATAGCCGGTGATCAGCGGCGAGAAGGACAGGATGGCGCCGGTCAGCCCGACGACGAAGGCCCAGACCAGTGTCGCCACGCCGAACAGATTGTGCAGGTCGATGTTGCCGATCCGCGTCCCACGGCCGAAGCGCAGGATGCCGAAGGCCAGCTTCTTCATGAAAGGGCCATAGACGACCAGCCCGCTGACCGTGCTGACCACGAACAGCAGCCCCATCACCCCGACGAACATCTGCCCGGCGAAACCGGTGAACAGGTCGACATGCAGCTTCAGCAGGAAGCCGACCAGCGTCTCCGTCGGCTGCTTCAGCATCTGGTTGGCGCCGGTGAAGCCGTTCAGCACCACCCAGCGCCCCAGCTCGAACCCGCTTTCCTCCGGCGGTCCCAGATAGATGTAGTTGACCGCCTTGTCCTCCGGATCGAAGGACAGCAGCTTGGGCTCCATCTTGGGGTCGGCCTTCCGCGCGATGTCCACCAGCGACTGGAGCGGCAGGCGGGCCTGCCCCTCCGTGTAGCTGCTGTCCAGCTCCTCCCCCATCAGATGCTGGATCTCGTGGTGGAACACCAGGATCAGCCCGGTCACGCAGAGGATCAGCAGGTTTGCCGAACAGATCAGGCTGGTCCAGCGGTGGACGAGGCGCCAGCCCCGCAGGCTCGCAGGCGTCATGACGGCTTCCTTTGCCAATTGCGCAACAAGGGGGGAAGGAGGGACGGCACGCGATTTACCAGCGGTAGCGCAGGCCGGCGGTCACCGTCCGCTGATAGCCGTAGGCGCACCATTCGCCGTAATAGCAGGAGGCGACATACTCCTTGTTGAACAGGTTCTTGCCGTTGACGGTGACCTCCGCCCCCTGCAGCTTCGGCGACAGCGCGCCCAGGTCGTAGGACACGGTGGCGTCGACCAGGGTGAAGGACGGCACCTTGAAGGTATTCGCCGTGTTCATCGTGCTGCCGGTGAAGCGCACGCCGGCGCCGATGCCGAGACCGGTCAGCGCGGTGCCTTCCGGCATGTGGTACATGGCCCAGGCCGACGCCTGATGGCGCGGCACCGCCGGCAGCCGCTTGCCCTCCAGCCCGTCATTGTCCTTGGTGTATTTGGTGTCGAGGTAGGTGTAGGTGCCGATCAGCTCGAGGTCCTTGGTCACGCCGACCTTGGCCTCCAGCTCGATGCCGCGCGACCGCGCCTCGCCGCTCTGGACGGAGAAGCCGGGGTGGGCGGGATCGCTGGTCGTCAGGTTGCTGCGGGTCAGGTCGAACACGGCCGCGGTGAACAGGCTGTTCATGCCCGGCGGCTGGTATTTCACGCCGACTTCGTACTGGGTGCCTTCCTCCGGCTTGAAGGGCGTGCCGGCAAAATCGACGCCGCTGCTGGGCGTGAAGGATTCGGCATAGCTGATGTACGGCGCGATGCCGTTCTCGAAGACGTAGGTCAGGCCGGCGCGGCCGGTCCAGGCCTGATCGGACCGGGTGCTGCTGCCGAAGGCGGAGCTTGAGGTGGTCTTCGCCCAGTCGCGGCGCCCGGCCACCGTCAGGATGAAGCCGCCGAGCCGCATCTGGTCCTGCAGATAGACGCCGGTCTGCCGCCCGTCGATGTCGGTGCGGCTCGCCGCCGGCGGGGTGACGGCGATGCCGTAGACCGGGTTGAACACGTCGATCGACGGCGCCAGCCCGAAGCCGGCGGCGTAATGGCCGTCGAGCCGCTGGTAATCGACGCCGGCCAGCACGGTGTGGCCGACCGGACCGGTGGAGAAGCGCCCTTCGATCTGGTTGTCGAAGGCATAGGCGTTCATCTCCTCCCGCGAGGTGGCGATGCCGCGGAAGAGGGTGCGGTTGTCGGGCGCGAGGCCATTGGCGTACAGGCTATCGTAGGCGACCTTGGCGTTCAGCCAGCGCCCGTTCAGCCGCACGGTCCAGACGTCGCTCAGCTTCTTGTCGAAGGCGTAGCCGACCGAGGCCTGACGGCGGTCGAACGTCTCGAAATTCGGATCGCCGTCATAGAAATCGACCGGGATTTTGCCCAGCGGGTTCGACAGCACCGTGCCCTGCGGCGGGATGCCGCCATAGGAATTGCCCTTCGGGTCGTGCTGGTAGAAGCCCAGCAGGGTCAGGCTGGTCTCGGCATCCGGCTTCCAGGTGAAGGAGGGGGCGACGGCGATGCGCTCGTTCTCCGTCATCCGGATCTGGCCGTCCTCGCTGAGGCCCACGGCGGTCAGGCGGTAGAGGAACTTGCCGTCCTTGTCGATCGGGCCGGAGAAGTCGGCGGTGCCGCGCCAATGGTTGTCGGTGCCGTATTCGATCCCGACCTCGTTCAGCGCGGTGGCGGTCGGGCGTTTGCTGACCTGATTGATCAGGCCGCCGGCCGGCGACTGGCCGTACAGCACGGAGGTCGGGCCCTTCAGCACCTCCGCCCGTTCCAGCAGATAGGGGTCAATCTGCGACGCCGCGTAATAGAGCGACTGCAGCTTCAGCCCGTTCAGATAGGTGTCGGCATCGAAGCCGCGGACCTTCAGCTGGTCATAGCGGGTCGCCACCGCGCCGCGCGTCTCCGCCGTCACGCCGGCGGTGTAGCGCACCACCTGATTCAGCGTCTGGGCGTTCTGGTCGCGGATCTGGTCGGCCGGAATGACCGAGATCGACTGCGGAGTCTCGATCAGCGGCGTGTCGGTCTTGGTGCCGGTCGCCTGCTGGTTGGCGACATAGCCGGTCACCGGCGACAGCGCCGTTTCCCCCTGCCCGGTCACCGTCACCGCCGGCATCTGCAGCGCGGCGCCATTGTCAGCGCCCTGGCCGCCCGCACTTTGCGCGCCCGCCACCGCCGGCACCATCAGACCGCCCAGCACCATGGCGCCGAACGCCGCCCCACGCGACACCCGGCCGCCCTCAACCTGTTTCTTCACTTGCTTGCCCCCGACACGAATAAGAATCATTCGCATTTGAAAGCCCTCATAATGCAAATGATTATCAAGTTCAATGCCTATTCGCGTATGTGCTGCACCAATCGGATCGTGCCGGCGGTGAACCAAGCGGGGCTGCCTTAGCGGGCCATTCGGCGATCATATCGGCATCGTCGACGGCCCCCTCGCAATGACACCCGTGGCGCAAAGCCATACCAGGGTCAGCCGTGCGACCTTCAGCGAAGGCGGCTTGGCCGCTCCTGATATTTCTTGGTAGAATTCATTCCAAGGCTACGACGACACGGCATGCAGATCTTCTGTGACGAAAGCGGCGGCATCGAACAGGGGCATTTCCTCGTGTCGGCTGTCCGGATTGACGGTGGCCAAGCGCTCCGAATGCTCAAGACGATCCGGAAGCTGACCGGCATCTCCGGCTCCGAGTTGAAAGGCAACATGCTGGACATCCGGCAGATCGAGGCCGTTTTCAGCGTCATCCAGCGGCATCCCGAAGCCGTCGCGGTGTCCGTGGTCTGCCGCCGCGATGATCTTGTTGGCGGGTGGGCCGCCGGAACACTGGAGGAGCATCAGATTTGGCGTGAGTTGATCGTGGAATGCTGCCTGCCGCTCCATCGGCAAGGCGTTCAAGGTATCGTTCCGGACGGTGGGCGATACAAAAAGGCGATTCTCCGCGCCATCGAGGCGGAGATCGCCGCATCCGTTTCGCGCCGCACGTCCCTGCCGCGGGTTCCGGTCGGATGCGCCAACAGCGTTGCGACACCAGGCATTCAGATTGCCGACGTGATCTCCAACACCGTACATCGTGCCATCAGTGACTATCCGGATGCCGAGGCTTGCCGACGGCTTCTTGCCGCAGCCGAGGCTGCCGGCCAGTTCAAAATCTCGATGGTGGAGATGGCCGAGTGCCGTCCGGCTTGGCTGGATACGGCCTACCGTCAGCCCTAGAAAGCCGAAAGCCGCCCGAAGGCGGCTTTGGTTGGTGTGTCGGCGCTTCGCCTACATCCCCGTCTAAGTGACTGACGGTGCCAAACGGCCCCTCCTGGACGGGCAGCGAGCGCAGCCTTTCGGCGCTTACCTCGACACATCCCGATTATGGGTTCCCGTCCGACTTGGGTCAATTCCGTTTCGCCATAAAAAATCTCTGCCGCTCCCCGACGAATCCCTCCCGCCGCTGCGTATCAGGAAGGAACAGCAAGACCGGGACGGCCGAAAGCGCCGTCCGGTCAAGCGCGAGGGCAAGCGTCGGAACAGGTCATGACGATTCGTTGGAAGCCGGTGGTCACCGGTGTGGTTCTCGCCGGTCTGGTCGGCGGCGTCGGCTACGCGGTTCAGCAAAAGCTGACACCCCAGGCGGCGACACAGCCGGGCCGCCCCCCGGCCGGCACGCGCAGCAACGTGGTCGCAGTGCAGGCCGGCACCGTGGCGAAGGAAGACGTGCCGATCTGGTTCGACGGCATCGGCACGGTCCAGGCCTTCAACACCGTCACCGTGCGCGCCCGCGTCGATGGCGAGCTTCAGCGTGTCTCGCTTCAGGAAGGTCAGCTGGTCAAGGCCGGCGACCTGCTGGCGACCATCGATTCCCGCCCGCTCCAGGCCCAGCTGGCGCAAGCCCAGGCGAAGAAGGCGCAGGACGAGGCGCAGCTCGCCAACGCCCGCCGCGATCTCGAGCGCAACATGAACCTGAAGGAGTTCGCCTCGCGCCAGACGGTCGACACCCAGCGCGCCCTGGTCGCCCAGTACGAGGCGCAGATCCGCGCCGACGAGGCGGCGATCGAGGCGGTGCAGGTCCAGCTGAACTACACCACCATCACCGCCCCGATCAGCGGCCGCATCGGCCTGCGCAACGTCGACCAGGGCAACGTGGTGCGGGCGGGCGACCAGAACGGCATCGCCACCATCACGCAAATCCAGCCCATCGCCGTCCTCTTCACCCTGCCGGAAAAGCAGCTGCAGGCCGTGCTCGCCGCCCAGGCGCAGGGGCCCGTCAAGGTGGAGGCACAGGACCGCGAAGGCCGCCGCGTGCTCGACACCGGCAAGCTGTCGGTGGTGGACAACCTGATCGACACCGGGACCGGCACCATCCGCCTGAAGGCCGAGATGCCCAACGACCCGCAAAAGCTGTGGCCGGGCCAGTTCGTCAATGTCCGCCTGCTCTCCACCATCCGCCGCGGCGCCACCACCGTGCCGGCGACCGTGGTGCAGCGCGGCCCCCAGGGCACCTACGCCTACGTCATCAAGGACGACCTGACGGTGGAACAGCGCCCGATCAAGGTCGCCCGCCAGGAGGAGACCAAGGCGATCATCGACGAGGGCCTGACTCCCGGCGAGCGGGTGGTGGTGGACGGCCAATACCGCCTGCAACCCGGCTCAAAGATCCGCATCGTCGAGCCCATCGCCTCGGCAGCTCCCACCGGCACCGCTCCCGCCGCCGCACCGGAAGCCGCCCCCGCCGACCGGCCGCCCAACCGTCCGCAGGACCCTGCCGCACGCGAGGAACGGCGGCGCGAACGCCAGCAGCAGCGCGAGAACAACGGAAGCGGCAACGCCCCCAACGGCCCGCGTGAGGGACGGCAGCCCTCATGAACATCTCCGCCCCCTTCATCCTGCGGCCGGTCGCCACCGGCCTGCTGATGCTGGCGGTGGTGCTGCTGGGCCTGCTGGGCTACAGCACCCTGCCGATCTCCTCGCTGCCGACGGTCGATTTCCCGACGGTGCGCGTCACCACCCAACTGCCGGGCGCCGCCCCCGACGTGATGGCCTCCTCGGTCACCGCCCCACTGGAACGCCAGCTCGGCCAGATCGCCGGCATCTCGTCGATGGTGTCGACCAGCTCCTTCGGGCTGTCGGTCATCACCCTGCAGTTCGACCTGACCCGCGACATCGACGCCGCCTCGCAGGACGTGCAGTCGGCGATCAGCGCCGCGTCTGGCACGCTGCCCAAGGGGCTGCCGAATCCGCCGGTCTACGACAAGGTCAACCCGGCAGACACGCCGATCATGGTGCTGGCGCTGAGTTCCGACAGCTTGCGCCTCGAAACCGTCAGCGACGCCGCCGACACGCTGCTGGCGCAGAAGCTGTCCCAGGTCGACGGCGTCGGCTATGTCGGCATCGAGGGCGGGTTGCGCCCCGCCGTCCGCGTCCAGGTCAACCCGGCCGCCGTCGCCGGTCTCGGCCTGACGCTGGAGGATGTGCGGACCACCATCACCCAGGCCAACGTCAACGCGCCGAAGGGCAGCTTCGACGGGCCGCGCCAGTCCTGGTCGATCGGCGTCAACGACCAGATCGAGAATGCCGCCGCCTACCGCCCGATCATCGTCGCCTACAAGAACGGCGGCCCGGTGCGGCTGACCGACATCGGCACCGTGGTCGATTCGGTGGAGAACACCCGCCTCGCCGCGTGGCATGACGGCAAGCCGGCGGTCCTGCTGAACGTGCAGCGCCAGCCCGGCGCCAACATCATCGACACGGTGGACCGCATCCGCAAACTGCTGCCGTCGCTCCAGGCCAGCCTGCCGCCGCAGATCCACATGGCGGTGCTGACCGACCGGACGGAGACCATCCGCGCCTCGGTGGTGGATGTGCAGAAGACGCTGGTGCTGACCGCCGGGCTGGTGGTGCTGGTGATCTTCCTGTTCCTGCGCAAGGCGTGGGCGACGGTGATCCCGGCGGCGGCCCTGCCGCTGTCGCTGATCGGCACCTTCGGCATCATGGCGCTGTGCGGCTTCAGCCTGGACAATCTGTCGCTGATGGCGCTGACCATCGCGTCCGGCTTCGTCGTCGACGACGCCATCGTGATGATCGAGAACATCGTCCGCTACATCGAGCAGGGCGAGAAACCGATGCAGGCGGCGCTGAAAGGCGCCCGCCAGATCGGCTTCACCGTCGTTTCGCTGACCCTGTCGCTGATCGCGGTGTTCATCCCGCTGCTGTTCATGGGCGGGGTGGTTGGCCGGCTGTTCCGCGAGTTCGCCATCACGCTGTCGATTGCCGTGCTGGTGTCGGCGGCGATCTCGCTGACGCTGACGCCGATGATGTGCGCCCGCCTGCTGAAACCGGAAACGGAGAGCAAGCCCAACGGCCTGTTCCGCTGGACCGAGCGTGGCTTCGACGCCCTGCTGAACGGCTATGCCGCTTCGCTACGCTTCGTGCTGCGCCACCAGCCGGCGACGCTGCTCTTCACCATCGCCACGCTGGCCGCCACGCTCTACCTCTACGACGTGGTGCCCAAGGGCTTCCTGCCGCAGCAGGACACCGGCGTCATCATCGGCGTGACCGACGCCGCCCCCTCCATCTCGGTCAAGGCGATGGCGGAGCGCCAGCGCGAGGTCGCCGACATCGTGCGGCGCGATCCCGACGTGGCCGGCGTGGCGAGCTTCGTCGGCACCGGCACGGTGAACGCCACCACCAACACCGGCAACCTGACCATCGCGCTGAAACCGCGCGACCAGCGCAGTTCCTCGGCGGAGGAGATCATCGCCCGCCTGCGCGCCGCGACCGGCGACCTGAAGGGCGTCTCGCTGTTCATGCAGGCGGTGCAGGACGTGCAGATCGACAGCCGCGTCAGCCGCACCCAGTACCAGTATGTCCTGCAGGATGCCGACCCGCGCGAACTGGAGAACTGGACCCCGCGCCTGCTGGAGGTATTGCGTGCCCGCCCCGAACTGACCGACGTGGCGACCGACCAGCAGCCGGATGGCCTGCAGGTCTACCTGACCATCGACCGCGACGCCGCCAGCCGCCTGCATGTGCTGCCCCAGGCCATCGACGACACGCTGTACGACGCCTTCGGCCAGCGGCAGGTCTCCACCATCTACACCCAGACCAAACCAGTACCGCGTGATCCTGGAGGTCGAGCCGTCCTTCCAGATGGACCCGGCGTCCTTGTCCAAGATCTATGTGAAGGCCAGCGGCGGCACCGTCGTGCCATTGGGCGCCGTGGTGTCGGTGGAGCGCAGGACCGCGCCGCTGGTCATCACCCACCAGGGCCAGTTCCCGTCGGTCACCCTGTCCTTCAACGTGGCGCACGGCGTCTCGCTGGGGGCGGCGGTGGCGGCGATCCAGCAGGCGCGCGACAGCATCGGCATGCCCGACACCGCGACCGCCCGCTTCGCCGGCACGGCGGCCGAGTTCCGCTCCTCGCTCGACACCCAGCCCTGGCTGATCCTGGCTGCGGTGGTCGCCGTCTACATCGTGCTGGGCGTGCTGTACGAGAGCACGATCCATCCCATCACCATCCTGTCGACCCTGCCGTCCGCCGGCATCGGCGCGCTGCTGGCGCTGATGGCGACCGGCCACGACCTGTCGCTGATCGCGCTGGTCGGCATCGTGCTGCTGATCGGCATCGTCAAGAAGAACGCGATCATGATGATCGACTTCGCGCTGGAGGCGGAGCGGCACCAGGGGATGGCGCCGGAGCGCTCGATCTACGAGGCCTCGCTCCTGCGCTTCCGCCCGATCATGATGACCACCATGGCGGCCCTGCTCGGCGCCCTGCCGCTGGCGCTGGAGAACGGCACCGGCTCGGAACTGCGCAAGCCGATGGGCATCGCCATCGTCGGCGGCCTGCTGCTCAGCCAGGTGCTGACGCTCTACACCACGCCGGTGGTCTATCTCTACATGGACCGTCTCGGCAACCGGCTGGGCCGCTGGCTGCGGCCCTGGCGGCGGAAAGGGGTTTCGGAAGCGGGCAACGACCCAGATACCGTTCAGGCCCCCGGCCGGGCGGCGGCGGAGTAGCCGGCCATGCTTCCCGCAAATCTCCTGCCCTCCGGCGCCTCGCTGTCCGCCCTGTTCATCCGGCGGCCGGTCGGCACATCGCTGCTGATGGTCGGGCTGATGATCCTCGGCATGGTGGCCTACCGCTTCCTGCCGGTGGCGCCGCTGCCGCAGGTGGAATTCCCCACCATCATCGTCACCGCCTCGCTGCCCGGCGCCAGCCCGGAGACCATGGCCGCCTCCGTCGCCACCCCGCTGGAACGCCGCCTCTCCCGCATCGCCGGCGTGTCGGAGATGACCTCCAACAGCAAGCTCGGCAGCACCACCGTCGTCGTGCAGTTCGACCTGAACCGCGACGTGGAATCGGCCTCGCGCGACGTGCAGGCCGCCATCAACGCCGCCGGCGGCGACCTGCCGGCCGACCTGCCCAGCCCGCCCAAGATGCGGCGCATCAACCCGGCCGACGCGCCGGTGATGACGCTGGCGATGACCTCCACCACGCTCGCCCCCGCCGACCTCTACAATCTGGCCGACAGCATCATCGGCCAGCGCCTGAGCCAGATCGAGGGGGTGGCCCAGGTCTCCATCAACGGGGCGGAGAAGACGGCGGTGCGCGTGCGCGTCAACGCCGCCGCTGCCGCCAACATGGGCGTCAGCCTGGAATCGATCCGCAGCGTCATCTCCCAGGCCAACGCCAACGGCCCGAAGGGCAGCTTCGACGGCACCCACGAATCCTGGTCGATCGGCGCCAGCGACCAGCTGTTCGGCGCCGACGCCTACCGCCGGCTGATCGTCACCGAGAAGAACGGCGCCACCATCCGCCTCGGCGATGTCGCCGAGGTGATCGAGGCGCCGGAGAACAGCCGCACCGCCGCCTGGCAGGACGGCCAGCGCGCCGTCCTCATCAACATCCAGAAGCAGCCCGGCTCCAACGTGGTGGAGACGGTGGACCGCATCCGGGCGGAGTTGCCGACGCTGCGCGGCTGGATGCCGCCGGGGGTCAGCCTCGCGGTGCGCACCGACCGCACGCCGACCATCCGCGCCTCCATCGACGACGTGCAGAAGACGCTGGCGGTCACCGTGGCGCTGGTGGTGATGGTGATGGCGCTGTTCCTGCGCCGGCTGTGGGCGACCGTCATCCCGGCGGCCTCGGTGCCGCTATCGCTGGCCGGGACCCTCGGCGTGATGTGGATCGTCGGCTACAGCCTGGACAATTTCTCGCTGATGGCGCTGACCATCTCGGTCGGCTTCGTGGTGGACGACGCCATCGTCGTCATCGAGAACATCGTCCGCCACATCGAGAAGGGCGCCAAGCCGTTCGAGGCGGCGGTGAAGGGCGCCCGGCAGGTCGCCTTCACCGTGGTCTCCATCAGCCTGTCGCTGGTCGCCGTCTTCATCCCCATCCTGTTCATGGGCGGCATCCAGGGCCGGCTGTTCCGCGAATTCGCCGTGGTGCTGTCGGTCGCCATCGCCGTCTCGGCCGTGGTGTCGCTGACCCTGACCCCGATGATGTGCGCCCATCTGCTGGCGCCGGAGGCAGAGCGCAGGCCACCGGGACGCCTCGCCCGCGCGCTCGGCTGGATCGGCGACCGCCTGTTCGGCCTCTATGCCGGCGGCCTCGACTGGGTGCTGGCCCATCGCCGCACCATGCTGGCAGCGACGGTCGCCATCATCGGCGTCAGCGTCTGGCTCTACGGTCAGGTGCCGAAGGGCTTCGTGCCGCAGCAGGACACCGGGCTGCTGATCGGCTTCAGCGATCCGCCGCCGGACATCTCCTTCCGCGCCATGGTGACGCGCCAGCGCGCGCTGCAGGAGGCCGTTTCCGGCGACCCGGCGGTGGCGAGCGTCGGCGGCACCATCGGCGGCGGCGGTCCCGGCGGCACCTATTCCGGCCAGATCTACATCGCCCTGAAACCGAAGGCGGAGCGCGACGACCTGCCCACCGTCACCCAGCGGCTGCGCATGCGCGCCGGCAAGGTGCCGGGGGTGCAGCTCTACCTGATGCCGGTGCAGGACATTCGCGTCGGCGGTTTCCAGGGCCGCAGCCAGTACCGCTACAGCCTGCAGGATTCCGACATCGGCGCGCTCAACGATTGGGCGCCCAAGCTGGTGGAGAAGATGCGCACCCTGCCGGAGCTGGTCGACGTCGCCAACGACCGCCAGAACGGCGGCATCCAGGCCAACGTCATCGTCGACCGCGACGCCGCCGCCCGCCTCGGCGTATCCTTGAGCAGCCTGGAGGCGACGCTCTACGACGCCTTCGGCCAGCGGCAGGTCTCGACCATGTATCTGGCGCAGAACCAGCACAAGGTGGTGCTGGAGGTCGACCCGTCGGAAGCGCTCGGCCCCGACGACCTCAAGCGCATCTACGTCACGGGCCGCAGCGGCATGGTGCCGCTGTCGGCGGTGTCGCGCGTCGTCATCGGCAACCAAGCCGCCAGCATCCAGCACCAGAGCGGCTTCCCGGTCGCCAATTTGACCTTCGACCTCGCCCCCGGCGTCTCGCTGTCCCAGGCGACCGAGCTGATCCAGCGCGCTGCCGAGGACATCGGCATGCCCGCCAGCATCCGCGCCGGCTTCCAGGGCGACGCGCGCGCCTTCCAGCAATCCTCCTCCAGCCAGCCGCTGCTGATCCTGGCGGCGCTGATCACCATCTACATCGTGCTGGGCGTTCTGTACGAAAGCCTGATCCACCCGCTGACCATCCTGTCGACCCTGCCGTCGGCCGGGCTGGGGGCGCTGATCGCGCTGATCCTGACCGGCTACGACCTGTCGATCGTGGCGCTGATCGGCATCATCCTGCTGATCGGCATCGTCAAGAAGAACGCCATCATGATGATCGACTTCGCGCTGGAGGCGGAGCGGGAACGCGGCCTGTCGCCGCTGGAGGCGATCCGCGAGGCCGGGCTGGTCCGCTTCCGCCCGATCATGATGACGACGATGGCGGCGCTGCTGGGCGCCGTGCCCCTGGCCTTCGACTATGGCACCGGCGGCGAGATCCGCCGCCCGCTCGGCATCGCCATCATCGGCGGCCTGCTGGTCAGCCAGATGCTGACGCTCTACACCACGCCGGTGGTCTATCTGACCCTGGAACGGCTGGCCCTGCGGCGCAGCCGGCGCCACGCCATCGCCGCTCCGGCGGAATAGGGGGGCGGCGAATGGGTGCGGTTCTCTCTCTTCACGTCGCGCCGTGCTGGCGCCCCTCCGCCCTGTTGGGCATAGTTCTCGCCCACGGCATGAGCGGAGCCCCGGTGGCCCACGACACCGACAGCGACGACGGGTTGATGGAGCGCGTGGCCGGTGGCGATGCCGCCGCCTTCGACCGGCTGGCCGCCCGCCACATGCGCCGCGCCGTGGCGCTGGCCCAGCGGATGACCGGCAACCCGTCCGACGCCGACGAGATCGCGCAGGAGGCATTCCTGCGGGTCTGGCAGCATGCCGGCCGCTGGGACGGGGCGCGGGCCGCCTTCACCACATGGCTCTACCGCATCGTCATGAACCTCGCCATCGACCGTGGCCGCCGCCCCGGCTGGTCGCCGCTGGAGGAGGCCGGCGATCCGCCAGACGAGTCCCCCGACGCGCTGACCCGCATCGCCGAGAGACAGACCGCCAAGCGGGTCAACCGGGCGCTGGCCACCTTGCCCGACCGCCAGCGCGCCGCCGTCGTGCTGTTCCATCAGGAGGGGCTCAGCCTGCGGCAGGCCGCCGAAATCCTGACCATGAGCGAAAGCGCCTTCGCCTCGCTGCTGGCCCGCGCCCGCGCCGCGCTGAAGACCGCGCTCACCGCCACCGACGCCCCATGAGGAGGGAGGATGCCATGACCGACGAAGACTTCCTCCGCCACCTGGACGATTACGGCGCCGCGCCGGAGCGCTGGCCGCCAGAGCTGCGCGCCGCGGCCGACGCCGCGCTCGCCCGCTCCCCCACCCTGCGCACGGCGCTGGAGGACGCGCAGTCCTTCGACCGGCTGCTCGCCACCCCTGCCCCACCGGTGGAGGACGCCCGCGTCGACCGGCTGCTGGCCGCCGTCGGCAAGGCGGCGCGCGGCATGCCGCAGGACAGCATCGCGGTGCTGCTGCTCGGCCGGATGCCGCGGCGGACGGTCGCCGGCTTCTGCGTCGCCCTTCTCATGCTCGGCTGGCTGACTGGAGGTTGGCTGACCGGCCAGCTTGCCGGCCCCGCCCCCACCGCACCGCGCAGCCAGGAGCTGGCCCTGCTGAGCGACGAGGTCGTCACCCTGTTCGACGGAGACTCCCGATGAGCGGTTTCGCCGCCCCCCAGCCATCCGTCCTGACGAGGCTCCGCCAGCGGATCAGTCTGCGCACGCTGGCCCTGGCGTCGCTGGCGCTCAACCTGTTCCTCGGCGCCATGCTGGTGGCGACGATCCGCAACCCGCCGCCCCCGCCCTACAGGCCGATGCCGGACCGTTTCGTCGAGCATGTGGCGGCCGACCTGTCCAATGCCGACGCCGCCGTCCTGCGCGCCGCCTTCGAGCCGCTGCGCCCGCGCTACGACGCGCTGTCGCAGGACTACCGCGAGGCCGGACAGCGGGTGCGCGCCCTGCTCCAGGCCGAGCCTGTGGATTTCGACTCCCTGCGCGCCGCGACCTCCGCCGCCCGCGCCAAGCGCCGCCAGATCGGCGAACTGACCGAGGAAACCGTGCTGTCGATCCTGCCCGACCTGTCGCCGGCCGGCCGGCTGCGGCTGGTCGGCGGGCCGGGGTCGGAGAAGCAGCCTCATCCGCCCAAAAAATAGGCAAACCCACTCATCCACAGGCCGGACAGGCCAGCCGGAAGGGTGTGGATGATTCTGTTCGGAGATTGCGCACACATCTATCCACAGATTCTGTGGAGAAGAAAACCAGCGGAAATTTTATCCACACAAATTCACAAGTTATCATCCCCAAGTTTTATCGCCCGCCTTCCCATGGATCCTTGTATCCACCACCGATCCGGCATATCCAACTAACGTGGATCAGCAAGATTGGTGGGGGATCGTCATGATCGGAGATCCGTTTCATCCAAAGAAGGCGACGATCTCTTTGCGCGTTGATCGCCGAATCAAAGATGTCGCCAAGAATTACGCACGTCAGCGGCAGACGCCTCTGGCCGAGGTCATGCGCGACCTCTTGGCCCGCTACGTCGCCGAATGCGCGCGGGAGAATGCCCAGGCGACCCCGGACCTGTTGAAGGACCGGCCGACGCAATATGTGGATTTCGCAAAGCTGGAAGGCCTGATGGGCCATCAGGAGTAGGCCCGCCCATCTTGAGCGGGCGGCTCCGCCCCCATACATCGACGGTGGACAAGCAGCCAGGGGAAGGAGCCCCGCCATGCCGCCCACCGCCCAGTCTTACACAGGCCCCGGTTCGTCCACAGCCGCCGACAGCCTGCACATCGCCTGCCCGCATTGCGACACGCTGAACCGCGTGCCTCCGGCCCGTCTGGGCGGCGGCAAGTGCGGCCGTTGCGGCAATGCCCTGTTCGAAGGAAAGCCGGTGGCGCTCGACGCCCGCCGCTTCGCCGCGCATGCCGAGAAGAGCGACCTGCCGCTGCTGATCGACTTCTGGGCCGAGTGGTGCGGCCCCTGCCGCATGATGGCCCCCGTCTTCGCCCAGGCCGCGGCCCAGCTGGAACCCCACGTCCGCCTCGCCAAGATCGACACCGAGGCTTCTGCCGACCTCGCCGGCCGCTTCGGCATCCGCAGCATCCCGTCGCTGGTCCTGGTCCACCATGGCCGCGAAATCGCCCGAACCGCCGGCGCCATGCCGCTTCCGGCCCTGGTGACGTGGGTGCGGCAGACGCTGGGCCGATAGGCCCGCCGCCCGCCGCGCTCCCCCTACGCCGCCCGCACCGTCGCGATGAAGGTCCCCACCTCCTTGCGCAGGCGCTCGGCCTCGACCGCCAGTTCCTGCGAGGTGCCGTGGACGCGGCCGGCGGCGTCGCCGGTCTCGTGGACGGCGGTGCTGACGCCGGCGATGTTGCTCGACACCTCCTCGGTGCCCTGCGCCGCCTGGGTGACGCTGGAGGCGATCTCGCGGGTGGCGGCGGCCTGTTCCTCGATGGCGGCGGCGATGGCGGTGGTGATCTCGCTCATTTGGCCGATGGTCTTGCCGATGCTGCCGATGGCCTTCTGAGCGCCGCCGGTGGTCTGCTGAATCTCCTGCACCTTGGCCTGGATCTCGTCGGTGGCGCGCGCGGTCTGGCTGGCGAGCGCCTTCACCTCGCTCGCCACCACGGCAAAGCCCTTGCCGGCCTCGCCGGCGCGGGCCGCCTCGATGGTGGCGTTCAGCGCCAGCAGGTTGGTTTGCGCGGCGATGCCGCTGA
>NZ_CAMLJP010000104.1 GCF_946480385.1 uncultured Azospirillum sp.
ATCTTTCGGAGAGTGTCCACCCGGAGCGCCCCTTTTGGAATGCATGCATCCGTGGTGTGGCCGTCACCGCAAATAGCGGCTGCGACAGGACGCCGCATCAGTAAAGGCGTGGAAGATGCAGGGTGGCGCCTGGGCCGCCGGCCCAAAAACGAAAAGGCCGCCCAGAAAGGCGGCCTTGTTCATTCGAAGCACAGCTCAGTGTCGGACAAGCCTTACTTGATCTTGGCTTCCTTGAACTCGACGTGCTTGCGCGCCACCGGGTCGTACTTGCGGAACGACAGCTTCTCGGTGGTCTTCTTCGGGTTCTTCTTCTTGACGTAGAAGAAACCGGTGTCTGCCGTGCTCACCAGCTTGATGAGGACGGTGTTCTGCTTGGCCATGATCTCGATCCCGACAAAAAATCCGTGCCCCGCCGGCCCGGCGGGGGCGGCGTCGTAGCGGCGGAAAATACCGTCTGACGCCGCAATGTCAAGCGTTATGGGCGGTGAAATCGGCGTCCGACGGCAATTGCCACAGCGCCACCGCCCCGCCGCCGCCCTTTGGCCCGCTCAGCGCTCCGCCACGGTGTTGACCACCGCGGAGGCGACCGCCCGCTGGTACATCGCCGGCTCCGCCAGCAGCCGCATGGCGACCTTCAGGTCCAGTTCCGGCTCATGTTCCTTCCACGGGCAGGCTTCGCGCAGGGCGTTCAGCGCATGCTCGTCGTCGGCGGCCTTGGACCGCCAGCTGGCGATCTGGGCCGGGCGCAGCCGCCCTTCGCGCAGGTCGGACAGCAGCGCCTCCGGATCGGTCTGGCCGGCCCGGCTGGTGCAGACGGTGGGCTGCACGCCCTGGCGATGCAGGGTGTAGCCGGCCGGCGTGTAGATGCGGCTCCAGGTCAGGAACAGCTCGCCGTCGTTGGGAAGGCGGTTGACCGTCTGGACGCTGCCCTTGCCGTAGCTGGACGCCCCCACCACCACCGCGCGGCCGGAGTCCTGCAGCGCGGACGCCACCACCTCGGCCGAGGAGGCGGACCGGCCGTCGACCAGAACCACCAGCGGCAGCCCGTCGAGCATGTCATCGGGGTTGGCGTCGAAGCGCTGGCGGCTTTCGGGGTTGCGCCCTTCGGTGGAGATGATCCGGCCGCGGCGGATGAACAGGTCGGCCACCGCGACCGCCTGGTCCAACAGCCCGCCCGGATTGCCGCGCAGGTCCAGAACCATGCCCTGCAGCGTCGGGCCTGCCGCCTGCCGGATGGAGGTCACCGCCGACCGCAGGCTGGAGGCCGTGGTGGCGTTGAAGCGGTCGAGTTTGACGATGCCGACGTCGCCGGACAGCGAATAGGTGACGGTGTTCGGCACCACCCGCTCACGGCGCAGGGGCAGCCGGCGGGGGGCGCCGCCGTCGCGGGCGACGGTGAGGGTGAGCAGGGTGCCGGTGGGGCCGCGCAGACGCTCGCGCATGTCCGCGGCGGTCATCCGCGTCGTCAGGTCGCCGTCGATGGCCAGCAGCAGGTCGCCGTCGACGATGCCGGCGCGCTCGGCCGGGCTGTGCGGCATGACGTCGTGCACCGTCACGCGGCCGTTGGCGGTGCTGTCCAGCGAAATTCCGACACCGCCATAGCCTTCGCGCTGGGCGCGCTCGTTGCTGGCGCGCTGGACGCCGGTATAGCGGGAATAGCCGTCGAGGTCGGCGGTGACGCCGTCGAAGACGACCTGATACAGCCGCTCCGGCGTCGCCTTCGCCAGGATCGGCGAATGGCTGCGGGCGCGGTCGATGATGCGGGTGGTCAGAACCGCCCAGCCGGCGGCATCGCGGTCCGTTGCGGCACCATACTCCGCCGCCAGCGCGCCCGACACGTACAGGCGTACGGTGTTGCCGGTCTGCTCCACCGTCACCGACGGGTCGATGGTGCTCAGACCCTTCAGCCCATCCATTCCCAGCCGGTCGAAGGAAACCGGGTCCAGATAGACCTCGGCGATCTTGCCGAAGCCGACGGTGAAGACCTGCTCCGTCACCGGGGGCGGCGGCGCGGCGATCGCGACCTGCGGCGGCCCGGCAAAGGCGGTGGTGGCGAAAAGGGCTGCGGCGGGAAGCTGGAACGCGAGATGGCGGAACGAACGACTCAGGCGGCGCGCCATGTTCGACATCGCGGGGATGCGGAAAGGCGGCATTTGGGGCGGTGCATTCTGATCGCACACGCCGTGATCGCACAGGTTGTGATCGAACTGGGCCATGGGGCGAACCGCGGCCTCCCTTTCCTGCAGCCGGACCGGACGAGGATGTTGCCGATCCCGGATGGGTGATAGATACACCTTCGTTTAGGAGGTCGGGCGGGACAAAATTGCGGGCCGCACCACAATGTCGCGGATTGTCCGATTCTGTGTCGTCAAGGTCACGCTGGTATGGTGCAGATGTGGCCAAAGCTTGGCCGAGCCACGATTCGGCCACATTGCTCAAGCGTTGCCATTATGCAACGGCGTCAGCGGCTCCCCGGTCGTCACGCCGAGTCGGCCAGCCGGAAGAGCGTGCTGCCGCTGACCGGATCGGCCTCCACCAGCACCACCTTGACCGGGCTGCTGAGGCGGTACGTCCGCCCCGTACGCTGCCCGACCAGCGCGTGTGCGGCCTCGTCGTGATCGTACCTGTCGTCGGGCAGACTGCTGACTGGAATCAGGCCGTCGGCGCCGCTTTCGTCCAGCCGGACGAACAGCCCGAAGCGACTGACGCCGGAAATGCGGCCGCTGAAGCGCTCCCCCACGCGGTCGGCCAGGAAGGCGGCGGTGTAGCGGTCCACCGCGTCGCGCTCCGCCACCGCGGCACGGCGTTCGGTGCCGGACAGATGCTCGCCGATCTCCGCCAGCCGGCCCAGCGTCTCGTCGTCCAGCCCGCCGACGCCCAGCCCCAGCGTGCGGATCAGCGCCCTATGGACGATCAGGTCGGCATAGCGGCGGATCGGCGAGGTGAAATGGGCGTAGCGGTGCAGCGCCAGTCCGAAATGGCCGATGTTGTCCGGGCTGTAGGCGGCCTGGGCCTGGGCGCGCAGGATCACCTCGCTGACCAGCGGCGCGTGCGAGGTGCCTTCCACCTTGCGCAGGATGCGGGTGAAGTGGCTGGGCGTCAGGTCGGCGCTCTTGACCAGCGGATGGCCGATCTCCGCCAGAAAGCCGCGCAGCGCCTCCATCTTGTCCATCGAGGGGCGGTCGTGGATGCGATAGAGGCCGGGCATGCTGCGCCCCTCCAGCACCTCCGCCGCCGCGACGTTGGCGGCGATCATGAACTCTTCGATGAGCCGGTGGCTGTCGTGGCGCTCGCGCCGGGCGATCTCGGCGACCCGGCCGCGCTCGTCGATCCGCACCCGGCGTTCGGGCAGGTCCAGTTCCAGCGTGCCGCGCTTGGCGCGGGCGGCGGCGAGACGGGCGTACGCGCCGAACAGCAGAGCGATGACGCCGTCGGTCAGCGGCGCCGTTTCCTCGTCCGGTCGGCCGTCGTGGCAATCCTGCACCTGTTCATAGGTCAGCCGTGCCGCCGACCGCATAAGTCCGCGGACCAGCCGATGCCGGATCAGCACACCGTTGCGGTCGATCCACAGGTGGAAGGCCAGACAGGCGCGGTCCTCCCCCGGCCGGAGCGAGCACAGGCCGTTCGACAGCGCCTCCGGCAGCATCGGCACGACACGGTCGGGAAAGTACACCGAGTTGCCGCGCTCGTACGCCGTCCGGTCCAGCGCCGATCCAGGACGTACGTAATAGGACACGTCGGCGATGGCGACGATCAGGTGCCAGCCTTCCGGGTTCTCAGGGTCGCTGTCCGGCTCCGCCCACACTGCATCGTCGAAGTCGCGGGCGTCGGCGCCGTCGATGGTCACCAGCGGGATGTCGCGCAGATCCTCCCGCTGCATCAGCGCCGGAACCGCAGCCAACTCCGCCTCGCGCAGTGCGGCATGCGGGAAGGCGGTGGGGATGCCGTGGGCGTGGATGGCGATCAGGCTGAAGGCGCGCGGCTCGTCGGTGGAGCCGAGACGCTCCACCACGCGGGCCTGCGGCTGGCCGGCGCGCCCGGCCGGCAGGATGTCGGCGAAGACGAGGTCACCCGCTTCGGCCTCGCCGCGGTTGGGCGGCAGCACCAGGAATTCGGTCTTGTGGCGGCGGTCGGTCGGGTGGATGCGCCCGCCATCGGCGCTCGGCCGGTAGACGCCGAGGATGCGGCCTTCGCGCTCACCATCGATGCGGCGAATGACGCGCGCCTCATAGAGGCCGTCGTTGATGCGGGCGAGCTTCGCCAGCAGCGTGTCGCCGACCGCCAGCGGCCTGTCCTCCCCCCGCGATTTCTTTTCCGGCAGCAGGAAGATGCGCGGCGGGTCGCCCTCGCCGGTCCAGGTCAGCGGGCGGGCCGACAACTCACCGTCCGCATCGGCGCCGGTGACCAGCAGCACGGCGACGGCGGGCAGCGCCTGCGGCGGGGCCATGCGCTTGTTGCGGCCACGCTCCACCGCGCCGTCGGCCTCCAACTCGCGCAGCAGGTCCTTCAGCGTCTCGCGGTCGGCCGATCCCGACAGCTTGAAGGCGCGGGCGATCTCGCGCTTGCCGACCGGGGTGGTGCTGGACCGGATGAAGGCGAGGATGGCGTCCTTGCTGGGGAAATGGCTGTCGGTCACTGGGCGGGCGGTCCGTCGGTTCTTGTCGCTGGTAGGGCTATATAGGGATCAATCGCCGTCAGGGCTCGTCGCCCACGGTCTGCCAACCATCGCGCGGATGGCGTCGCTGCGCTCCAGCGCGTCGCGGAAGCCGGCGAGGGGGAAGCGCACCTCGGTCTTCTCGCCGGCCGGCGACTGCCCGACGATGGACACCTCCGGCGCCGGCGCCATCTTCTCCACCATGCGGCGGTTGATGTCGGGATCGATCACGGCGCAGGTGTTGGTCTCATACCGGTAGGGCTTGCAGGGGGAATCGGGCTTGAACACCGCCCGGTCGGCCCAGACCCGCACCAACTTGTCGAGGTCCAGCGATTCGGCGGAGACGCGGAAGCGCAGCCCCTCGCGCCATTTTTCGGTCGAGCGCAGCCAGACCAGCCGGGCGGTGCGGTCGTTGGTGCCGCGGGCGGTCAGCTCGCACTCCACCTGCCGCGTGCCGGTCCAGAGCTGGCAATAGAGCTTCCAGGACTTGAAGGTCTCGTCGAATTCCTGGAAAGGCTTGTCGGCCGCCGCGACCGCGGGGGCGGCGATCAGCATCGCCAGGGCGAGGATCATGCGCTGTCCGTGGCGGAGGGCGGGCATGGGGTGGTCCTGTGGTGTGGGGGTCAGTTGGGTGGCGAAGAGTCTTGCCCCCTCCCTAACCCTCCCCCGCGTTCCGCGGGAGAGGGAACTCCGCCGCTTCTCGGTCGATCCACGCTCACAAAGGTCCTGCCCCCTCTCTCGCGAAGCGGGGGAGGGATGGGGAGGGGGCATGTTTGGAGCGATCACTCCCGCCGTTCCGCCCGGCGCCGCAGCAAATGGTCGGCCAGCACGCAGGCCATCATCGCCTCGCCCACGGGGACGGCGCGGATGCCGACGCAGGGGTCGTGGCGGCCCTTGGTCAGGATGTCGGTGTCGTTGCCGGCGGTGTCGACCGTCTGGCGCGGCGTCAGGATCGAGCTGGTCGGCTTCACCGCGAAACGCAAGACGATGTCCTGACCGGTGGAGATGCCGCCCAGGATGCCGCCGGCATTGTTCGACAGGAACTGCGGCTGGCCGTCGGCGCCCATGCGCATCTCGTCGGCGTTCAACTCGCCGGTCAGTTCCGCGGCGGCGAAGCCGTTGCCGATCTCGACACCCTTCACCGCGTTGATGGTCATCATCGCGCAGGCGAGGTCGCTGTCCAGCTTGTCATAGAGCGGGTCGCCCAGCCCCACCGGCACGCCGGACGCCACCAGCTCCACCACCGCGCCGACCGACGAGCCGCTCTTGCGGATGCCGTCGAGATACTCGGCCCACTGGGTGGCCGCGACCGGGTCGGGGCAGAAGAAGGGATTGTTGTCGATCTCAGCCCAGTCCCAGCGGCTGCGGTCGATCTTGTGCGGACCGATCTGCACCAGCGCGCCGCGCACCTGGATGGCGGAGCCCAGAACCTTGCGCGCCACCGCGCCTGCAGCGACCCGGCAGGCGGTTTCCCGCGCCGAGGAGCGTCCACCGCCGCGGTAATCGCGGATGCCGTATTTCTGCCAGTAGGTGTAATCGGCATGGCCGGGGCGGAATTTGCCGGCGATGTCGCTGTAGTCCTTGGAGCGCTGGTCGGTGTTCTCGATCAGCAGGGAGATCGGCGTGCCGGTCGTCTTGCCCTCGAACACGCCGGACAGGATCTTCACCTGATCGGGTTCCTGGCGCTGGGTGGTGTAGCGCGACTGGCCGGGACGGCGCTTGTCCATCCAGGGCTGGATGTCGGTTTCCGCAACAAGGTCGATCAGCGACGGGCAGCCGTCGACGACGACGCCGATGGCCGGACCGTGGCTCTCGCCCCAGGTGGTGAAGCGGAAAAGCGTGCCGAAGCTGTTGCCGGCCATGGTGACATCCTCCCGAAACGAACCTGCTACCGCAAAGCGGTTGCGCGCGTTTCTTGCGGCCTTTCGGCGGCAAGGTCAAGGAAGCGATGCGCTGATTTTTTTAAGGGAGTTTTTAAAAGAGGAGGATGGTGCTGCCAGAGAGGATTGAACTCTCGACCTCTCCCTTACCAAGGGAGTGCTCTACCACTGAGCTACGGCAGCGCCGGATACGAACGCCTGATTACAGGATCGGAGGAATGGTGCTGCCAGAGAGGATTGAACTCTCGACCTCTCCCTTACCAAGGGAGTGCTCTACCACTGAGCTACGGCAGCCCCGATAACCGATCATCGCCGGGGCGATGCGTCCGGGTGAGGCGTCCAGGCTTGGCCGCCCCCCGAAGTGGCGCGGGTTATGCCACAGGCCTTTGGGGGATGCAAGCGCTTAAAATCACCCCGCGACCCACTTTTTTTCGCGCCCCGAATAAGTGCCCGAATCACGCCTGCGTCGCAGCGGACGGAAGCACCGCCTCGGCGCGGAAATCGGGCACCACGGTGCCCAGGATCGACAGAACCCGCTCGCCGTCGCCGGCCCGTGCCGCCGCCTCCAGCTCGCCCACCGCGCGGTTGATCAGCGCGTAGTCGATCAGCCGGGGGGAGGCGAGGAAGACGCCGTCGGCCTCGGTGCGGCTCGGCGCCTCGGCCGCGGTCAGGATTTCCTCGAACAGCTTCTCGCCGGGGCGCAGGCCGGTATAGGCGATCTCGATGTCGACGCCCGGCCGGTAGCCGGCCAGCCGGATCATCTGGCGGGCGAGGTCGGCGATCTTCACCGGTTCGCCCATGTCCAGCACCAGGATCTTGCCGCGATCCTCCGCACGAGTAGCGCCGTGGGCAGAGGCCTGCAGCACCAGTTCCACCGCCTCGCGCACCGTCATGAAATAGCGGCGCATGTCGGGGTGGGTGACGGTCAGCGGGCCGCCATTTGCCAGCTGGCGGGTGAACAGCGGCACCACCGAGCCGGAGGAGCCCAGCACATTGCCGAAGCGCACGGTCATGTAGCGGGTGGCATGCTCCGTCCCGTCGCGCGGCGGCAGGACGTCCAGCGCCTGGCAGTAGGTCTCGGCGAAGCGCTTGGCGGCCCCCATGACGCTGGTCGGGCGGATCGCCTTGTCGGTGGAGATCAACACCATGGCGAGGCAGCCGGCGGCGCGCGCGGCGTCCGCCACGTTGCGGGTGCCGATGACGTTGGTCAGCACGCCCTCGCACGGATTGGCCTCCACCAGCGGCACATGCTTGAGCGCCGCGGCATGGAAGACCAGAGTCGGATGTTCATCCTGGAACAGGCGCATGACGCGGTCGCGGTCGCGCACGTCGGCGATCACCGCGCGGGTGTCGAGGTCGGGGAACCTCTCCCGCACTTCCATCTCGATGGTGTAGAGGTTGAACTCCCCGGCATCGAGCAGGATCAGCCGCTCCGGCCCCAGCGTGGCGATCTGGCGGACCAGTTCGCTGCCGATGGTGCCGCCGGCGCCGGTGACGATCACCCGCCGCCCGCCGATCAACCCGGAGATGGCGCCGCGGTCCAGCACCGCCTGCGGCCGGCCCAGCAGATCCTCCAGCGCGATGGGCCGCACCTCCACGCCCTTGCCTTCGCCGAGAGCCGACTTGAACTCGGTCAGGCTGGGCAGGCGGGACATGACCAGCCCCTGCGCCTCCGCCCGGTCGAGCAGGCTGCGCAGCATCGCGCCCTTCAGCTCGGCGTTGCCCTTGGTGATGATCAGCCGTTGCGGCCGTTCACCCTTGCGTTCCAGCGTGCGGACCACCTGCTCCAGATCGTCGGGGCCACCCAGGACCGGCACGCCGCGCACGGCATGGCCGATGCGACGGCCCTTGTCGTCCAGGATGCCGACGACGCGGTAGGCCGACTGCCCGGGCTGGTCGAGCGAGCGGATGAACAGCTCCGCCGCATCGCCGACACCCAGCAGCAGGACGGGGATGCGTGGCACGCCCTCCACCGCCTCGGCCCAGCTGAAACGGCGGTCCTTCATGAAGCGGTAGGCGAAGCGCGGCCCGCCGAGGAGGAGCATCTGCACCAGCCACAGGATCGGCGGCAGGGAGCGTGGCAGCAGCTCCGCGCGCGTCAGCAGGAACATCGCCAGGACGAAGCACAGCACCGCCACCGTGACGGCGCGCACCACCTGCATCAGGTCGGGAATGGAGGCGTAGCGCCAGATGCCGCGGTACAGCCCGAACAGCACGAAGACCGCCGCCGAAATGCCGACCAGCGTCGGCAGCGCAATGACCAGCGCATCGAAATACAAACCGAAGGCGGAGCCGCCCACCCGCAGGTACAGGGCGACGACCAGGGCCACCCCGGTCATCACCAGATCATGCAGGAAAACTAGGAATGCCCGTGCGGACGGGATACGCATGCCGCTCAACCTTGTTCATTCGTTCGGCCATGAGAACCGGGGGCCGAAGCCGGCCATCGCCGATCCGGCCGGTTAATCAGCCGTGGGAAGCTTTGAACCATTCCGCGGTGGCGCGCAACCCGGACGCAAGGTCATGGGGCGGGCGCCAGCCGAGCCTTTTGCGGATGGGGCCGTCATCCACCGTCAGCGTTCCGGCCAGCCGGTCGAACACCGCGCGCGTGCCGGTCAGGGCGGCCCCCAGCGCCATCAGGCCACGCGGCACAGGGACCAGCCGTGCCGGTCGGCCCAGCGCGGCGGCGATGGCGCGCACCAGATCGGCGGTCGATACCGGCTCGCCATCCTGGACCAGGAAGGTCTGCCCGCCGGCGTCGGGGTGCTCCAGCACCGTCACCACCGCGTCGGCGAGGTTGCCGACATAGATCAGGCTGCGCCGGTTGTGGATCCCGCCGAGCGGCAGCGGCAGTCCGGTCGCCACCAGCTTCACCAGCGCCCGCATGTTGCCGGCGGCACCGGGGCCGTAGACCAGCGGCGGGCGGATCACCGCAACCTCCATGCCGGTGCGCGCGGAAATCGCGGCCAGCGCCCGCTCGGCCTCCAGCTTTGAGATGCCATAGGGGCTGTGCGGGTCGGGCGGCGTCGCATCGTCCAGCGGGGTGGGGCGGCTTTCGTCGACCATCGCCTTGATGCTGCTGAGGAAGACGAAGCGCTTCACCCCGGCGGCGGCCGCCTGCTCCGCCAGCCGGACGGTGCCGGCGGTGTTGACGCGGCGGAACTCCGCCAGCGGGTCGGCAGCCTTGTCGCGCATCACATGGACGCGGGCCGCCATGTGGATCACCGCATCGACACCGTCCAGCGCGGCACTCCAGTCGGTGTCGGGGCCGATGTCGCCGACCACCGCCGGCTCCCACGGGCCTTCCTTGGCGCTGCGCAGGGCGGCGCGCACCCGGTGTCCGCGGGCAGCCAGCAGCGGGACGGTGTGGCGGCCGACGAAGCCGGTGGCGCCGGTCAGAAGAACGCGCATGGGCTGGAATGTCCGTGCTGGTATTGTGTCATGGACTGAACCATGCCTTAGTATCCGGTTTGGCCGGGTGGCGCCACGGCGCAAAGTCCCAGAACCCTTTTCCGGCTTTCGGTTGGTGGTGGGAATGGCTATAAGCTGAATAGGGACGCGTGAATAAGGACGCTACCAAGACATGTCACACATTGTGGACGGTGCAAATGATCGGCACAGCCGGATCATCATCGTCAGCTTTAACTGCGCCGAGTTCGTCAACCGCGTCATTGGCTGTCTGCTCGACCAGACCGATCCTGCCTTCGAGGTGGTGATCGTCGACAATGCCTCGAAGGACGTCGACGGCATCGTCCTGCCCGCCGATCCGCGTTTCCGCATGGTCCGGATGGACAGCAACGTCGGCTTCGCCAAGGCCAACAACATCGGCGCCGCCGGTGCTACCGTCCCCTGGATCGTCACGCTGAATCCCGACGCCTTTCCGCGCCGCGACTGGATGGAGCGGCTGCAGGCCGCCGCCCATGCGCAGCCCGACGTGGCGATGTTCGGCTCGACCCAGCTGTTCTCGCACGACCCCCGCATGATCGATGGCGAGGGGGACCAGTATTCCATTTTCGGCTTCGCTTGGCGGGTCAATTACCGCCGCGTGCTGAAGCCGCCCTATTACAGCGGCGAAGTCTTCTCACCCTGCGCCGCGGCCGCCATGTACCGGCGCGACTATTTCGAAGCCGTCGGCGGCTTCGACGAGGACTTCTTCTGCTATTGCGAGGATGTCGACCTCGGCTTCCGCATCCGGCTCAACGGCGGCCCGGCGGTTCAGGTCGGCGACGCGGTCGTGGAGCATGTCAGCAGCGGCGTGTCCAAGCAGTACGGCACCTTCGCCCAGTATCACGGCGTCCGCAATCTGGTGTGGACGATGGTGAAGAACATGCCGCTGCCGCTGCTGCCTCTGGCCTTCGCCGGCCATGCGCTGCTGGTGGTCTATCTGGTGTTCCGCAGCCTGGGCAGCGGGCGCACCGGCGCCATCGGCCGCGGCATCCGCGATGCGCTGCGCGGGCTGCCGGGCATGATGGCCAAGCGCCGCATCATCCAACGCGACCGCAAGGCGACGCTGGGGCAGGTCGCCCGGATGATCGCCTGGAACCCGCTGCTGCTGAAGACCCGCGGCCGGCCGGGGCTGCGGAAGTCGCACAGCTCAGACCAGCCGCCATCCGTGGGTGTTGAAAAAGCGTAGGGCGGAGCGGGCGAACATGCGGATATGCGCGCTGCCCTTGCGCGCCGCCTTGCCGCCGAAATGCACCATGCGCACGTCCGGCACATAGGCGATCTCGCCGAGCGCCATCGCCCGGCGCGACAGGTCGAAATCCTCGAAATACAGAAAATAGCCGTCGTCGAACCCGCCCAGCCGGGTCAGCGCGTCGCGCCGGAACAGCATGAAGGCGCCGCTGACCTGCTCCAGCCCGGTGACGACGCTGTCGCCGGTGACGTCGCGCATTTCGTAGCGGTTCAGCCGCTTGGCGAACATCCGCTTGACCGAGGCCGGAGCGAAGGCGCGCAGGCCCAGATCCAGCACGGTCGGCCGCCGCTTGCACAGGAATTCCTGCTCCCCCGACGGGCCGAACACCTTGGGCGTCAGCAGCACCGTGCGCGGGTGCGCCTCCATATAGCGCCAGCCGGCCAGCAGCGCGTCGGGCTCCAGCAGGATGTCGTAGTTCAGGATCAGATGGTAAGGCGCGTCGCCCTGCCGGATCGCCAGATTGTGCCCGGCGCCGTAGCCGACGTTGCCATGTCCGGCGATCAGCGTCACCGGCGGCCGGCCGGCCTCGGCATAGCGGTCCAACAGCGGCCGGAACGGGTTCGACGCCGGATCGCTGCCCTCCGGTGCGCCATTGTCGATGATCCACAGCCGGGTCTGCACCCCGGTTCCCTCGGCCAGCCGGTCGGCCGCGGCACCGATGGTGTCGAGGGAGCGGGCCAGCAGGTCCGGATCGGGGTGGTAGAGGACGACGGAGAGGTCGAGGAAGGCGGTGGTCATGGAATCAGGCTTTCGACATGCGCGTCAGTGTCGCCAGCAGCAGCGCGACGGTGACCGCGCCCGGCGCCAGCGTCCAGGCGCCGAAGGTCCCGGCGGCCAGCGCGGCGGCGACGAGGACGAGGCTGTAACCGATGATGGTCAGCACCACCCGATCATGCCGGCCCGCACCCTTGGCGGCCTTCTGATAGAAGTGCTCGCGGTGGGCCTGCCAGATCTTCTCGCCGCGCAACAGCCGGCGCAGCAGGGTGATGGTGGCGTCGGTCAGGTAATAGGCGGGCAGGATCAGCGCCGCCGCCCAATCGCCGCGCGCCGCCAGCGAGGCCAGCAGGAAGGCCAGGATATGGCCGAGCGGGATGCTGCCGACATCGCCCATGAACATGCGGGCCGGCCGCCAATTGTGGGTCAGGAACCCCGCCGCCGCCCCGGCCAGCGCCGACCCGGCGACTCCGGTCAGCCCGAAATCGCCCATCACCAGCGACACCAGCGCCACGCCGCCGCCGATCAGGATGGTTTCGCTGCCGGCCAGCCCGTCGATCCCGTCCATGAAATTGTAGAGGTTGACGAACCACAGCCACAGGAAGGCCGTCGCCGCCCGGTCCAGCCCCCAGGGCAGCCAGCCCTGCCACACCAGCTGGTCGGACGGCAGCGCCAGCAGCCCGAACGCCACCGCCAGCGCCTGCACCGCCAGCCGCAGCAGCGGCGACAGGGTGCGGCGGTCGTCCATCCACGACACCCCCATCAGCGCCAGCGTGCCCAGCAGAACCGCCCCGGTCTCCAGCGGCCGGCCGAAGGCGATCCCGGCGATGGCGAAGACCGGCACCACTGTCAGCATCACCGCCCAGCCGCCGCCGCGCGGGGTGGGTGCCTGATGGCTCGACCGCTCGTTCGGGATGTCCATGATGCTGCTGGCGAGCAGATAGCGCAGCACCCGCGTCGACAGGTACCAGCCGACAGCCAGGCACAGCAGGAAGACGCCGATCAGCGCGGACGAATAGGCGGTGGAGGTCATGATGGCTCGGACGGTGGGGGAGAGGGGAAGGCTCAGAGCTTGTGATAGCCCTTGTACCACTCCACGAAGCGGGGCAGGCCGATCTCGATCGGGGTCTTCGGTTCGAAGCCCAGCACCTGACGGCTCAATTCGATGTCGGCGGCGGTCTCCTGCACGTCGCCGGCCTGCATCGGCTCCATCACCTTGACGGCCTCGCGGCCGAAAGCCTGCTCCAGCACGGTTATGAAGCGCATCAGCTCCTCGCACCGGTTGTTGCCGAGGTTGAAGACGCGGTGCGGGGCGCCGGTCTCCGCATCGACCGGGGCCGGGCGGTCGAGGGCGGCCAGCACGCCGGCGACGATGTCGTCGATATAGGTGAAGTCGCGCTTCATCTTGCCGCCGTTGAAGACGCGGATCGGCCGGCCGGCGGTGATGGCGTCGGCGAACAGCCAGGTCGCCATGTCCGGGCGGCTCCACGGGCCGTAAACGGTGAAGAAGCGCAGGCCGGTCATCGGCATCTGGTAGAGATGGCTGTAGGTGAAGGCCAGCATCTCCGCCGCCTTCTTGGTGGCAGCATAGACCGAAACCGGGCTGTCCACCCGGTCCTCCACCGAAAATGGCATCTTGCGGTTGGCGCCATAGACCGAGGAGGTCGAAGCGTAGACGAAATGCTTCAGCCCCGGCATGCGCCGCGCCGCCTCCAGCAGCGTCACCTGACCGGTGACGTTGGCGTCGACATAGGCATAGGGGTTCTCGATCGAATAGCGCACGCCGGGCTGTGCCGCCAGATGGACCACGCCCGTCACATCGCCGAACTGCGGCCACAGCCCCTCCACCGTCGCGCGGTCGGAGATGTCGGCCCTGATGAAGCGGAAGCCGGGCCGGCCGGTCAGACGCGCCAGCCGCGCCTCCTTCAGTGCCACCGCATAATAGTCGTTCAGGTTGTCGAGGCCGAGCACGCTCTCCCCGCGGTCCAGCAGAGCCGCCGCGACATGCGATCCGATGAAGCCGGCTGCCCCGGTAACGAGGATGGTCATGGTCCGACACCCTTATGACTATGGTCCGACGGTCTTATGCCCCAGCGGTGGTTGGCGCGCCAGCCTCCATCCACGGGTATCTTGTGACCGGTTCGCACGCTTGACAGCCGATCCGCCCTGCCGGTCTACTGCGCGACCGCGACACACCAGGACCGATGAGACCATCGATGCCCCCGAAGAAGAATCCGCTGAACCTGAACCCGCTGCAGCTGCGCACCCTGACTCTTCTGCAGGAGATCGCCCGTCTGGAGAACGCGCCGGCCGAAGGCGATGAGGGTGGTTTCCAGATCACCTCGCTGCCGCATGCCCATGGCAACCACTTCCACCTCGGCCATGCCGTGGTCGCCGCCAAGGATGCCACCGGACTGCAGAACGACGCGGTCTGGACCATCCTGGAGCGCAAGGGCATCGTGAAGCGCACCCCCGGCGCCGCGATCCTGACCGCCACCGGCGTCAGCTATGACACCGGCCTGCGTGATGAGATCCTGCACCATTCCGACCACTGACACCCGCCTGTGAGGCTGGTTGCGGAGCCGCGCCGATGGACGACACCGCCGAGACGCTGAACACACCGCCGGCTCCGGTGAAGCCGAAGCCGGTGGCGAAAGAGCGTGATGAGCGCCTCGCCGCCCGCTTGCGCGAGAACCTGCGCAAGCGCAAGGAACAGGCGCGGCAGCGGGGGGAATAGTCCCTCTCCCGACCCGGGAGAGGGCACTCTCGCTCAGGCCAGTTCCTTCTTGAACCAGATCTGCTTGTGTTCCGGTGGATAGCCCTCCATCTCCGCCCACACCTGATAGCCCTGCTTCGGGTAGAAGCCCGGCGCCTGGAAGTCGTAAGTGTAGAGCCGCGACCAGCGGCAGCCGCGGGTTTTGGCCTCTGCCTCCGCCGCTGCCAGCAACCGGCCGCCGAGACCGCTGCCGCGCGTGGAGTCGTCCACCCACAACAGGTCGACATACAGCCAGTCCCAATTGGTGTAGCCGACCAGCCCGCCCTTCAGCGCGCCGTCGGCATCGCGGGCGACGACCACAAGATCGCGGCGGTCATAGGCGCGGCCGAGCGATGCCTCGTTGTAGGCGCGCAGGCCGTCGAAGACGCCGGCCAGGTCGGCCGGGGCGGGGGTGTCCGTCACGGACAGGATGAAGCTCTGTGTCATGGGGCGAAGCTTAGCCGCGAGCGCGCGGAAGACCAGCGCCGTGATAAAGAACCGTCCATGCACCACAAGCGGCCCGGCTTTTCTTGAGCCTCGCCGCGCGCTCGGCTACAAACCAGCCTCACCACCCCTCCACCCAATCGATACGCCAAGGAGTACCCCCGCGATGGGCATCATGCCGGACAGCTGGATCCGCGAGATGGCCGAGACCAAGGGCATGATCGAGCCCTTCGTCGAGACCCAGAAGCGCGAAGGCGTGATTTCCTACGGCGTGTCGTCCTACGGCTACGACGCCCGGGTCGCCGACGAGTTCAAGATCTTCACCAACGTCGACAACGCCATCGTCGATCCCAAACGTTTCGACGATTCGAGCTTCGTCGACCGCAAGACCGACGTCTGCATCATTCCGCCGAACAGCTTCGCGCTGGCCCGCACGGTGGAATATTTCCGCATCCCGCGCGACGTTCTGGTCATCTGCCTGGGCAAGAGCACCTATGCCCGCTGCGGCCTGATCGTGAACGTCACCCCGCTGGAGCCGGAGTGGGAAGGCCACGTCACGCTGGAGATCTCCAACACCACGCCGTTGCCCGCCAAGGTCTATGCGAACGAGGGGCTGTGCCAGTTCCTGTTCCTGAAGGGCGACAGCGTGTGCGAGGTGTCCTACGCCGACAAGTCCGGCAAATACATGGGGCAGAAGGGCGTCACGCTGCCCCGGCTCTGAGCACTCCTAACTCCGATCGCTCGTCAGAGCGTATCTGCGAAAGAAACAGGTCCATGGACAAGATCCGCATCCGCGGCGGCCGCCCGCTGAACGGCTCCATCACCGTTGGTGGCGCCAAGAACGCCGCCCTGCCGCTGATGACGGCGTCGCTTCTCACCGACGAGACGCTGACGCTGACCAACCTGCCGATCCTGGCCGACATCAACACGCTCTGCAATCTTCTGTTGCAGCATGGCGTGGCGATCCACATGGCCGGGGCCGGCGGCGATTGCGCCGGACGCGCCGTGGACTTCACCGCGCGCGACATCACCAACACCACCGCCCCCTACGATCTGGTCCGCAAGATGCGCGCCAGTGTGCTGGTGCTGGGTCCGCTGCTGGCCCGCTGCGGCGAGGCCAAGGTGTCGCTGCCCGGCGGCTGCGCCATCGGCGCGCGTCCGGTGGACCTGCACATCAAGGGTCTGGAGGCGATGGGCGCCGACATCCGGATCGAGGCGGGCTACATCGTCGCCAAGGCTCCGGCCGGCGGCCTGCGCGGTGCGGAATATGTCTTCCCCAAGGTGTCGGTCGGCGCGACCGAGAACCTGCTGATGGCCGCCACCCTGGCCAAGGGCACCACCATTCTGGTCAACGCCGCGCGCGAGCCGGAAGTGACCGACCTCGCCGAATGCCTGGTCAAGATGGGGGCGAAGATCACCGGCATCGGCACCGACCGGCTGGTGGTCGAGGGCGTCGACCGGCTGCACGGCGCCCGCCACATGGTGGTTGCCGACCGCATCGAGACCGGCACCTACGCGATGGCCGCGGCGATCACCGGCGGCCGTCTTGACATCATGAACACCCGTCTCGATTTGATCAAAGCGGCGGTCAAGGCGCTGGCTCCGGCCGGCGTCGCCTTCGAGGAGATCGAGAACGGGATCCGCGTGTCGCGCGCGAACGGCGAACTGCACGGCGTCGATGTGATGACCGAGCCGTTCCCGGGCTTCCCCACCGACCTTCAGGCCCAGATGATGGCCCTGATGTGCACGGCGAAGGGCGCGGCGATGATCACGGAAACGATCTTCGAGAACCGCTTCATGCACGCGCCGGAGCTGACCCGCATGGGTGCGCGGATCACGGTCCACGGCTCGTCGGCCCTGGTGCGCGGTGTGGAGCGGCTGACCGGTGCGCCCGTGATGGCGACGGACCTGCGCGCTTCGGTGTCGCTGGTGCTCGCCGGGCTGGCGGCGGAGGGGGAGACGATGGTCAACCGCGTCTACCACCTCGACCGCGGCTATGAGCGGGTGGAGGAGAAGCTGGCAGCCTGCGGTGCGGAGATCGAACGCATCCACGGCGGCGACGAGTAAGCGGCGGGGGCGCCCCTCCCACCATCCCGATAAGGTTGGCCATTCCCCGAGAGGTGCCCACGACCATGACGGCCTCAGCCATGACCCCGATCCGCCTGCGTGCCGAAGACGAGGAGGACCTGAAGGTCGTCTCCGCCTGCCTGCAGGACGCCATCCTTCCGGTCGGCGACATGTGCTTCCAGCCTGACGACAAGCGGTTCGTCATGGTCGTCAACCGCTTCCGCTGGGAGGCCGCCGACCGCCCGCGCCCCGGCCCCGCCGCCGACGACGACGATCTGGCACCCTACGAGCGGGTCCATTGCGGCGTGCGGGTGGACGGGGTGACCGGTGCCAAGCTGCGCGGCTTCGACCTGAAGGACCGCGGCCGGATCCTGGAATTGCTGTCGATGGAGACGATGGAGGGCGGGATCGCCCTGCATTTCGCCGGCGGCGGCTGCGTCCGCCTGGACGGGGAGTCCTGGCGTATGGTGGTGGAGGATCTGGGCGAGCCCTGGCCCACCGGCTGCAAACCCTGCCACCCCGACGAACCGGCCTGAGCGGCCTGGCGGTACGCGGGGCGCCGGTTCAGCGCTCCGCGACCTGAGTGTCGTTGTGGATGCGGCGGATCACGTCCTTCGCGGTCTTCTTATAGGTGACGGTGTCCACGTCCTCGCCCGGCGCCAGTTGCGAGCGGCGGACGGTGAAGAAGCGGTGGCCGACATCCAGCATGCCGCTGGCCTCGACCAGGATGCTGGTGTCCTTGCCGTCGGCGCTTGGCGAAACGGAAACGATCTGGCCCAGTTCTTCGCCGAGCAGACCGGTCACTTCGAGCCCGACAAGATCGTCGCCGGCGCGCGGATCGGCGGCCTGGACCGACTCGATGTGGGCGAATGGCAGGGTCGCTGCCAGCGCAAGGCCGGCCAACAGGGTCTGGAACCTCATGATTCGGGCTCCCTTCGCTGATGTGTGTCTCGTATGTCACAATCAACATGGGAATTGCGGGACGGTTCCCAGGGAACGATGCAGGGGTAATCCGGTTGCTGCGGCATGACCAACAGCGAAGGAGGCCCCTCCATGGCTCGGAACCTCAATGGAAAGACCGTGGCCGTTCTCGCCACCGACGGCTTCGAACAGGTGGAACTGACCGAACCGGTGAAGGCCCTGCGCAATGCCGGTGCCACCGTGCATGTGGTCGCCCCGAAAAGCGGGCAAATCCAGGGCTGGAACCATCATGACCGCGGCGACAAGGTCGATGTCGACGTGACGCTCGACCAGGCCGATGCCGGCCGCTACGACGCGCTGATGCTGCCGGGCGGCGTGATGAACCCGGACAGCCTGCGGCTGGAGCCGAAGGCGATCGAGTTCGTGAAGAGCTTCGTGACTTCGGATCGTCCCATCGCCGCTATTTGTCACGGTCCCTGGACGCTGATCGACGCCGGCGGCGTGCGCGGCAAGCGGATGACCTCCTGGCCGTCACTGCAGACCGACCTGCGCAACGCGGGCGCGACCTGGGTCGACGAGCAGGTGGTGACCGACCATGGTCTGGTCACCTCGCGCAAGCCCGACGACATTCCGGCCTTCTGCCGCAAGATGATCGAGGAATTCTGCGAAGGCCGCCACGCCGGCCATCGCCACGCGGCGGAGTAGGGGGGCGCTTATGCCCCCTCCCTAACCCTCCCCCGCTTTCAGCGGGGGAGGGAAGGGGCCCATGCGAAAGCATGGGAAGGGAGGGGGCATCGCCGCTGCGACCATACCCCTACGCCGACACCAGCGGCGAAAGCCCGTTCTGGATCGCCCACACCGCCGCCTGGGTGCGGTTCTGCGCGTTGATCTTCCGCATCACGTTCTTGAAGTGCATCTTCACGGTCGATTCCGTGATGTGCAGGTTGCGCGCGATGGCCTTGTTCGACTGGCCGGCCAGCAGGCAGCGCAGGATCTGCACTTCGCGCTTCGACAGGTCGCCGCTGGGCGGCATGGCGATCGGGGTCGGGCTGTGCTGCGGGCGTTCGTTGGCGGCGGCCATCAGCAGGCCGGCGACGTGGGTCGGGTAGACCACCTCGCCCAGCATCACCAGCCGCAGCGAGCGCAGCAGGCTCTCGCTCGACATGCTCTTGTTCAGATAGGCGTCGGCGCCGGCCTTCAGCGACTGGGACAGGCTGCGGTCGGCGATGGTGTCGGCCAGCACCGCGATCCGGGCAGACGTGCCGTCGCGCAGGCGCCGGATGCCGGCGATTTCCTCAGGCATGCCGTCCTGGAGCGCCAGCACGATCAGGTCGGGCTCCTCGCCGTCGGCAATCAGGTCGAGCGCGTCGTCGGCGCTGGCCGCGTGGGCGCTGACCCGGAAGGGGCCGCCGCCGATCAACGTTGCCAAGGCCGCTGAAAACAGCCGGTCGTGGTCGACCAGCATCACATTCCATGTCGTCATCGATCATCCTCCGCTGAGCCACCCTTATTGCCGGGCGGCGGCGATCCCCCCTTTTTGTCCGCGCCTGAAGGATCAGGCCAAGGACCGGACCGGTTGATCCGGCCCACGCAGACTCCGAACATAGAAAATTAGAACAATATTGTTCGGAACAGCGGGCTTTACGCTTCATGCCGGGATGATTTATACGGTTCATTAACCAACGGCGCAAGGTGAGAACAGGAAAGTCACAGGCAATAGATCAGATTTGGCGGGAAACTGAACGCAGATCCGTTCATTCGATATTTAGGGGTAGCTGCGCCAAAGAGCGGCGCGAATGAACCGCTTTTCCGTTGGGGCTTTTTGGTGTCTTTGGCCCTACTGAGGAGTGGTCCGCTGAGAATAAGGGGACACGATGGAGTTCGAGCTTCAAGCGCGCGGTGGTTCGCGTAGCGCGGGCAATCCCACGCGGATTTTTCTGGTGGTCGACGAGCAGCCGATGGTGCGCCATGGCTTCGCTCTGTCCATCGGCGAAATCTGCCCTGGGACGCGCGTGCTGGAGGCCGGGTCGTTGGATGAAGCGCTGAACATCGGCCGCCAGACCCCCGAGCTGGCCCTGGTCCTGTACGACCCCGGTCCGCCGCGCGGGGATGATGAGGATGCCGGCGGCGGCGCCATTGCCGGGCTGCGCCGGCTGAAGGAGACGCTGGGCGAGGTGCCGGTCCTGATCCTCACCAACTCCGACGAGGTTGCCGACATCGTCGACAGCGTGCGCATGGGCGCACGCGGCTATGTGCTGAAGACAAGCCCGCCGGAGGTGCTGGAGCATGCCATTTCACTGGCGCTCAGCGGCGACATCTTCCTGCCGCTGCCGCGCGCGGTGCTGAACGGCGCGCTGGCCGAAGGGCCGCGCGGCAACGACGACATTCTCGATCGCCTGACCGACCGCCAGCGCGACGTCTTCGAACTGCTGCTGGCCGGCCATTCCAACAAGGAAATCGCCCGCGGCCTGGGCGTTCTGGAGGGCACGGTGAAGGTGCATGTCCGCGCCATCATGCAGAAGCTGGGCGTGCGCAACCGCACCCAGGTCGCGGTGGTCGCCGCCCGCAACGGCTGCTTCAACGGCGAGGGCTGAGCGGGGCGGTTTCGCCCGCATTGCCTGAACGGCCCCGCTTCCGGCAGACTGGCGTCCGCAGATTCCAGTTGGCAGTTGGGGAGCGGGCGCTTGGTTCAGGTGGCGGTGGCCGACAGGCCGGAAAATTCGGCGCGCGAGTCAGGGGGCGAGGAAAAGAAGGTCGCCGTCCATGGCGCCGCGACCGTTCGGTTCGAGCATCGCCACGGCGAGACCCGGCTGGCGACGCTCTACCACCATGACCCGCTGCGGGTGCTGATGCCGACCCCGCGCCGCGACGACCTTCCCATCGCGGTGCTCGCCACCACGTCCGGCGGGATGGTCGGTGGAGATCGCATGGACATTGCGCTGTCGGTCGGGGCGGGCGCCAGGGCGCTGGTCACCACCCAGGCGGCCGAGAAGGTCTATCGCTCCACCGGCGCCGACTGCCGCATCGACACCGCTTTGTCGGTCGAGGATGGCGCGTGGCTGGAGTGGATGCCGCAGGAGGCGATCGTCTTCGAAGGCTCCCGCCTGCGCCGCCTGACCCGCATCGACCTGTCGGGCGACGGCCGCGTCGTCGCCGGCGAGATGCTGGTCTTTGGCCGTGCTGCCTTCGGCGAGACGGTGACGCACGGCCTGATCCGCGACGCCTGGGAGGTCGCCCGCGACGGCCGGCTGATCTGGGCCGACGCCCTGCATCTTGACGACGACATCGCCGAGGCGCTGGCTCACCCCGCGGGATTCGGTGGAGCCGCCGCCTGCGCCACTCTGCTGCACGCCGCCCCTGACACTGCCCGCCATCTCGATGCTGTCCGTGCGCTGGCCGAACCTCTTGAGGGCGCCCGCATCGGCGCCACCGCGCTGGACGGCCTGCTGATCGTCCGCATCCTCGGCGGCGACGCGCGCGCAGTGCGTCGCGCCTATGCAGTGCTGTGGTCGGGTTTGCGCAGCGAGGCCGCGGGGTTGCCCACCCGCTTGCCGCGGCTGTGGGAGGTTTGACGGCCAAGTCCAGGCTCCAGCGTCAACTGTTTCAACCCTCTACGTCATACGACGCACTTGGCGCGGCGCTTCGGCGTGGCATAATTGCCTGCAACGAACAGGGTGGCGAAAGGGCAATCCCCCGATGAACCTGACAGGGCGCGAGAAGGACAAGCTGCTCGTCGCGATGGCGGCGATGGTGGCGCGGCGGCGGCTGGAACGCGGGGTCAAGCTGAACCATCCGGAGGCGGTCGCCCTCATCACCGACTATGTGGTGGAGGGTGCCCGCGATGGCCGCACGGTGGCCGAGCTGATGCGCGACGGCGCCACCGTGCTGACCCGGGATCAGGTGATGGATGGCGTTGCCGACATGATCCACGACATCCAGGTTGAAGCAACCTTCCCTGATGGCACCAAGCTCGTCACCGTCCACCAGCCGATCCGTTGAGGGGGCAGCCCATGAAACCCGGTGAAATCTTCCCGGCGGCCGGCGAGATCGTGCTGAACGACGGCCGCGAGACCGTGGAACTCGACGTCGCCAACGCCGGCGACCGGCCGATCCAGGTCGGCTCGCACTTCCACTTCTACGAGACCAACAGCGCGCTGACCTTCGACCGCGAGAAGGCGCGCGGCTTCCGGCTCGACATTCCGGCCGGAACGGCGGTGCGTTTCGAGCCCGGCCAGACCCGGCGCGTGACGCTGGTCGCCTATGGCGGCGACCGGGTGGTGATCGGCTTCAACCGTATGGTCAACGGCGCCCTCTGACGGGCCGACAGGGAAGGGCGAACGACAATGGCGCACCGCATCGACCGGGCCGAATATGCGGCCCTCTACGGCCCGACCACCGGCGACCGCGTCCGGCTGGCCGACACCGACCTGATCGTCGAGGTCGAACGCGACCACACCGTCTATGGCGAGGAGGTGAAGTTCGGCGGCGGCAAGGTGATCCGCGACGGCATGGGG
>NZ_CAMLJP010000105.1 GCF_946480385.1 uncultured Azospirillum sp.
CCTTGCGGCCGCTCTCGTAGATGGCGCGCAGAACCAGACGGCCGATGCGGCCAAAACCGTTGATCGCTACCCGTACAGCCATGACTTCCTCCAGTTGGATATGGGGCGCCCGAATTCTGCTGGACGCCCCTTCGGCTTCTCTCAGAGACGCGCCTTTACGGCGTCCACGACCGCTTCGGCGGTGATGCCGAAGTGCTTGTACAGTTCCTGGTAGGGGGCCGATTCGCCGAAGCCGGCCATGCCGACGAAGGCGCCCTTGTCGCCCAGCCAGCGGTCCCAGCCCAGACGGATCGCCGCCTCGACGCCGACGCGCACGCCGGTGCCGAGCACCGACGCCTTGTACGCATCGTCCTGGCGCGCGAACAGTTCCCAACTCGGCATAGACACAACGGCGGTGCCGATGCCCTGGGCCTGCAGGGCCTTGCGGGCCTCCATCGCCAGCGACACTTCCGAACCGGTGGCGAGGATCGTCGCCTTGCGCTCGCCCTCGGCCTCGGCCAGGACATAGGCGCCGCGGGCGGACAGGTTCTCGGCCGTGTGCTCGGTGCGCAGCGTCGGGACATTCTGGCGGGTCAGCGCCAGGACCGACGGGCTGCCGGTGGCCTCCAGCGCGATCTGCCAGCATTCGGCGGTCTCGACCGCGTCGGCCGGGCGCAGGACCAGCAGGTTGGGGATGGCGCGCAGGGCGGCCAGATGCTCCACCGGCTGGTGGGTCGGGCCGTCCTCGCCGAGGCCGATCGAGTCGTGGGTCATCACGAAGATCGTGCGCTGCTTCATCAGCGCGGCCAGACGGATCGACGGACGGCAGTAGTCGGCGAACTGCATGAAGGTGCCGCCGTAGGGGATGATGCCGCCATGCAGCGTCATGCCGTTCATCAGCGTCGCCATGCCGTGCTCGCGCACGCCGTAGCGGACGTAGCGGCCGGCGAACTCGCCCTTGCCCTTCACGTCGGCGGTGTTCTTGACCTTGGTGTTGTTCGACGGCGTCAGGTCGGCGGAGCCGCCGATCATCTCGTGGATCGCCGGGACCAGCACCTCCAGCGTGTTGCCGGAGGCGACGCGGGTCGCCCAGCTCGGCTTCTCGGCGCTGACTTTCTGCTTGAAGGCGACGATGGTGTCGGTGAGCGCGGAGGGAACGCCGCGGCCGAAGGCCTCGTCGAACGCCTTGCCGGCACCTTCGGTCAGGGTGGCGCGGCGACCGGCCCAGGCGGCATAGGCGTCGGCGCTACGGGTGCCCGCGGCGCGCCAGGCGGACAGAACCTCGTCGGGAACGACGAAGGGCTCATGGGTCCAGCCGATGGCCTCACGGGTCGCGGCGACCTCGTCGGCGCCCAGCGGCGAGCCGTGGCAGCCGTGGGTGTTGGCCTTGTTCGGAGCGCCCTTGCCGATGATGGTGCGGCAGGCGATCAGCGTCGGCTTGTCGGTGGAGGTGCGGGCCTGGGCGATGGCCTTCGACACGGCGTCGGTGTCGTGGCCGTCGACGGCGATGGTGTTCCAGCCGTAGGAGCGGAAGCGCGCCTGGGTGTCGTCGGTGAAGCTGAGGTCGGTCGAGCCGTCGATGGAGATGTGGTTGTCGTCCCACAGCACGATCAGGCGGTTCAGCCCGAGATGGCCGGCCAGCGAGCAGGCCTCGTGGCTGACGCCCTCCATCAGGTCGCCGTCCGAGGCGATGACGTAGGTGTAGTGGTCGATCAGCTCGTCGCCGAAGCGGGCGTTGGTGATCCGCTCCGCCAGCGCCATGCCGACGGCGGTGGAGACGCCCTGGCCGAGCGGGCCGGTGGTCATCTCGATGCCGAGGCTGGGGTCGACTTCCGGGTGGCCGGGGGTCAGGCTGCCCAACTGGCGGAAGTTCTTGATCTCGTCGATGGTCATCCGCTCGTAGCCGGTCAGGTAGGCCAGCGAGTAGATCAGCATCGAGCCGTGGCCGGCCGACAGCACGAAGCGGTCGCGGTCGGGCCAGGACGGGTTCTTCGGATCGAACTTCAGGTACTGGGTGAACAGGACCGTGGCGACGTCGGCCATGCCCATCGGCATGCCCGGGTGGCCGGACTTCGCGGCCTCGACCGCGTCCATGGAGAGCGCGCGGATCGCGCTGGCCATCGTGTGGAGGGAGGGCTGGGCGGAGGCAGCGGACATCTGGCGTTTCCTGCGGAGTCGGGCGCGGTTGCGGCGTCGGCAACGGACGTTGCGCGGTCGCCTTGGAAGGCGCCGCGAAACGGGCGCACCATGCAGAACCGCCGTCCGCAGGTCAACATGGGAATGGAGTAGGAAATGGTATGGCAGAGGCCCCTCTTCCGTGTGGGAAGCGCGTCGTCCGGCTTTGTTTCGTCACTGTCGCATCTGCTGCGGCCTTCCGTCACGCCCCGGTATTCCGTATGGGCATTCGGTGGAAGAGTCCGTCGTGACGGTTGACGAGGTCGGCGTGCCGGCCCAACTCTAGGCGCTCCGATAAGGCAGCGGCTCGGCTTGGCGACAGCCGGGGCGGGCCCGATGTTCGGCGAACATGACGTGCCCACAGGTCGAGGTTGACGTCCATGGATTCCCTGAAAGCCGCTCTCGACCGTCTCGGCCGCGCCGTGGACCGGCTGGAACATGCCGCGACGGCCCGCGAGGAGCGGGTGGTCCGGCGCGAACAGGACTTGTCGCAGGCGCTGGAAACCGCGCGGGCGGACCGGGCGACCGCCCAGGCCACCGCGGAGGCTGTCTCCCAGCGTCTGGAGGTCGCCATCGCCCGACTGCAACAAGTGCTGGAGAGCTGACGCCATGGCCCAGGTCGACATCGAAGTGAACGGCCGCTTCTATCGCATGCTGTGCGAGGACGGTCAGGAAGCGCGCCTGCGGGAACTGGCGGCTTACGTCGACGACCGGCTGCGCCGGCTGACCGGCGGCGGCCGCAGCGGGTCGGAGGCGCAGATGATGCTGATGACCTGTCTGGTGCTGGCCGACGAGCTGCAGGATGTGATGTCCGGCAAGGGCATCGCGCCCGCCGTGGACGAGGGCGCGGTGGTCGGCGAACTCGATCGTGTGGCAAAACGCATCGAAGAGGTTGCCGCGCGGCTCGAGCGCGCCTAGATTGGTACACGGAAGGACCGCTGCCTGGTTCGACAGGCTGCAATAATCCCCAGGGCCGATAACCTTGATCTCTAGGGAGCTGTCCCTGTCCGGCCCATTGGGCCGGGTACACGGCGCCCACCTGCTCATGCAGGCCATGGAGGATAGGCATATGGCCACCGGCCGAGGCGGCGCCTTCCACCCTCTTTTCCCCTCCGCATGCAGTCCGCGATGACCGATCCGCAAGCCAAGGACGCCGCCCGACGCGAGGCGCGCGTCCGGCGTGACGCCATCGCCGACTCCGACCGCCCCGCCGCATCCGCCGCCGTGCGTGACCGCATCGCCGAACTGGCTGAGCGCGGTCATCTGCCGCGCGGCGAAGCCGGGGGATATTGGCCGCTCGGCTCCGAACTCGACGCGCGGCCGGCTTTGCTCCATCTTAAGCGACTTGGTCACTCCGTCGGGCTGCCGGTGTCGGGCCCGCGCGGGACCGCGCTGGTCTTCCGCGACTGGGATCCGCAGGCGCCGATGGCGGCCGGCCGCTACGGCATCCAGGAACCGGCGGAGGGCCGTGCGGTGCTGCGGCCGTCGCTGCTGCTGGTGCCGCTGCTGGCCTTCGACCGCTCCGGCCACCGGCTGGGCTATGGCGCCGGCTATTACGACCGGACGCTGGACAGCCTGCGGGCCGGTGGGGTGGTGGTCGCGGTCGGGGTGGCCTTCGCCGCGCAGGAAATGCCGGCGGTGCCGGTGGACGGCCATGACGAGCGGTTGGACTGGATCGTGACGGAGCGCGAAACGCTCCGCATTCGTAAGTGAGTTTATCGGGAAGGTTGGGGCGATGCGGATTCTGTTCTTCGGCGATGTGGTGGGCCGGGCCGGGCGCGAGGCGGTGCTGGCGCACATGCCGATGCTGCGCGAGACGCTGGACCCCGACCTGACCGTGGTGAATGGCGAGAATTCCGCCGGCGGCTATGGCGTTACCGTCAAGATCGCCGAGGAGTTCTTCGAGGCCGGCATCGATGTGGTGACGCTGGGCAACCATACCTGGGACCAGAAGGAACTGGTTTCCACCATCGAACAGCAGCCGCGCATCGTCCGCCCGGTGAACTACCCGGAGGGCACGCCCGGCCGCGGATTCGTCCTGCTGCAGGCGCGCGGCGGGCGCAAGGTGCTGGTCATCAACGTGCTGCTGCGGCTGTTCATGGAGCCGATGGACGATCCCTTCGCCGCGGTGGACCGGGTGCTGAAGGCGCATCGCCTGGGGCCGGGGGGAGTCGATGCCGTGCTGGTCGACATGCATGGCGAGGCGACCAGCGAGAAGATGATCATGGGCCATTTCTGCGATGGCCGCGCCTCGCTGGTGGTTGGCACCCACAGCCATGTGCCGACCGCCGACCACATGGTCCTGCCGAAGGGCACCGCCTATCAGTCGGACGCCGGCATGTGCGGCGATTACGACAGCGCAATCGGCATGAAGAAGGAGGTGGCGCTGGCCAAGATGGTGCGGAAGCTGCCGACCGAGCGGCTGTCCCCGGCGGAAGGGGAGGGCACCGTCTGCGGCTGCTACGTCGAGACCGACGACCGCACCGGGCTGGCCGTCCGCATCGAGCCGTTGCGCATCGGCGGGCGTCTGAGCCAGACTTTGCCGGAACGGATGCAGTAGGGCGTTCATAAGATCGGGGGCACGGTCCCATGGGTTTCCAGGCCAAGCACGACAAGGACTTCTATGCCTGGGCGATGGAGCAGGCGGCGCGGCTGCGCGAGGCCGCGGCATCCGGAACCAACCTGCCGCTGGATTGGGAGAATCTTGCCGAGGAAATCGAGAGCATGGGGCGCAGCGATCGGTTGGAGGTCACGTCCCGGCTGGCCCGCATCGTCGAACATCTGCTGAAGCTGGAGCTGTCGCCGACCGACCGGCCGCGCAATGGCTGGAAGCGGTCGGTGATCCAGCAGCGGACGGCGCTGGGCCGCGTGCTGCGCGACAGTCCCAGTCTGAGGGCCAAGCTGGAGGAGTTCCTGCCGAACGCCTGGGCGGACGGCCGGCAGGACGCGCTGTTCGGGCTGGAAGCGGATGGGCTGTTCGACCGCGATCTGCCGCGCGAGTGCCCGTACCGCTTGGAAGAACTGCTCGATCCCGGCTTCTGGCCGGCGAACCAGCATGGGGTGGAGCAGGAGCGGGGCTGAGCCGCCGCAATCTCGCCATATTGACTTTCTAATCCCGTGGGTGTCGTCTCCCGCGCCGAAAAGGTGCGGTGGGGCGGCAGACCTGTTACATGTGTCGTGCGCTCACCCCGCCCGATTGACCATTTTCCGTTTCGAGGCTCGTTCGACCCATGGCCGGTCATTCCCAGTTCAAGAACATCATGCACCGCAAGGGCGCGCAGGACGCCAAGCGGTCCAAGATCTTCAACAAGCTCGCCCGCGAGATCACCGTGGCAGCCAAGAGCGGCCTGCCGGACCCGGCGGCCAACCCGCGCCTGCGCGCCGCCATCCTGGCCGGCCGCGCGCAGAACATGCCGCGCGACCGCATCGACCGCGCCATCAAGCAGGGCACGCCAGGCGGCGGCGACGACGCGAACTATGAAGAGGTCCGGTACGAGGGCTACGGCCCCGGCGGCGTCGCCCTGATCGTCGAGGCGCTGACCGACAACCGCAACCGCACCGCCGCGGAAGTGCGCTCCAGCTTCACCAAATATGGCGGCAGCCTGGGCGAGACCAACTCGGTCAGCTTCATGTTCAACCGCATCGGCGCGATCTATTACCCGGCCGCCGCGGCGGATGCCGACGCCGTGTTCGAGGTGGCGCTGGAGGCCGGTGCCGACAACGTTGAATCCGACGAGAACGGCCACGAGGTCACCACGACCGTCGAGAATTTCGGCGCCGTGCGCGATGCTCTGGAGGCCAAGTTCGGCGGCGCGGAGAGCGCGCGCCTGACCTGGCGTCCGCTGAACACCGTCGCTCCGTCCGAGGATGCCGCCGCCAGCCTGCTGAAGCTGCTGGACGTGCTGGAGGACAACGACGACGTCCAGGTGGTCGAAGGCAACTTCGACATCTCCGAAGAGCTGATGCAGAAGCTGACCGCGTAAGCTGAACGCTGGTCTTGCAGGCGGAGTGCGGGTGCCGTGTTTGCGCGGGCAGGTATGACTGATGCGCCTTCGCCGGTGCGGCTGCTGGGGATCGACCCCGGCCTGCGCCACACCGGCTGGGGCATCATCGACGTGGCGGGCAACCGCCTGAGCCACGTCGCCGACGGCGCCGTGCATTCCGACGATTCCTGTCCGCTTGCCGAGCGGCTGGTGCAGCTCCACGACGCCCTGTCGGCAGTGGTGGAGCGCTACCACCCCGACGAGGCGGCGGTGGAGGAGACCTTCGTCAACAGCAACGCGGTCTCTACCCTGAAGCTGGGGCAGGCGCGTGCCGTGGCCCTGCTGGTGCCGGCCCAGGCCGGGCTGGCGGTGGCGGAATACGCCAACAACATGGTCAAGAAGGCGGTCGTCGGGCAAGGCCGCGCCGAAAAGGCGCAGGTCCAGACGATGGTGCGCCTGCTGCTGCCCGGCTGCGAGATCGGCAGCCCGGACGCCGCCGACGCGCTCGCCGTGGCGATCTGCCACGCGCACCACCGCGCGAGCTGGACGATGTGGCGGCGGGGTGCGGGTGTCACGTCGCCGGCGCCAAAGGCCCTCTCCCGTCCTGGGAGAGGGAGGGGACCCGCCGCAGGCGGGGAGGGTGAGGGGCATTCCGTCCCAGCCGCTTCCACCCAAGCCAAACGCTATCCTTCGCCCCAGGAAACCGAACGCGCCCGCGTGCTTCGCCGCGACTCCACCGAAGTGGAAAAAATGCTATGGCAGAAGCTGCGGAACGGTCAGCTGGGGGCGAAATTCCGGCGTCAGGAACCTATATTTGGTTTCACCGTCGACTTCGTTTCGCACGATCACCGGCTGATCATCGAGTTGGATGGCGGCCAGCATGCGGAGCAACGCGCCGCCCATGACGAGCGGCGCACCAAGATGCTGGAGCAGGCCGGTTTCCGCATCATGCGGTTCTGGAACAATGATGTCGGCGACAACCTCGACGGTGTCCTGACGACGATCAAGGCACGCCTGGACGAAACCTCCGTCCTGCGGCGGCCGGTCGCCGTGGCGAACCCCTCACCCGGCCCTGCGGGCCACCCTCTCCCGGGGCGGGAGAGGGATTCGGAGTCCTGATCCATGATCGCCAAGCTGACCGGCATCGTCGATTCCACCGGCACCGACTGGGTCGTGCTCGACGTGAACGGCGTCGGTTACCTGCTGTCCTGTTCCAACCGCACGCTGTCGCGCATGGCGGTGGGGGAGCGGGCCTCGCTGGTGGTCGAGACCTTCATCCGCGAGGAGCGCATCGTCCTGCACGGCTTCGGCGATCAGGCGGAGCGGGAGTGGTTCAAGCTGCTGACCACCATCCAGGGCGTCGGCGCCCGGCTGGCGCTGTCGATCCTGGGCGTGCTCGACCCCGACCAGCTGACCCGGGCCATCGCCTCGCAGGACAAGACCGCGTTGGTGCGGGCCGATGGCGTCGGGCCAAAGGTGGCGGCGCGCATCCTCAACGAGCTGAAGGACAAGGTCGGCAATCTGGCGCTCGGCCCCGTGGCGACCACGGGTGCGCCGGCCGGCAAGGGCGCCCCCGCCGCCGTTCCGGGCGCCAGCCCGGCACTGGCCGATGCGGTGTCGGCGCTGGTCAATCTCGGCTATGGCCGGTCGGAGGCCTTCGGCGCGGTCGTCGCCGCCGGGCGCGTGCTGGGCGATGACGCCGGCGTGTCCGATCTGATCCGCCAGGGCCTCAAGGAACTGAGCCAATGAGCGCCCCCAATTCCGACCGTCTGGTCCAGCCGGGCCAGGGGCAGGGCGACTCATCCGAGTCGTCGATCCGTCCGCTGTCGCTCGCCGAGTTCATCGGCCAGCGGCAGGCGCGCGAGAACCTGTCGATCTTCATCCAGGCCGCCCGCTCCCGCAACGAGGCGCTGGACCATGTGCTGCTGTTCGGCCCGCCGGGGCTGGGCAAGACCACGCTGGCGCAGATCGTGGCGCGCGAGCTGGGGGTGGGGTTCCGCGCCACCTCCGGGCCGGTCATCGCGCGGGCCGGCGATCTGGCGGCGCTGCTGACCAATCTGCAGCCGCACGACGTCCTCTTCATCGACGAGATTCATCGCCTTAATCCCGCCGTGGAAGAGGTGCTCTATCCCGCCATGGAGGATTTCCAGCTCGACCTCATCATCGGCGAAGGCCCGTCGGCGCGGTCCATCCGGATCGACCTGCCGCCCTTCACCCTCGTCGGCGCCACGACGCGCAGCGGCCTGATCACACGCCCCTTGCGCGAACGCTTCGGCATTCCCGTGCGCCTGCAATTCTACGAGCCGGACGAGCTGGAGCTGATCGTGCGCCGCGCCGCCGGGGTGCTCGGCATGGGCATCACGCCGGAAGGCGCGCGCGAGATCGCCAACCGCTCGCGCGGCACGCCGCGCGTGTCGGGCCGGCTGCTGCGCCGGGTGCGCGATTTCGCCGCGGTCGCCGGGGTGGAGGAGGTCGACAAGCGCGTCGCCGATGCCGCGCTGACCCGGCTGGAGGTCGACCGGCTGGGGCTGGACAGCATGGACCGCCGCTATCTCGGGCTGGTCGCCAACAACTATGGCGGCGGGCCGGTGGGCGTCGAGACATTGGGCGCGGCGCTGGGCGAACAGCGCGACGTGCTGGAGGAGGTGGTCGAACCCTACCTGATCCAGCAGGGCTTCCTGCAGCGCACGCCGCGCGGGCGCATGCTGACCGACCAGGGTTTCCGCTATCTCGGCCTCAACCCGCCGAACGCGCCGCTCCGGCAGCTCGACCTGCTGGACCGCGTTCCCGACCCTACGGACGAGGGTGACGATGCGTGAGGTGACGCTCTCCCTCTCGGTCCCCTCCCTTTCAGGATGGTTCGCGGAGGACGGCACGCACCGTTATCCGCTGCGGGTCTATTACGAGGATACCGACGCCGGCGGCATCGTATACCACGCCAATTACCTGCGATTCGCGGAGCGGGCGCGGACGGAGATGCTGTACCTGATGGGCTTCCGTCAGAAGGAGATGGCGGAAGGTTCGGGCGATGTCACAGGTGTGTCATTTGCGGTACGGCGCCTGACCATCGATTTTGACGCCCCTGCCAAGCTGGAGGACACGCTTGAAGTGGAAACCCGAATCGTCGATATCCGCGGTGCCTCCTTCGCAGTTGCACAAGTCATCCGTCGCGACGGTCGCGTGCTGGCGCGCGCCGACCTGCAGTTGGTGACGATCAATCGGACCGGGCGGGCTGTGCGCCTTCCCGAACCGGTGAAAGCGGCGATGGAGTCGCTGCACGCAAAGCAAAGCTCTTCGACGCCTGACCTGCCTTAATCGACCTTTTCCCTTCCACATCCCCGTGCCAACAGCGCAACCGCGAGACTGACTGCGATGGACGCCCTGCAAACCGCCCAACTGGCCGGCACCGCCGCCACGACGGCACATGAGATCACGATCCTCGGCCTGTTCTGGCAGGCCGACGCGATCGTCAAGATCGTGATGATGATGCTCGTCGTCGCCTCGATCTGGTGCTGGGCGATCATCATCGAAAAGCTGATGCGGATCCGCCGCCTGAACGCCCAGGCCGACGCCTTCGAAGAGGCCTTCTGGTCCGGCGGCTCGCTGGACGCGCTGTACGACCGCATCGGCCAGACCCCGGCCGACCCGATGGCGGCGACCTTCGCCGCCGGCATGCGCGAGTGGCGTCACGCCGCCGACCGCGGCATCGCCGGCACCATGAAGGGGTCGCTGCAGCAGCGGGTCGAGCGGGTGATGGCGGTGACCATCGGCCGCGAGATGGCGCGGGCCGAACGCTACATGACCTTCCTGGCCTCGGTCGGCTCGACGGCGCCGTTCATCGGCCTGTTCGGTACGGTGTGGGGCATCATGAACTCCTTCACCTCGATCGCCGGTTCGGGCAACACCAGCCTCGCCGTCGTGGCGCCCGGCATCGCCGAGGCGCTGTTCGCCACCGCCATGGGCCTGCTGGCCGCCATCCCGGCGGTGCTGTCCTACAACAAGTTCTCCACCGACCTCGGCCGCTACGCCGACCGGCTGGACACCTTCTCGGGCGAGTTCTCGGCGATCCTGTCCCGCCACCTCGAGGAGCGGGGAGCCGCCTGAACCATGGCCGGACAACTCGCAGGCAAGTCCCACGGGCGCGGCAAGCGCCGGGGCTATCGCGCGATGGCCGAGATCAACATGACGCCGTTCATCGACGTCATGCTGGTCCTGCTGATCGTCTTCATGGTCGCCGCCCCGATGCTGACCGTCGGCGTGCCGGTCGACCTGCCCAAGACCAATGCCGCTCCGCTGGAGCAGCAGAAGGACCCGCTGTTCGTCACCGTGCAGACCGACGGCCGCGTCTTCGTCCAGGAGACGCCGGTCGAGCTGGGCAACATGGTGCCGCTGCTGATCGCGGTGACCAACAACAACCCGGAGGCCCGCATCCTGGTCCGCGGCGACGCCAAGATCGCCTATGGCAAGATGCTGGAGGTGATGGGCACCATGAGCGCCGCCGGCTTCAAGAAGGTCGGTCTGGTCGCCGAGATGCCGAACGGTCCGACCGCGTCCAGCGCACGCGTCGGCGCCCCCAAACCGGCGCGTTGAGGCGGGCGGAACTCCCATGCGCAAGCCACTGATCGCCTCGGCGGTGCTGCACGTCGCGCTGGTCGCGCTGTTCGTGCTCGGCCTGCCGCCCAGCGATCGCAAGCTCGAAATCGCCTCGTCGATCCCGATCGAGATCGTCGACATCGGCGAGGTCACCCAGGCCGCCCGTGTCGAGAAGGGCGAGCCCAAGCCGACCAATTCCGCGCAGCGGACCCCGGTGCCCGAGGCCAAGCCGTCGCCGCCGGCGCCCGAGCCGCCGGATGCCGAGGACGAGCCGCCCCCGCCCCCACCGCCACCGGCCAGGACGCCGGAGCCGCCGAAGGTCGCCCAGGTGCCGCCGCCCCCGCGCGAGCCGACGCCGCCGCCCAAGCCTGCCCCGACTCCTCCGCCTCCGCCGCCACCACCGCCGCCGCCTCCGCCCCCGGATCCGGCGCCGTCGCCGACTCCGAAGCCGCCGGAGCCTCCCAAGCCCGAGCCGTCGAAGCCGGAACCGCCGAAGCACGAGCCGAAGCCTGAGCCTCCGAAACCGGAGCCTCCCAAGCCCGAGCCGAAAAAGCCCGAGCCGCCGAAGCACGAGCCGAAGCCGGAACCGCCCAAGGCGGAACCGAAGAAGCCCGAGCCGGCGAAGGAGGTTGCCAAGGCCGAGCCGAAGAAGCCCGTTTCTCCGGCCAAGCCGACGGAGAAGGCGGACGACAAGGCTTTGGCCAATCTTCTTTCGGGCGTGCTCAACTCGGAGAATCCGAAGGCGACCGGCAAGGCCGCGCCCAAGGGGGAGAGCGACGCCAAGCCGAGCCAGAAGACCGCCTCGGCGGCGCCAGCCGGGGCAGCCAAGGCAACAAACGGCCCCGACAAGCCGTTCAAGCCGTCCGGCCGCGCGTTGGATGCCATCCGCGGCCAGTTGAGCAAGAACTGGAACTTCGACAGCGGCCGCAAGGACGCATCGTCGATGCAGATCGAGATCCACGTCGAGGTCGGCCGCGACCACAGCGTGATCCGGGCCTGGATCGACGAGAAGTACAAGTCGCGCTATCAGTCGGATCGCGCCTTCCAGGCGTCGGCCGACGCGGCGGTGCGCGCGGTCAAACGGTCCAGTCCACTGGACCTGCTGCCCAGCGAGTTCACACCGCAGACTTATGAAGACTGGCGCTTCATCGTGTTCAATTTCGACCCGAGGGACATGTTCTGACCATGACGACGAAGACGAGGCTTCTGTTGAAGCTGGCCGGGGCCACCGGCGCGCTTCTCCTCTCCCTCGGCGTTGCCGCTCCGCAGGAGGCGCGCGCCGAGTTGCGCATCGACATCACGCGGGGCGTGTCCGAGCCGCTGCCCATCGCGATCACCAGCTTCGCCGGTGCGGGCGGGCGCGATGCCCAGCTGGGCGCCGACATCTCCAAGGTCATCTCCGCCGACCTGGAGCGTTCCGGCCTGTTCAAGCCGCTGGACCCGCGCGGCTTCCTGCAGACGCCGGAACAGCTGCGCAGCGGCGAGCCGCGCTACCAGGACTGGAAGGCGCTGGGCGCCCAGGCCCTGGTCGCGGGCAACACCACGACGGGCGGCGACGGCCGCATGAAGGTGGATTTCCGCCTGTGGGACGTCGCCGCCGGCCAGTACATGCAGGGGCTGAGCTACAGCGCCTCGCCGCAGGAATGGCGCCGCATCGCCCACATCGTGGCCGACGCGATCTATAAGCGCCTGACCGGCGAGGACGGCTATTTCGACACGCGCATCGTCTATGTCGCCGAATCCGGCCCGGCGAACGCGCGCAAGAAGCAGCTGGCCATCATGGACCAGGACAGCGCCAACCATCAGTTCCTGACCGACGGCCAGACCCTGGTCCTGACGCCGCGCTTCTCGCCGACGTCCCAGGAAATCACGTACATGTCGTACTTCAACAAGAAGCCGCGCGTGTACCTGTTCAACATCGACACCGGCCGCCAGGAGGTCCTGGGCGACTTCCCCGGCATGACCTTCGCCCCGCGCTTCTCGCCGGACGGCAACAAGGTCATCATGTCGATGGCCCAGAACGGCAACACCGACATCTACACGCTGGACCTGCGCACCCGCCGCCAGACCCAGCTGACCGACGCGCCGGGCATCGACACCGGTCCCAGCTATTCCCCGGACGGCCAGAAGATCGTCTTCGAGTCGGATCGCGGCGGCACGCAGCAGCTCTATGTCATGGGTGCCGACGGGTCGGGCGTGAAGCGGCTGACCTTCGGCGAGGGCCGTTACGGCACGCCGGTGTGGTCGCCGCGCGGCGACCTGATCGCCTTCACGCGCCAGCGTGGTAGCAGCTTTGCAATCGGCGTAATCCGTCCGGATGGAACCGGGGAACGGATCCTGACCGAAGCCTTCCACGTCGAGGGGCCGACCTGGGCGCCCAACGGCCGTGTTCTTATGTTCTTCAAGGACTTGCCGACGGGTGACGGCCGTGGCCGCAATTCGAACCTGTACAGCATCGACATCACCGGCGCGAACGAGCGTCGCGTGAGCACCCCGGTCGGCGCGTCGGACCCTGCGTGGTCGCCCTTGATTCCCTAGTGGAGTAGCCCTATTTTGCGGCGGCGCGGGAGCAATGCTCAAGACAAAGGTCGGACGTCGTCTTTTCGTCGGGGATTGGCGAAAAGAAGCGGCTCTCGTGCTGACCAGTCCGGCCAATCAACAATTGTCGTTCAAGGGGTCCCTGAACATGCGTATGAAGTTCCTCGCCCTCGCCGCGGTTGCCCTGCTCGCCGCTTGCGAATCCACGCCGAACGACGCCGCCAACGGCGCCAACACCGGTGCCCAGCAGACCTCGGTCCGTCCGGGTTCGGCGGAAGATTTCGTCGTCAACGTCGGCGACCGCGTCTTCTTCGGCCTTGACCGCTTCGACCTGTCGCCGGAGGCTCGCGCCACCCTCGACCGTCAGGCCAAGTGGCTGCAGACCTACGGTTCGGTCACCGTGACCGTCGAGGGCCATGCTGACGAGCGCGGCACCCGCGAGTACAACCTGGCCCTGGGTGAGCGTCGCGCCAACTCGGTGAAGAACTACCTGGCCGCCAAGGGCATCCCGGCCGCCCGCGTCAACGTCGTGTCCTACGGCAAGGAGCGTCCGGCCGTGGTTGGCTCGAACGAGGCCGCCTGGTCGCAGAACCGCCGCGCCGTGACCGTCGTCAACTGATGACGCCGGTCCCCGGCTGACGGGGATTTGGAAAAAGGCGCCGCCGCCGGGCAACCGGGGCGGCGCCTTTTTCTTTTCGGCAGGTGGCAATTGCGAACGAGGCGGGTTCTTTGCGCCGGTGCGCAAGTTCTGCTAAACAGCGGCCATCGCGTCGCCTTTTTCGTTCGCCATGGTCGCCGTGGGTGTTCCCCCCGGCATCAGATCTCCTCAGGATCCCACGCGCATGACCAACATCCGTCCCGTCGCCGCCCTGCTGCTGGGTGGCATGCTCGCGGCAAGCCCCGCCCTGGCCCAGTCGAAGGGGCAGATCGAGCGGCTGCAATCGCTGGAAACCCAGGTTGCGGCGCTGGGCGGTCCGGTGGAGGTGGCGCAGCTGTCGCCCTCCGTCGCCGCCGATTTCGAGATCCGGCTGCAGAACCTCGAACGCGCCATCCAGGACCTGACCGGCAAGTACGAGGAATCGACCTATCAGGTCACCCAGCTGCGCGAGCGCCTGGAAAAGGTGAACGCCGACGTCGATTTCCGTCTGAAGGAGCTGGAAAAGGGCGGCGGGGCCACCGGAGGCGCCATGGGCGGTGCCATGGCAGACGCCGCGCCGTCCAAGCCGTCGAAGGCCGCCGACGACAAGAAGCCGGCCGACAAGCCGGCGCAGACCGCCGCCGCCAATCCGCCCTCGACCGCCGGCCTGTCGCCGGAAAAGCAGTATGAGCAGGCGTTCGAACTGCTGCGCAACTCCGACTATGACCGGGCGGAGAAGGCGCTGCAGGAGTTCATCGCCAAGAACAAGTCCCACGCCTATGCCGGCAACGCGCAATATTGGCTGGGCGAGAGCTATTACGTCCGCAACCGCTTCCCGGAGGCGGCCCAGGCCTTCGCCGAGGTGCTGTCCAAGTACCGCACCAACCCGAAGGCGGCGGACAGCCTGCTGAAGCTGGGCATGACCCTGCAGCAGATGAACAAGAAGTCGGATGCCTGTACCGCCTTCAACCAGCTGCTGACCAAGTTCCCCGAAGCTTCGGCCAGCGTGAAGCGCCGCGCCGATACGGAGCGCAAGCGCATCAATTGCCCGGCCTGATGGTCGGGGCCGGCGACTCCGATCCGGTATCGCGGGAGGAGTTTGCCCGTGTGATGGCGGCGCTGGGCGGATTCGAACCGGCGCCGGCCGTCGCCGTCGGGCTTTCCGGCGGCGGCGACAGCATGGCGCTGGTTCTGCTTCTGCGGCATTGGGTCGCAGAGTGGGGCGGAAGTCTGCTGGCGCTCACCGTCGACCATGGCTTGCGACCCGAATCGGCCGACGAGGCGGCGGCGGTCGGGCAGGCGATGGCTCGACTCGGAATTCCTCATCGCATCCTGCGCTGGGAGGGGGAAAAGCCCTTGGCCGGATTGCAGGCGGCGGCCAGGGCGGCGCGGCACCGGCTGCTGGCGGCGGCCTGCGGCGAGGCCGGCATCCTGCATCTGGCGCTCGCCCACCATCGCGACGATCAGGCGGAGACGGTGCTGCTGCGGCTGGCCCGCGGTTCCGGCATCGATGGGCTGGCCGGAATGGCCGCGGTGCGCGCCGATGGGGCGGTGCGGGTGATCCGGCCGCTGCTGGGCTTTTCCCATGACCGGCTGCTGGCGACCTGCCGGGCGGAGGGTATCGATTGGATCGAGGACCCGTCCAACCGCAATCCGGGCTTCGCCCGTGCCCGGCTGCGCGCCGCCGCCGATCTGCTGGGCGGGGAGGGGCTGGACGCCACGCGCTTGGGCGAGGTCGCCCGCCGTGCCGGGCGGGCGCGCGCCGCGCTGGAACAGGCGACCGCCGGGCTGCTTGCCGAGGCTGCGACCATTCATCCGGAAGGCTGGGTCACGCTGGCACCGACACCGCTGCTGGCCGCGCCGGCAGAGGTTGCGCTGCGGGCGCTGGCCCAGGCGCTGGCCGCGGTCGGTGGGCCGCATCCCGTGCGCGACGAGGCGCTGGAGCGGCTTTTGGACGCTCTGGCGGACGGGCAGGGCACGACGTTGGGCGGCTGCGTCGTGCGGATGCGGCGGGGCGCCGTCATGGTGGCGCGCGAACCGGTCGCAGCAATCGAGCGGCTGAGCGTGCCGCCGGGCGGACGGGTGCTGTGGGACGGCCGCTTCGACCTGCAGGTGTCTCCGCGGCATGGCACGCCCGTCACGGTCGCGGCGCTGGGGGCGGCGGGCTGGCGCGAATGGGTGGCGCGGCAGGCGGCGGACAAGGCGCCGGACCTGCCCGTGCCGGTGCGGGAAACGCTGCCAAGCCTTTGGTCGGGAACGGAATTGCTTGGCGTACCGATGGTTGGCGAACGATGCGGGTTCGACGCGGATGGACAGGTCCCGATGGACCGCGCGATCTTCCGTCCGCTTTCGCCGTTGGGAAGACCAGCTTTTACGGTTGTTTCGGACCGGCGCGGCATTATTTAATCAGGGAACGTGCCCGTAGGAGTCCGGGGTGCGGCCTTGTCGGCGCACCGCATGGCGATGGGTTCGCAGAAAGGCGTGTGACGTGAACAATTTCGGCAAGAACCTCGCGCTCTGGATCATCATAGGGCTGCTGCTCGTGGCCCTGTTCAATCTGTTCCAGAGTTCTTCCACCCGCAGCCCGCAAACGACCGTTCCGTTCAGCGAGCTTCTCGCCGAAGTGGACCGGGGCCAGGTTGCAGACGTGACGATCAAGGGCAACCAGGTTTCGGGCCATTTCTCGGACGGCCGCTCCTTCAGCACCTATGTCCCGCCCGAAGCGGGTCTGGTGGAGCGCCTGACCAACAAGAATGTCCGGATCAATGCGGTCCCCGACGACAGCAACGTGCCGTCGCTGTTCTCGGTTCTGCTGTCCTGGTTCCCGATGCTTCTGCTGATCGGCGTCTGGATCTTCTTCATGCGCCAGATGCAGTCTGGCGGCGGCAAGGCCATGGGCTTCGGCAAGTCGCGGGCTCGCCTGCTGACCGAGAAGGTCGGGCGCGTGACCTTCGACGACGTCGCCGGCATCGACGAGGCCAAGCAGGAGCTGACGGAAATCGTCGAGTTCCTGAAGGACCCGCAGAAGTTCCAGCGGCTGGGCGGCAAGATCCCGAAGGGCTGCCTTCTGGTCGGCCCGCCGGGTACCGGCAAGACGCTGACCGCCCGTGCGGTGGCCGGCGAAGCCAATGTCCCGTTCTTCACCATTTCCGGTTCGGACTTCGTTGAAATGTTCGTCGGTGTGGGTGCGTCCCGCGTCCGCGACATGTTCGAACAGGGCAAGAAGAACGCTCCCTGCATCATCTTCATCGACGAAATCGACGCGGTCGGCCGTCATCGCGGCGCCGGCCTGGGCGGTGGCAACGACGAGCGTGAGCAGACCCTCAACCAGCTGCTGGTCGAGATGGACGGCTTCGAGGCGAACGAGGGCGTGATCCTGATCGCCGCGACCAACCGTCCGGACGTTCTCGATCCCGCGCTGCTGCGTCCGGGCCGCTTCGACCGTCAGGTCGTGGTGCCGAACCCCGACGTTCTGGGCCGCGAGAAGATCCTCAAGGTCCACATGCGGAAGGTCCCGCTGTCGCCGGATGTCGACGCCAAGGTCATCGCCCGCGGCACCCCCGGCTTCTCCGGCGCCGATCTGGCGAACCTCGTCAACGAGGCGGCTCTGCTGGCCGCCCGCATCGGCAAGCGCGTCGTCGGCATGGCCGAGTTCGAGGCTGCCAAGGACAAGGTCATGATGGGTGCGGAACGCCGCTCCATGGTGATGACCGAGGACGAGAAGAAGCTGACCGCCTACCACGAGGCCGGCCACGCCATCTGCGCCATCCACTGCGCCGACAGCGACCCGGTCCACAAGGCCACCATCATCCCGCGCGGCCGTGCGCTGGGCATGGTGATGCGCCTGCCGGAAGGCGATCGCATCAGCCTGTCGCAGGCCAAGCTGCTGGCCGACCTGACGGTGGCCATGGGCGGCCGCATCGCCGAAGAGCTGATCTTCGGCAAGGAGCGGGTGACCACCGGCGCCTCGGGCGACATCAAGATGGCGACCGAGATGTCGCGCCGCATGGTGACGGAGTGGGGCATGAGCGACAAGCTCGGCCCGCTGCTCTACGGCGAGCCGACGCAGGAGGTGTTCCTGGGCCACTCGGTGACCCAGCACAAGAACATGTCCGACCGCACCGCCCAGCTGGTCGACGAGGAAATCCGCCGCATCGTGGACGAGAGCTACGACCGCGCCCGGACCATCCTGACCGAGAACATCGACCAGCTGCACACCTTGGCCAAGGGCCTGCTGGAGTACGAGACGCTGAGCGGCGACGAGATCAACCGTCTGCTGCGCGGCGAGCCGATCCTGCGTGACGACGACCGCGAGACGATGCCCGTCCCGCCGCGTCCGACCCCCGGCAGCGGCCGCCGGTCCTCCGTTCCGCCCAGCACCGGGCAGGAGAGCGGCGGCATCGGTCCGGAACCGCAGGGCACCTGAGGGCTCTCAGGGGCTGACATGAAGAAGGCGGCGCTGCGAGGCGCCGCCTTTTTTATTGGGAGAGTTTCTGGGGTGGGAGAGCGCGTTGCCTTCCTTACCCTCAGAGCGCCCCCTTCTGTTCGCGGCGGCGGTCGAGCGCCACGTCGAACTGGCGCAGCAGCTTCTGCATGCCTTCGAAGTACAGCTTGCGCGACGGCGTGTTCTTCATGCAGCGGGCGTCCAGATGGGCGACGCTGGTCAGCGCCGAGACGCAGTAGCCGAGCAGCCAGTAGCGCGAGCGGATGCTGCGCAGGTAATCGCGGAAGGGCTCCGGCTGGCCGTTCATGAAGCTGCTGAACGATGTCTCGTAGTCCGACAGGATGGTGCGGATGTCGAGCAACGTGGTTTCCAGCAGCTTGCCCACCCGCTCGATGTGCATCAGCAGCTGGGTTTCGTAGGGCTTGTGCATGCGGATGTCGACCGGGATGCACTCCCGCGACTTCAGCCAGGTCAGGATGGTGCGGGCACGCGGGGCGATGCGGCGCAGCTGGTATTCGTAGAAGGTGGTGCCCTTCCACGCGCTGAAGATGGTGTCGGCCTCCGAGCGTTCGATGCCGAAGGCGGAGACGAACAGCCCGGCCTCTTCCAGGTTCGGGTTCCAAATGGCTTCGAGGAAGCGCTCGATGCTCTGAGCGTTGCCGTTGCCGCCGGACAGCGCCTTGCGGACGATCGGCTCGATGCGGGCGCGGATCAGGCGGCGGAGCTGGTGATCCTCTTCATTGGAGATCAGCCAGTGGCGCGGATCGACGTTGACCTTCTCCGCCTCGAAGCAGGTCTTCAGCAGGAAGGCGTCGAGCGACGGCACATCGTCGATCATCTGGAGCATCTTCATGTCGCCGATGATGCCGTTTTCCTGCGGCCCATGCTTCAGGCCGAACTGCTCTTCCAGCAGGGTTGCGCTGTTGCGGCCGCGCAGGTAGATGGCGATGCCGCCGGCTTCCGGTGCTCGGGCGTTGTGCGGCACATAGATGCCGGTCTCGACCGGGCGCTCGCCGCCTTCCAGCTCCTCGTCCTCGGCGATCGGATCGCCGCCGTCGTCTTCGCGGTCGTCGAAGTTTGGGTATTTGAACAGGATGCAGTTGTTCAGGCCCTGGGCCTTGAACATGCGCTGCTCTTCCGGAATCTCGCGCGTGATGGCGATGAGGTTCATCGACACGCTGGATCCGCCATAGAGGATCTGCTCAAGGATCGGAGAAACCGAGTCCATTTTCTTGCGAGCGCGCATGAATATTACCCAAATCCGCGAATATTGCACAAATCATAAACGCCGTTTTTGCAAACGCACAGAGGGATCGGCGCACCGATCCCTCTGTTCGTCATGCGATTGCAGGCGCCGTTCTCCGGCTCAACCGGCTGGATTTCAGCCGGCCTTCGGCGTGCCGCCCAGCGAGCCCAGCAGGCTGGCGACCTCGGCCGCCTCGTCCACCGCGACCATGCCGACGGTGTGATAGCCGCTGTCGACATGCATCACTTCGCCGGTGACGCCGCTGCCCAGATCCGACATCAGGAACAGGCCGGCGCCGCCGACCTCCTGGATGGTGACGTTGCGCTTCAGCGGGGCGTTCAGCTCGTTCCACTTCAGGATATAGCGGAAGTCGCCGATGCCGCTTGCGGCCAGAGTCTTGATCGGACCGGCGGAGATGGCGTTGACACGGATGTTGCGGCCACCCAGATCGACGGCCAGGTAACGCACGCTGGCCTCCAGCGCCGCCTTGGCGACACCCATCACGTTGTAATGGGGCATGACGCGCTCGGCGCCATAGTAGGATAGAGTGAGCAGGCTGCCGCCGTCCTTCATCAGCGGCACGGCGCGCTGCGCCACCGCGGTGAAGGAGTAGCAGGAGATGTCCATGGTGCGCAGGAAGTTGGCCCGCGTCGTGTCCAGGTACAGCCCGTCCAGTTCGTTCTTGTCGGAAAAGGCGATGGCATGAACCACGAAGTCCAGCCCGCCCCATTCCTTCTCGATGGCGGCGAAGGTCGCATCGATGCTGCCCTCGTCCGTCACGTCGCAGGGCAGGACGAGCTTGGCGCCGACCTGCTCGGCCAGCGGCTTCACCCGCTTCAGCAGCGCATCGCCCTGATAGGTGAAGGCAAGCTCCGCCCCGTGCTGGGCCAGGGTGGAGGCGATCCCCCAGGCGATCGAACGATCGTTGGCCACGCCCATGATCAGGCCACGCTTGCCGGCCATGAGCGGCATCGGATTGGACATCGGAACCTCGTGAACGACGGATGTGCTGCGGGTCGAGCCGCGAAAAGTGGGGCGCATCCTACACGAAAGCGCCCACCGGTCAAACCGACGCGGGTGGTCCGGCCGCAGGAGGCGCCGCATGGCTCACCCTAAGCACAGTGACGGGCGCGAGGAGGAGGAACGCAGCCGCATCCTGACCGGCCTGAGGGAGCTTGGCGGCTTCTTCGGCCATTCGATGCTGCGCTTCTACAACGACAACTGCTTCCAGACCGCGGCGGCGCTGACCTACACCTCGCTGCTGGCCATCGTGCCGATGATGACCATCGGCTTCGCCATCTTCTCCGCCTTCCCGGCCTTCAGCGCGCTGCAGCTGCGGATCCAGACGGCGCTGGTCAAGAATCTGGTGCCGGAGATCGGCGACGCGATCCTGGAATATCTCGGCCGCTTCATGGCGAACGCCGGTCAGATGCCGATCTTCGGCGTGATCGGGCTGGCGGTGTCGGCGGTGCTGCTGATCTGGACGATAGAGGGGTCCTTCGCCACCGTCTGGCGCGTGCGCGAGCCGCGATCCTACGTCACCCGCATCCTGTCCTTCTGGGCGGTGGTGTCGCTGACCCCACTCTTCGCCGGTGCCAGCCTGTCACTGTCCAGCACGCTGTGGACAGCGCTGGAGGTGGCGCATCTGCAGGGCGTGGTCCACCCGCTGGCGGGGATCGGCATGCTGCTGCCGTTCGGGTTGCAACTGCTGGGATGCACGCTGCTGTATCTGGTGATCCCGAATCGCGACGTGTTCTGGCTGGACGCGCTGTGCGGCGGCGCCATCGGCTCGATCCTGCTGGAAGGGTCGAAGGCGATCTTCGGCTGGTACATGCGCGAATACCCGGCCTACCAGACCATCTACGGCGCCCTCTCGGTGGTGCCGATCTTCCTGTTCTGGCTCTACATCGCCTGGTCGACGGTGCTGTTCGGCGCGGTGGTCGCGGCATCCCTGCCGGAATGGCGGGCGGGCAAGGTCACCCGCGGCGGCATGGAGGGGCTGCTGCCGGCCCAGCGGCTGGCGCTGGCGCTGGCCGTCCTGCACGAGCTGATGGAGGCCAGCCGGCTCGGTGTCGGTATGCGCCGCCGTACGCTGGTCGGCCGGGTGCCGGTGGGTACGCTGCTGATCGACGGCATCCTGGAACAGCTGCGGGACGCCCATTGGGTTGCCCACACCACGCGCGATGCCTGGGTGGTCACCCGCGACATGGGCGAGGCGACTCTGCTGGAACTGATGAAGGCGCTGGGCATCGGCATGCGCGGCTCCGTCCACGGGCTGGGCGGGCTGGACCTGCCCTGGCAGGAGCGCACCGCCCGCCTGCTGGACGCCGCCGAGGCGCGGCAGAGCGACCTGCTGAATGTGCCGCTGAAGACCCTGCTGAACGA
>NZ_CAMLJP010000106.1 GCF_946480385.1 uncultured Azospirillum sp.
CTGTGATTACAAGAAAGTTGCACTTCAGAATAGAACCTACCCCGCCTACAGACGAGAAACACATAAGGAAGGTTATGGAAAATAAATCTAATGTCGGCCGCTCCGGCCTTGCGAATTCGAAAGCAAGAACCGGATAGCCCGGACAGCACCAGATTCGCGACCCTCGGGCCGTTCATCGCAAGGGAGAATGGCAATGAGACAGCTCGACGGGAAAACTGCAATCGTCACGGGCGCCAGTTCCGGGATCGGGCGCGAGGCGGCGCTGCTGTTCGCCGGGCATGGCGCGAAGCTCGTGCTCGTGGCCCGGCGGCGCGGCGAATTGGAGCGGTTGGCCGATGAGATCCGGGACAATGGCGGCGATGCCGTCGCCGTGGCCGGCAATGTCGCGGATGCCGAAACTGCGCGCGAAGCCGTGGAGGTCGCCACCCGGCAGTTCGGCGGCTTGGACGTCGCCTTCAACAATGCCGGCACGACCGGTGCGACGGTGCAGATTCCGGAGATGACGGCGGAGATGTGGAATGAGGTGATCGACACCAACCTGACCAGCGCCTTCCATGCCGCCAAACACCAGATTCCGGCGATGCTTGCCCGTGGCGGCGGATCGCTGATCTTCACCTCCACCTTCGTCGGTCACACCGTCGGCTTTCCCGGCATGGCCGCCTATGCGGCCAGCAAGGCCGGACTGATCGGGCTGATGCAGGTGATCGCGGCGGAATACGGTCCGCAGGGGATCCGTGCCAACGCGCTGCTGCCGGGCGGGACCGACACGCCGATGGGACGTGCCGTGTCGAACACACCGGAGGCTCTGGCCTTCGTCGAAGGTCTTCATGCGCTGAAACGCCTCGCCATGCCGCATGAGATCGCGCAATCGGCGCTCTACCTGGCGTCGGATATGTCCAGCTTCACAACCGGAACCGCGCTGCTGGTCGATGGCGGCGTGTCGATCACCCGAACCTGACCGGGTAGGGCCGCCTGTCATTGATCGACGCGCGGCCCACCTGCCCTGCCCTATTCCGCCGCCTGCGGCCGCAGCGGCTGGGCCACATCGCCCTTGAGATTCATCGCCTTGGCGAGCGCGTCGATGCGGCGCTGGACCGCTTCACCCGACGGGACACTGCCGTCGTCTGGCAGGGTCAGCACCACCCGGCCGTCGCCGACTTTCAGGCTGGTGCGCTCCAGCAGCGCCGTGGCGCCGCCCGACAGCGTGTGGGCGAGGCGGAGCGCCAGACCCAGCACCAGCGCCTTCATACCCTGCCCTTCGCTCACCAGAGTCCGCACCGGCGCGGTCTGAGGCGTGTCGATGGTTCCCGAATAGCGGGCATGGGCGGCGAGCGCCAGGAAGGCCCGCTCGTCATGGTCCAGCGCTGGGAACGGATAGCGCAGCACGCGCAGGAAAGCGTGCTCCGCACGGTAATCCGGATGGTCGGCCCAGCCGACGTCGCTCAGCAGGCAGGCGGCATGGCGGAGGCGGATGGAATTGTCGTCCTCGCCGGCGAACAGCCCGGCGGTCCAGGACATCAGCAGGGCCGGATCGCCCATCCGCACGAAGCGCCGGGCCCAATCGGCGGCCGACGCCATCAGCGGATCCTCGCGCTGGCCTTCCGGCGAGAGCAGCGAATAGAGATGCCCCTCGCGCAGGCCATAGGCGGAAAAGACCAGCTTGGACGGCTGGGCGATGCGCAGAAGCCGCTCCAGCACCAGCCCGGCGAAGGGCAGCGTGTCGAGCCGGCGGCGCGACCCCGCCATCTTTTCCAGCGACGAGCGGCTCTGCCGCCCAATCAGTCCGGTGAACTCGCGCGCGTCGGCCGAGGCGATGGTGTAGTGATGGATGATGTGCAGCGGATGGCCGGACTGCTCCATATGCAGCTTGGCGATGGCGCGCCAGCTTCCGCCGACCGGGTAGAAGGGCCGTCCCTTCATCGCCGCCAGCCAGGGCAGCGATTCCAGATGCTGGTCGATCAGCTTGGCCGGGCCGCCCTTGGTTGAACCGACTTCCATCAGCCGCAAGGGTCCAAGCGGAAGCGTCACCTGCTTGCCGATCACGCCGCGGTCCAGCGTCACCAACTCCAGGCTGCCGCCGCCGAGGTCGCCGACGAGGCCGTCGGCGCCGGGGGTGCCGGACAGCACGCCCATGGCCGACAGCCGCGCCTCCTCCTCGCCGCTGATGACACGGACGGTCAGGCCGGCGCGGCGGCGGATTGCGTCGACGAAAGCGGCACCGTCGCGGGCGTCGCGCACGGCGGCGGTGGCGATCACGTCCAGCCGGCCGACGCGCATGCCCTGCGCCAGCGTGGCGAAGCGTTCCAGCGCCACCAGCCCCTGGGCGACGCCGTCGGGGTTCAGCACGCCCGACTTCTCCACGCCGCGACCGAGGCCGCACAGCACCTTCTCGTTGAACAGCGCGAGCGGCGACCGGGTCAGCCCGTCATAGACGACCAGACGGATCGAGTTGGAACCGATGTCGATGACGCCGACGCGCTCGCCAGCATTCTCGCCGGTGTAATCGGGGACGGCGGCTATGCCGAATCGGCCGACGCTCGCCTGCCCGAGGTCGCCCGAGATGGCGGCCGCGCGTTTGTCCTTGGTCATAGTCTCGCTCCCGTCACCCGCCCTCAGGACACCGCGTGCAGCATCAGCCGCGGCGGCGTGCGCTTGCTGCTGAGCGCGCTGCCCCTGCCGGACAGGCTGGGGTTGGTCATGAAGTAATTATGGGCGCTGAACGCGTCCGGGCCAGCCTTGATCCGATGGTACACGCCATCGGGTCCCAGCTTCCAGGTGCTTGCGTTGTCCTTCATGTTGGCGACCATGATCTGGTCGAGCACCTGTTCGTGCACGGTCGGGTTTTCGATGGGAACCAGCGTTTCGATGCGGCGGTCCAGGTTGCGGGTCATCCAGTCGGCCGAGGAGATGAACACCTTGGCCTGGTTGCTGGGCATGGGGTGGCCGTTGCCGAAGCAGATGACGCGGCCATGTTCCAGGAAGCGGCCGACAATGCTGCGCACCCGGATATTCTCCGACAGACCCTTCACCCCCGGCCGCAGACAGCAGATGCCGCGGATGATCATGTCGATCTGCACTCCGGCCTGCGACGCCTTGTACAGCTTGTCGATGATGACCGGATCGACCAGCGAGTTCAGCTTCACCCAGATCGACGCCGGACGGCCGGCTGCAGCATGGGCGATCTCCGCCTCGATCAGGTCGAAGAGGCGCTGGCGCAGCGTGATCGGCGCAATGGCGATCTTCTCCAGCACCTTCGGCGTCGCGTAGCCGGTCATGAAGTTGAACATGACGGCGGCGTCGTGGCACAGCGCCGGATCGCAGGTGAAGAAGGACAGGTCAGTGTAGACCTTCGCGGTGATCGGGTGATAGTTGCCGGTGCCGAAATGGACGTAGCTGCGCAGCGCCTTCTTCTCGCGCCGCACCACCAGCGACACCTTGGCGTGCGTCTTCAGGTCGACGAAGCCGTAGACCACCTGGGCGCCGGCGCGTTCCAGATCGCGCGCCCAGCGGATGTTCGCCTCCTCGTCGAAGCGGGCCTTCAGCTCGACCAGCGCGGTCACCGACTTGCCGGCCTCCGCCGCCTCGATCAGGGCGGCGACGATGGGGCTGTCCTTGCTGGTGCGGTAGAGCGTCTGCTTGATCGCCACCACCTGCGGGTCGCGCGCCGCCTGCCGGATGAACTGCACCACCACGTCGAAGGATTCGTAGGGGTGGTGGACGACGATGTCCTTGTGGCGGATCGCCGCGAAGCAATCGCCGCCGAAATCGCGGATCCGTTCCGGGAAGCGGGCGTTGAACGGGCGGAAGACCAGATCCGGCCGCTCGTCGACGATCAGCTGCTTGGTGTCGGTCAGGCCGATCAGCCCATCGAGGATGAAGACGTCGTCCGACGCGACGTTCAGCTCATGGCGCAGGAAATCGCGCAGGTCGGCCGCCATGCGGCTGTCGGTGGCGAGCCGGATGACGCTGCCGCGGCGGCGGCGCTTCAGCGCGCTTTCGAAGGTGCGGACGAGGTCTTCGGCCTCTTCCTCGATTTCGATCTCGCTGTCGCGCAGGACGCGGAAGACGCCGTGCGCCTTGACCTGAAACGGAGGGAACAGGCGGTCGATGAACTGCATCACCACCTTTTCCAGCTGGAGGAAGCGGATGTCCGAGCCGGGCAGGCGCAGGAACCGCTCCAGCTGCGAGGGCAGCGGCACCAGCGCGTCGATGTGCCGGCCCTTGACCGGATCGTGCAGCTGCAGCGCCAGCGAGAATCCGAGATTGGGCAGGAACGGGAAGGGGTGGGCGGGATCGACGGCGATGGGGGTCAGGATCGGGAAGATGTCGTCCAGGAACTTGGCTTCCAGCCAGTCCAGCTCGCCCTCGCTGAGGTCCTTGGGATCGACCACGGAAATTCCGGCCTCCCGCAGTTCGCCCTTCAGCGTGCGCCACATCGTCTGCTGGCTGTCCATCAGCAGGGAGATGCGCTGCTTCACCGCGGACAGCTGCTGGGCCGGCGTCAGATTCTCCGGGCTCGGCGCCTTCACGCCGGCGGCCACCTGCCCTTTCAGGCCGGCGACGCGGACCATGTAGAATTCGTCGAGGTTGCTGGCTGAGATCGACAGGAAGCGCAGCCGCTCCAGAAGCGGGTGATTCGGGTTGGCCGCCTCGTCCAGGACGCGCTGGTTGAAGGCCAGCCACGACAGCTCCCGATTGATGAAGCGTTCCGGAGCGTTTGGCTCGATACCGACCGAATCGAGTTCCTGGAGTTGCGTCACGTCGACCTCTGAAATCTTGAAACCCTGAGCGCCGGCGCCTGCCTTCCAGCGGCGCCGACGACGGTTATATGGTGGGCAGACAGAGTATCCCATATGCGTTACGGTTTCAGGACTCCCATTTGGCTATAGGCTGCGACCTCTCCCTCCCCTTTCCTTCCCCTGCTGCGACCGATTGCCGCCATGAAGACGCTGTTCCTGCTGCGCCACGCCAAATCCTCCTGGGACGATCCGTCTCTGGGCGACCACGACCGGCCACTGAACGCCCGTGGCGAGAAGGCGGCCACCCTCGTCGGCGACTATCTGGCCAAGCATCACGCCCACATCGACCTTGTGCTGTGTTCCACGGCGGTGCGGGCGGTGGAGACGCGCAAGCGCGTGATGGCGGCCATCGGCGCGCCCTATCCGCCGGTGGAGCATGAGCGGGGACTGTACCTGTGCGGCGCCCGCACGCTGCTGGAACGGCTGCGCGATGCGCCGGATTCGGCGACCGGCCTGATGCTGGTGGCGCACAATCCGGACCTGCATGAGCTGGCGAACGCCCTGACCGGCAGCGGCGATCACAGGCTGCGTCATGATCTGGCCGACAAGTTCCCGACCGGCGCCTGCGCCGTCCTGGTCTTCGAAACGCTGCATTGGGCCGACCTGGAATTGGGGGCGGGGCGGCTGGCGGATTTTGTGCAGCCGCGTAAACTCTCTTAACCTGCGGCGGCGGTTGGGGTATCCACGGAACCACCTGAGTCATTCCAGGCCGCTCCGGCCGGATACGGGAGGATGCCGCCCCTTGCCACCCGCAATTCCGCCCCTCAGCCCGTCCGTACTCCCCGATGCGCAAGCCTCCACCCCCGCCGCCTTCCGCGAGGTGGAACTGAAGCTCCATGCCGCATCGGCGGATCTGGCGCGGGTCGCCGCCCTTCCGGCGCTGCAGGCGCTGGCAGATGGTCCGGCTGCGACGCAGCGGCTGCGCACCGCCTATTTCGACACGCCCGACCTGAAGCTGGCCGCGAACGGCGTGGCGTTGCGCGTGCGGCAGGAGGGCGACCGTTTCATCCAGACCCTGAAGACCGTCAACAGCGCCAGCCCCGGCGATTCCGCTGCAGTGGCTGTGCGACGCGAATGGGAGTGGATGGTCGCAGGCGAGGCGGTGGATACCGGCCTGCTGAGCGATCCCGCTTTCGCCGGGCTGGTGCCGGCGGCGGCGCTCGACGCGCTGGATTGCCTGTTCATCACCGATTTCCGCCGCACCACCCTGTTGCTTCGTCCCGATACACTGACGGCGATCGAGCTCGCGGTGGATGACGGCGCCATCTATGCCGGCGGCAACTCTCTGCCGGTCGGTGAGGTGGAATTGGAGCTGAAGGCCGGGAAGGTCGCCAGCCTGTTCGATCTGGCGCTGACCCTGCAAGCCGCCATCCCGATGCGCATCGGCACCGAAAGCAAGGCGGAGGCCGGGCTGCGGCTGGTCACCGGCAAGGCGCCGGGGCCGGTCGAGGCCGAACCGCTCGGCCTCTCGCCGCTGACCACGGTGGCGGAAGCCTATCGCCACATCCTGCGGCAGGCGCTGCGCCAGTTCCTGGCCAACGAATCCTGCGCGCTGGCGGGCGGCGACGTGGAGGGGCTGCACCGCATGCGCGTCGCCTTGCGCCGTCTGCGCATCGCCCACCGATTCTTCGCGCCGCTGGTCGCCTCGCCCGAGGCCGACCGGCTGGTGGAGGAAAGCCGCGCGCTGGCCAAGCGGCTGGGCCCGGCGCGTGGGTGGGACGTGCTGATGTCCGGCATCATCGACCCGCTTCTCGCCGATCCAAAGGCGGCGCCGGGCATCGACCGTGCGGCGCTGGAGCGGCTGGCAACGCTCGCGCGGACCGCCGGCGCCGGTCCGGCGCGGGAGGCCGTGGCGGCGATCCTGGCGCCGGGCTGCGCGACCATGGTGCTGGCGCTCGCCGCGTGGCTGGAGCATGGCCGCTGGATGTCGGAGGCCGACGGCGACCGCCGGGCCGCATTGTCGGCCCCGGTCACGACAATGGCTGGCGGCTGGCTGTCGGCGCGCATGGCGAAGCTCGGCAAGACCGCGAAACCGCCGGAGGACGCCAAGGGGCGCGACAAGCTGCGCCGCCGCCTGCGCACATTGCGCTACACCGCCGACGTCTTCCGCGGGCTCTATCCGGAGGCCGCCACCCTGCCCTTCTTCGCGGCGCTGGAACCGTTGCAGGCGGCGCTGGACGCCGACCAGGACGCCGTCACCGGCGCCCGCATGCTGGGCTCGCTGACCGGGGCGGACCCGAAGACGGTGGGCGCCGTCGCCGCCTGGATCGACCGCCAATCCGATAAGCGGCGCAAGGCGTTGCCGGATTTGTGGAAGCGCTTCCGCGCGGTGCCGCCCTTCTGGTCATGACCGACCCGCGCCGGGCGCCGGTGGCAATGGCGCGCCCGGCTCATATATCGTCAGCCGGCCGGCCGTAAGGAGCACCGCCTTTCACCCGGCCGAATTTCGTCATGCGTCGCGGCGCCTTGCCGCTTTCCATCCGGAAAAGCTTCGGGTAAAAGAACACTCCATGAACAAGTACATCAGCGTCCGCGGCGCGCGGGAACATAACCTGAAGAACGTCGATGTGGATCTGCCGCGCGACGAGCTGATCGTCATCACCGGCCTGTCGGGATCGGGCAAGTCGTCGCTTGCCTTCGACACCATCTATGCCGAGGGGCAGCGGCGCTACGTGGAGAGCCTGTCGGCCTACGCGCGCCAGTTCCTGGAGCTGATGCAGAAGCCAGACGTCGATTCGATCGAGGGGCTGTCGCCGGCCATCTCCATCGAACAGAAAACGACCTCGAAGAATCCGCGCTCCACCGTCGGCACGGTGACGGAGATCTACGACTACATGCGCCTGCTGTGGGCGCGGGTCGGCATCCCCTATTCGCCGGCCACCGGCCTGCCCATCGAAAGCCAGACGGTCAGCCAGATGGTCGACCGCATCATGGCGATGCCGGAGGGCACGCGCCTGCTGCTGCTGGCCCCCTTCGTGCGCGGCCGCAAGGGCGAGTACAAGAAGGAAATCCAGGACCTGCGCAAGCGCGGATTCCAGCGCGTGCGGGTCGACGGCACCATGTACGAGATCGACGAGGTGCCGGCGCTCAACAAGAAGCTGAAGCACGACATCGAGGTGGTGGTCGACCGCATCGTGGTGCGCGAGGGGCTGGGCAACCGTCTGGCCGATTCGCTGGAGACCGCCCTTGGGCTGGCCGACGGCATCGTCTGGGTCGAGAATGCCGAGACCAACGAGCAGACCGTCTTCTCGCAGAAATTCGCCTGCCCCGTCAGCGGCTTCACCATTCCGGAAATCGAGCCGCGGCTGTTCTCCTTCAACAACCCGTTCGGCGCCTGCCCGGCCTGCGACGGCTTGGGCAGCAAGATCTATTTCGACCCGATGCTGGTGGTGCCGGACGAGCGACTGTCGTTGGCCAAGGGCGCCATCGCACCGTGGGCAGGCTCAACCTCCAAATACTACGACCAGACGCTGGACAGCATCTGCGACCATTTCGGCGTGTCGATGACCACGCCCTGGCAGGATCTGCCGGAAAAGGTCCGCCAGACCATCCTGTTCGGCTCCGACGGGTCGGCCATCACCATGACCTATGACGACGGCCTGCGGCGCTACCAGACCAACAAGGCGTTCGAGGGCATCGTCAACAATCTGGAACGGCGCTACCGCGAGACCGACAGCGCCTGGACACGGGACGAGCTGTCGAAATACCAGTCCTCCCAGCCCTGCGAGGTCTGCAAGGGCGCGCGGTTGAAGCCGGAAGCGCTGGCGGTCAAGATCCGCGGCCGCAACATCTCCGAAGCGGCGGAACTGTCCATCGCCGGTGCCGGTGCGTGGTTCAGCGAGCTGAACGAGCATCTGCGCCCGAAGGACCGCGAGATCGCCTATCGCATCCTCAAGGAGATCAACGAGCGGCTGGGATTCCTCAATGCCGTGGGGCTTGAGTATCTGACGCTCAGCCGCGGGTCCGGCACGCTGTCGGGCGGCGAGAGCCAGCGGATCCGGCTGGCATCGCAGATCGGCTCCGGCCTGACCGGCGTGCTGTATGTGCTGGACGAGCCGTCCATCGGCCTGCACCAGCGCGACAACGACCGGCTGCTGGAAACGCTGAAGCGCCTGCGCGACATCGGCAACACCGTTATCGTCGTCGAGCACGACGAAGACGCGATTCGCAGCGCAGACTATCTGGTCGATATGGGTCCCGGCGCCGGCCAGCATGGCGGCACCGTCATCGCCCAGGGCCGGCCGGAAGAGGTTCAGAAGAACCCCGACAGCATCACCGCCCAGTATCTGAACGGCACCCGTTTCGTCCCGGTCCCTGACACCCGCCGGCCCGGCCATCCCGGCCAGTTCCTGGAGGTGCAGGGCGCTCGCGCCAACAACCTGCAGAACGTCTCGACCAAGATTCCGCTCGGCACCTTCACCTGCGTGACCGGCGTGTCGGGCGGCGGCAAGTCGACGCTGATCATCGAGACCCTCTACAAGGCGGTGGCGCGCAAGCTGATGGGCGCTCGCGAGCATCCGGCGGACCATGATGCGGTGCTGGGTCTGGAGCATCTGGACAAGGTCATCGACATCGACCAGTCGCCGATCGGCCGCACCCCGCGCTCCAACCCCGCGACCTATACCGGCGCCTTCACCCCGATCCGCGACTGGTTCGCCGGCCTGCCGGAAGCGAAGGCGCGCGGCTACCAGCCCGGTCGTTTCTCCTTCAACGTCAAGGGCGGCCGTTGCGAGGCCTGCCAGGGCGACGGCGTCATCAAGATCGAGATGCACTTCCTGCCCGACGTCTACGTCACCTGCGACGTCTGCCACGGCAAGCGCTACAACCGCGAGACGCTTGAGGTCACCTACCGCGACAAGACCATCGCCGACGTGCTGGACATGACGGTCGAGGAGGGCAAGGAGTTCTTCAAGGCGGTGCCCGGCATCCGCGACAAGATGGACACGCTTGAGCGGGTCGGCCTCGGCTACATCCACATCGGGCAGGCGGCGACCACGCTGTCGGGCGGCGAGGCGCAGCGCGTCAAGCTGTCCAAGGAACTGAGCCGCCGCGCCACCGGACGCACGCTGTACATCCTCGACGAACCGACCACCGGCCTGCACTTCGCCGACGTCGAGAAGCTGATGGAGGTGCTGCATGCGCTGGTCGACCAGGGCAACACGGTGCTGGTGATCGAACACAATCTGGAGGTCATCAAGACCGCCGACTGGATCATCGATCTGGGGCCGGAGGGCGGCACCGGCGGCGGCGAGATCGTCGCAGAGGGCACGCCGGAGGATGTCGCAAAGGTGGAACGCAGCTATACCGGACGCTACCTCGCCCCCTACCTGAAGGCGAAGCCGGCGGTGCGGAAATCGGCAACCCGAAAGAGAGCGTGAACAAACGCAAGCTGCGCCGCGTTCTCCCATGCAGAGTTCGCACTGCATGGGAGACGAGAGGCATGAGCAAGACGCTTCTGACCGGTTTGGGGGCCGCCCTGGGTGCGGCCCTGCTGCTGGCGGCCTGCGGGTCCGACAAATCCACTACCAGCACGACGACCACGACGACCAGCACCCCCGGCTATGGTTCGACGGCCGTGCCGCCGCCGCCCACCGGTTCCACCACCGTCGAGCGCAGCACGACGACGAAGAGCGAGTGAGCCATCGCTTCGGTTGACGACCCTGGCTCGAGGTAAGCAGTTCGATGTTCTGACTGACTCCTGATCGACTTGCAGCCGGCCTTCCCAGCGGAGGCCGGCCTTTTCCTTTGGCCGCATCCCGGCCGGAGCTGTGGTAAACTGCGGCAATGATGAACCCGGTACGCCTGCGCGCCCTCGACACCGTGAAGCGCATCGTCTTCGAGCGATTGGTGGGGCACCCTGCCCGCGTCTACCTGTTCGGCTCCTGCGCCCGCGGCGACGGTGGTCATTGGAGCGACATCGACGTGGCCATCGACCCGGCGGAACCGCTGCCTCCCGGCCTGATCGGGGAGATCAACGAAGAATTGGAAGAGAGCACCGTTCCATATTTCGTCGATGTGGTGGACCTCCGGGCGGCCGGGCGCAGCTATCGCAAGGAGGTGGAGCGCGAAGGCATCGAGTGGGTCCGCTGACCGGCCCAGGCGATCCAACAACCGCACACTGAATCCTGGATTTCCGCAGCCGGGGACGCCATAACCCGCCCCTGATCCGCCTGCTCATCGCCCCTTTGCTCATCGCACAGTGTTCTGGAAAGTCCAATGACCGACACCCTTCGCCCCGTCCATGTCATCGGCGGCGGTCTCGCCGGCTCGGAAGCCGCGTGGCAGCTCGCTTCCCGCGGCGTGCCCGTCGTGCTGCACGAGATGCGGCCGGTCCGCAAGACCGAGGCCCACGACACCGACAAGCTGGCGGAGCTGGTCTGCTCCAACTCCTTCCGGTCGGACGATGCGGAATACAACGCGGTGGGGTTGCTGCATGAGGAGATGCGGCGCTGCGGCTCGCTGATCCTGCGCTGTGCCGACGCGAACAAGGTGCCGGCCGGCGGCGCGCTCGCCATGGACCGCGACGGCTTCGCCGATGCGGTGACGGAAGCCGTCTCGACCCATCCCCTCATCACCATCCAGCGGGAGGAGGTCGCCGGCCTGCCGCCGGAGGAGTGGGACAGCGTCATCGTCGCCACCGGCCCCCTCACCTCCCCGGCCCTGGCCGAGGCGGTGCGCGCCCAGACCGGTGAAGAGTCGCTGGCCTTCTTCGACGCCATCGCTCCCATCGTCTATCTGGAGAGCATCGACCTGTCGAAGGCATGGTTCCAGTCGCGCTACGACAAGCCCGGCCCCGGCGGCACCGGCAAGGATTACATCAACTGCGCCTTCGAGAAGGACGAATACCGCGCCTTCATCGCCGCGCTGATAGAGGGCGAGAAGCTCGACTTCAAGGAGTGGGAGAAGAACACCCCCTACTTCGAGGGCTGCCTGCCGATCGAGGTGATGGCGGAGCGCGGCGTCGACACCCTGCGTTACGGACCGATGAAGCCGGTCGGGCTGACCAACCCGCACAAGCCGGAACGCCGCCCCTATGCGGTGGTCCAGCTGCGCCAGGACAACGCGCTGGGCACGCTCTACAACCTCGTCGGCTTCCAGACCAAGCTGCGCCATGCCGAACAGGCGCGCATCTTCCGCATGATCCCCGGCCTGGAGAATGCCGAGTTCGCACGGCTGGGCGGCATGCACCGCAACACCTTCCTGAACAGCCCGCGCATCCTCGACGGTGCCCTGCGGCTGAAGTCGCTGCCCCGCCTGCGCTTCGCCGGGCAGGTCACCGGCTGCGAGGGCTATGTGGAGAGCGCGGCAGTCGGCCTGCTCGCCGGCCGCTTCGCCGCGGCGGAACGTCTGGGCCAGGAGATCAGCACGCCGCCGGTGACCACGGCGCTCGGCGCCATCCTCGGCCACATCACCGGCGGGGCGGAGGCGGAGACCTACCAGCCGATGAACGTCAATTTCGGCCTGTTCCCGCCGGTGGACGACAAGATCCGGGGCCGCGACCGCAAGCTGGCCTACACCCGCCGGGCGCTGGCCGACCTCGACGGCTGGCTGAAGGACTGACCGGCAATCGCAAGCGCGGGCGTCAGTAGCGCCCGCGCATCGCCGCCCAGCCCAGCCGAAGCTGGCGGAACGGGTTTGCCAACATCACGCGCGGGGCGAACACGTCGTTGCCCTCCCGCGCGATCACGCCCAGATGCAGGTCGGCCAACGTCGCCGGCAGCAGCGCCGGGACGGCATCCTTCGGCACCTCGCGGCGCAGGGCGCGGGCCTCGGCCAGATGCTTGCGGGCGACTTCGGCGATCTCCCCCACCACCGGCCGCAGTTGCGGCGTAGAGCGGCCGGCGAACAGATCCTCGCTGCCGGCGCCATGCCGCTGCATCAGGTCCTCCGGCAGGCGCTGCCTATGCTGGCGGGCGAGGAAAGGCACCGCGCGCAGGATGCCGGAAAGCGCATAGGCGATGCCGACATGCCGCCCGGCCGTCATCGCCGCCGCATCCCGCACGCCAAGAATCTCCAACGCCAGTTGGACCAGCGGCGCCCCGGTCACCTCGGCATAGTTGACGAGACAGGTCAGGTCGGCCGGCGGCGTGTCGTCGAGGTCGGCTTCGCGCGCGTCGATCAACTTGTCGAACAGGGCGCGGCTCAGTCCCAGTCCGCGCGCGGCTTGGGCCAGCGGGTCCATCACCTCGTGGCGCGGTACGGGTCCATCCTCATAGACGGCTTCGATGCCGTCGCGCCAGAATTGAAGCCTCATCTGGCCCAGGATCGGTTCACTGACCACCTCGCGCGTTTTTGCGATCTCCAGGTTGAAGGCGTAAAGCGCGAATGTCGCCTCGCGCCTGTCGGCGGGGGTGAACAGACCTGCCAAAAAGTGGTCGTTGTCATATTTCCGAACCTCCCGTCCGCAATAGGACAGGTCGGTTGCAGCCTTCACCATGGGATGCCCGATTGGAAAAAGAGGGGAGGAGTGATGGAAGGACGGGCCAAAGCCTGTTGCTACGCCTATATGAAGCACACACGGTCGCACCGCCAGCCCCGACGCGCAGCAGGCAGGGATCCCATGACGGATTTCAACATCGCCCCGACGAAGCCCCGCAAGACCGGCCCGGTCGCCCGCAAGGACGAGACGGGTGAGAATTTCCCGGTCGCCTCCCGCCTGATTCCGAAGCACCTGCGTCCCCATGTGATCGCCTTCTACCGCTTCGTGCGTCTGGCCGACGACATCGCCGACGATCCGGATCTCGAACCGGAGACCAAGCTGGCCTATCTGGAGGCGCTCGAACGGGCACTGACCTCCGGCCAGGCCAAGCACGCCTATCTGAAGCCGGCCACCGAGCTGCGCGAGAGCCTGCAGAAGACCGGGGTCAGCGACCGCCATGCCCGGCAGATCCTGCGCGCATTCCGTCGCGACTCCGTCGGTGCCCGCTGCCACAGCTGGAGCGACCTGCTTCTCTACTGCCGCTTCTCCGCCAATCCGGTCGGTCGCTATCTGCTGGATCTGCATGGCGAGGGGGTGGCCGCCGGGCCGGCGTCGGACGCGCTGTGCTCCGCCCTGCAGGTGCTGAACCATCTGCAGGACGCGCGGGAGGACTGGACCCAGCTCGGCCGCTGCTACATCCCGCTGGGCTGGTTCGACGAGGCCGGGATCAGCGTCGAACGTCTGGTGGAGGTCGAGAGCGACGCCCGCCTGCGCGCCATCTTCGATCAGGCGCTGGAGCATACCGACCGGCTGCTGGAACGTGCCGCCGCCCTGCCCGGCCTGATCCAGCACCGCGGCCTGCGGATGGAGGCGGCGGTGATCCTCAGCCTCGCCGAATCGCTGTCGCGGCGGCTGAAGGCCCGCGACCCGATGAAGGCGCGGGTGACGTTGGGTGCTCATCACAAGCTGGCCGCGGTGGCACGAGGGCTGGCGCGGAGCTTCTCCGCCGCATAAACTCCGGGGCCACACGTCGCGACGTGCCCCGCAGGAGGCACGTCAGGACGGGCAATGCCCAGGATGCTACAGATGACCCCTCCGCCGCTGGAGACGGCCCCGCTGGAACCGGTATCCACGACGTTGCCGGACGACAAGGCACCCGATACGGCGACCAGCGTCACCGCCAAGTCGGGCAGCACCTTCTATTGGCCGATGCGTCTGCTGCCTGCGTCCAAGCGGGCGGCGATGTTTGCCATCTATGCCTTCTGCCGCCGCATCGACGACATCGCCGACGAGCCGGGCGACCCTGTCGCCAAACGGGCGGCGCTGGACGTCTGGCGGTGCGACATCCGCGATCTCTATATCGGCGGGGCTCCCAACGGACCGCTGACCGCCGCGCTGAAGGGTGCCATCGAACGCTACGGCCTGCCGCGGTCGGAGTTGGAGGCGCTGATCGACGGCATGGCGATGGATGTCGCCGGGGAGGACCCGGGTTCCGGCGGCATGCGGGCGCCCGACCTCGACACGCTGCGGCTCTATTGCCGGCGCGTCGCCGGTGCCGTGGGCATGCTGGCCATCCGCGTGTTCGATCGCGCCGATCCGGCCACCGAGCGCTTCGCCCTGGCCTTGGGTGAGGCCCTGCAGCTGACCAACATCCTGCGCGATCTGGCCGAGGATGCCGAACTGGACCGGCTCTATCTGCCGCGGGAACTCCTGCTGGCCGCAGGCATCGACAGCGACCGCCCGGACGAGGTCTTGGCCCATCCCGCCCTGCCCCGCGCCTGCGAGGCGCTGGCCGAACTGGCCGAGGCGCGCTTTGCCGAGGCGCGCTCCGCCATCGCCGGACAGGCGCGCGGATCGCTGTGGGCGGCCACCGCCATGATGGTGCTGTATCACCGGCTGCTGAGACGCCTGCGTGCCGCCGGCTGGCGCGACCTGAACGCGCGCGTGCGGGTCGGCCGGCGTGAAAGCGCCTGGGTGGCGGTGCGCTGCATGCTCGGCTTACCCCCGGCCACCTGATGAGCGAGGCGGGCACCGTCCATGTGATCTGCGCCGGGCTGGCCGGGCTGGCCGCCGCCGTGCGGCTGGTGGAGGCTGGTCGGCGCGTCGTACTCTATGAGCAGGCACCGCAGGCCGGCGGGCGCTGCCGCAGCTTCCATGACGCCACGCTCGGCCGCTCGATCGACAATGGCAGCCACATGGTGCTCAGCGGAAACCGGGCATTGCTCGACTATGCCCGGCGCACCGGCGGCGGCGATGCGCTGGAGGAACTGCGGCCGGCGGCCTTTCCCTTCATCGACCTGCGCACCGGTGCCGCCTGGACACTGCGCCCCGGCGGGCTGTGGCTGTTCGACCCGGCCCGGCGGGTGCCCGGCAGCCGGCCGCTCGACTATCTGGCATCCCTGCGCTGCCTGACCGCCCGGCGGGGGCAGTCGGTCGCCGATTGCCTGCCGCCCGACGGAGCGTTGTTCGAACTGCTGTGGCGCCCGCTGGCGGTCTCCGCCCTCAACGGGCCGGTGGAGCGCGTTTCCGCCCGATTGTTCGGCGCCGTGCTGCGCGAGACGCTGCTGCGTGGCGAGGCGGCCTGCCGGCCGGTGCTGGCACCGCGCGGCCTGTCGGCGGCGTTCGTCGATCCGGCGCTGGCGCGGCTGGGGGCCGCCGGTGCGGTGCTGCATCTCGGCGCGCGGGTGGAGGGGCTGACCTTTGACGAGGGGCGCGTGACCGGCTTTTCGGCCAGCGGCAGTGCCGTGACGCTCGGTCCGCTCGACAGCGTGGTTCTCGCCGCTCCGGCCTGGGTTGCAGAGCGGCTGGTGCCGGGGCTGACCGTGCCGCCGCCGGGACCGGCCATCGTCAATCTTCATGTCCGGCTGGATGGGCCGGTGCGGCTGCCGGGCGGCCTGCCCTTCGCCGGGCTGGTCGGCGGCACGGCGGAATGGCTGTTCGCCCGCGACGACCTGCTGTCGGTCACCGTCAGCGACGCCGACACCCTGGCGGACCTGCCGGCCGAGGAGGTCGCCGCCCGGCTGTGGGCGGAGGTCGCCCCTCACCTGCGACTCGATGACGCGATTCCGCCCTTCCGCGTGGTGAAGGAGCGGCGGGCGACGCCGGAGCAGTCTCCCGAATCGGTCGCGCGCCGTCCGGGTGCCCGCACCCGCTGGAGCAATCTGACGCTGGCCGGCGACTGGACGGAAACCGGGCTTCCCGCGACATTGGAGGCCGCCGTGCGCTCGGGAAACCGGGCGGCCGAGGCCACTTTGTCGAACGGAAATAACCCTATACGACGTTCGAGAGTGTTTCCGGCCTTCACAAGCTTCCGTCATCGGCCTATTTGGACGGACGGAGGTGCCGTGCTCGCAAGGCCCGGCCCGGAAGGACAATCAAAGAAGAGAGGGTAAATCAAATGGCGTTCGAACTTCCGCCGCTTCCGTATGCGTACGACGCTCTGGCTCCGTACATCTCGTCGGAGACCCTGCACCTGCACCATGACAAGCACCACCAGACCTACGTCACCAACCTGAACAACCTGACCAAGGACACCCCGCTGGCCAACGCCAGCCTGGAGGAGGTCATCAAGGCCTCGGCCGGCGACGCGTCCAAGGTCGGCATCTTCAACAACGCCGCCCAGGTGTGGAACCACACCTTCTTCTGGCAGTGCCTGAAGAAGGACGGCGGCAAGATGCCGGCGGCCCTGGAGCAGCGCATCGTCGCCGACTTCGGCAGCGTCGAGAAGTTCAAGGAAGAGCTGACGCAGGCCGCCCTGACCCAGTTCGGCTCGGGCTGGGCCTGGCTGTATCTGGATGGCGGCAAGCTGAAGGTCGGCAAGACCGGCAACGCCGACACCCCGCTGGCGCACGGCCAGAAGCCGCTGTTCACCATCGACGTGTGGGAGCATGCCTATTACGTCGATTTCCAGAACCGCCGCGCCGATTTCGTGAAGGCGGTCATCGACAACCTCGCCAACTGGGACTTCGCCGCCGAGCAGCTGGCTGCGTGATCCTTCCCGTCGAGGGTTGAGACTGCAAAGGCGCCCGAAAGGGCGCCTTTGTCGTATCCGATGTCAGACTTCAAAGGTCGTCATAGGCCTGCTGATCCGGTTCACTGTTCCATTCCGTAAAGCAGCGGAAGGGATCATCAGCGGAAGTGGGAGTGGCACGGGTTAGGATGACGCAGCCGTCTTCAATGCGATAGGCGATCTCGTCGCCCTCATGCAGACCCAACGCCGCCCGTATCGGCTGCGGAACGGTCGTCCGGGCCTTTCTGCTCAGCTTGCTGGTGATCATGGGACCACGACATCTGATCGTTATACAGCTTCAATGGCTGTTAAACCGGCAGCATCGCCGCCGCGACCCGCCGGCCCTCGGCCAGCAGGACGTTGTAGGTGCGGCAGACCGCCCGGCTGTCCATCAGTTCCACCACCACGCCCCGCTCGCGCAAGCCCAGGCGCAGGGCCTTCGGGATCATCCGCATGGTGGGGCCGGTGCCGAGCAGCAGGATTTCCACCTTCGGCTCCGCCTCCAGAATCGGAGAGAAGTCGCCCACCGAGAGGGAGGCGGCGTCGGTCGCCTCCCACCCCAGGGTGCGGTCGGGCAGGACGATCACCGCGCCGACGCGCCACTGGCCGGAGATGCAGAACTGTCCCGGACCATAGCCGTCGATGACCTGACGGTCCGACGGGATCATCGGCATGATGTCGGCCATGCTGCCCTCTCCTTGTTCCTTCGTCCGGCCTTACGGCGTGGTCGCCGGGGAGTTCCCGGCGGGCGCGTCGGTCGGGGTGCCGCGCCGCAGGCGGTTCTCGCCCAGGAACAGCAAGATGGGGGCGGCGATGAAGATCGACGAACTGGTCGCAAGGAAGATGCCGAAGATCAGCACGATGCCGAAATCCTGCAGCGCCTCGCCGCCGAACAGCGCCAGCGGGATGATCGACAGCAGGGTCGACATCGAGGTGCCGAGCGTGCGGTTCAGCGTCTCGTTGATCGATTTGTCGATCAGCTCACGCAGCGGCATCTTCTTGTAGATGCGCAGGTTCTCGCGCATGCGGTCATAGACGACGACCTTGTCGTTCACGGAGTAGCCCATGATCGTCAGGATCGCCGCGACCGCCACCAGATTGAACTGCAAGCCGGTGACCGCGTAGAAGCCGACGATCTTGGTGATGTCCAGCAGCAGCGTGACCACCGCGCCGAAACCGAACTGCCATTCGAACCGGAACCAGATGTAGACCAGCATCGCTAGCATGGCGAGGCCGAGCGCCAGCATGCCGTTGGCGAACAGCTCGCCGCTGACCGACGCGCCGACCGCTTCGACACGGCGGACCTGGGTGCCCGGAACCGCCTGGGCCAGCGTGTTGCGCACCCGGTCGGCGGCGACCTGCTGGGCTGCATCGTCGCCGGGCTGGCGTTCCAGCCGGATCAGGACGTCCTGCGGCGACCCGAACTCCTGCAATGCCACTTGACCCATGTCGAGGCCGGTCAGGGTATGGCGGAGCGAGGCGAAGTCGGCCGCCTGCGGGGTGCGGGCCTCGATGACGATGCCGCCGCGGAAGTCGATGCCGTAGTTCAGGCCGGGATAGAAGAACAGGAAGACGGAGGCGAGCGAGAGCACCGCCGACACGACCAGGCCGGCGATGCGGCCGTTCATGAACGGGATCTTGGTGTTGTCGGGGACGAGGCGGAGATGGAACATCGTTGGACCTCTCAGACCGGCAACGCGGCCGGACGCGTCCGGCGCAGCCAGGTCACCATCATCAGGCGCACGAGCACCGTCGCGGTGAACATGGAGATGAGGATGCCGAAGGTGATGGTGACGGCGAAGCCCTTGATGGTGCCGGTGCCGAAGATGAACAGCAGCGCCATCTTGATGGCCGTCGTCAGGTTGGAGTCGACGATGGTGCTGTAGGCGCGGCTGAAGCCGGCCTCCATCGACGCGAAGACCCCGCGGCCCTTCTTCGTCTCCTCGCGGATGCGCTCGTTGATCAGGATGTTGGCGTCGACCGCAAGACCCAGCGTCAGCAGGATGCCGGCGATGCCCGGCAGCGTCAGCGTCGCGTGCAGCAGCGACAGCGCGGCCAGGGTCAGCACGATGTTGACCAGCAGGGCGAAGCAGGCGAAGGCGCCGAACAGCCCGTAGGACGCGATGATGTAGACGCAGACCAGCGCGAAGCCGACGACGACGGCGGTCAGGCCGGCGCGGATCGAATCAGCGCCCAGGTCGGGGCCGACCGTGCGCTCCTCGATTACCTTCAGCGGGGCCGGCAGGGCGCCGGCACGCAGCAGCACGGCGAGATCATTGGCGCCGGCGGCGGTGAAGTTGCCGCTGATCTGGCCGCGGCCGCCGGTGATCGGCTCGCGGATGACGGGGGCGCTGATGACCTTGTTGTCGAGCACGATGGCGAAGGGCCGGCCGACATTCTGCTTGGTCACTTCGGCGAAGCGGTTGGCGCCGGCGCTGTTGAATTCGAAATTCACCACCCATTCGCCGGTCTGCGGGTTGGTACCGGCCGATGCGTTCTGCAGCGTGGCACCGTCGACCTCGACCTTCTTGCGGATGACGTATTTGGACTGGTAGCGGTCGCCCTCGGCCGACGGCAGGATCTCCGAACCCGGAGGGGCGCGGCCGGTGTTGGGATCGGCGTTCACGTCGACCAGGCGGAAAGTCATCTTTGCGGTGGTGCCCAGCAGCCGCTTGATGCGGTCGGGGTCTTCCACGCCGGGCAGCTGGACCAGGATGCGGTCGTCGCCCTGGCGGGCGATGGTCGGCTCGTTCACGCCGGTCTCGTCGATGCGGCGGCGGACGATCTCGATCGACTGTTCGATGGCCTGGGTGGCGCGGTCGCGCAGCGCGACCTCGCTCAGCGCCACGGTCACCGTGCCGCCGTCGGCGGTCACCTCGAGGTCAGGCTGCCCGCCACCGAGAGCGGAGCGGCCGACCGGGCTGGCGAGCTGGCGTAGGGCCTTCACCGCATCGGCGGCCTGGGCCGGGTCGCGCAGCTGGACGGTCACGGCGCGCTCGCCGGCGTTCAGCGCGGTATAGCCGATGTTGGCGGTGCGCAGCTGCTGCCGGGCGCCGTCAACCAGACCTTCCACCCGGTCGCGGATGACGGTGGCCATGTCGACTTCAAGCAACAGATGCGATCCGCCGCGCAGGTCGAGACCCAGCGACACCCGGGTGTTGGCGTACCAGGACGGCAGCGCCGCCAGCGTGTCGCGGCCCAGGAAGTTGGGCAGCATCAGGATGAAACCGGCGATGCAGGTCGCCAGGATCAGGTAAATCTTCCAGCGCGAAAAATAGAGCATGCGTCACTCGAATCCGATCAGACACCCGGTCCGGGCGACCGGTCCGCCGCTTGCGGGCGGACGACGGCCGGGCCGGACGGGAAGCGCCTTCGGGCCGACCCGCGGAAGAGGGGCCCGGCTGCGGCTTACTTGCGGCCGAACAGCTTGCCGATCCCGCCGGCGGCGGTGGTGTCGGCCGGCTTGGCTTCGCCGTCCGCGGCGGTGGTGGCGTCGCCGCCGGACTTGCCGGCCGGCTCGGTCTTGGCGAGCACGAGGTTCACGGTGGAGCGCAGGCAGCGCACGCGCACGTTCTCCGCGATCTCGACGGTGATCTCGTCGTCGGTGCCGACCTTGGTCACGGTGCCGATGATGCCGCCGCCGGTCACGACGCGATCGCCGCGGCGGATGGCCGACAGCATGGTCTTATGCTCCTTCATCTTCTTCTGCTGCGGACGGATCAGCAGGAAGTAGAAGACGACGAAGATCAGGATCAGCGGCAGAAACTGGACGAGCATGTCACCGCCGCCGCCAGCCGGGGCCGCCGTCTGTGCATAAGCCGTCGAAACGAACATCTGGAAGCTCCTTACAGGTTTGGTCTCGGCACCCAATCGGCGTTCCGCCGGGACGCCGCGACTATAGCCGCCCATGACCGGGATGCAATGGTGATGCGCCACAATCCGCAGGGCGGCCACAGCTTGTGTGCTTGCCCTGCTGTGTTACCGTGCGAAGGCGTCGGAAAGATGGCTGCGCGGGCGCCCACTTTCCATGGAACATCCTGAAAAAATATCCGGAAAATTATGTCGCAATCCGTCAATAGCTCAGGCATGGGCGCTGGTGCAGACCAGTCGCTTTTCCCCCTGCTGACCCGCATCGCCGAGGCGCTGGAGCGTCTGGCCCCGCCGCCCGACCGGCCGCTCGACTTCGGCGCGGCCGACGCCTTCGTCTGGCATCCCGATCCCGACCGGCTGGAAGCGGTGCCGGTGGTCAACCGCGTCGACATCATGCTTCTGCAGGGGATCGAGCGGCAGCGGGAAATCCTGCTGGACAACACCCGCCGCTTCGCCGCCGGGCTGCCGGCCAACAATGCCCTGCTGTGGGGCGCGCGCGGTACCGGCAAAAGCTCGCTGGTCAAGGCGGCCCATGCCGCCATCTGCCTGGAGCGGCCGGGCGAGCTTGCACTTGTGGAAATCCATCGGGAGGACATCCCCACCCTGCCCCGCCTGCTCACCCGGCTGAAGGGCGAGGCGCGCCGCTTCATCCTGTTCTGCGACGACCTGTCCTTCGACCATGACGACGCGCATTACAAGTCGCTGAAGGCGGTGCTGGACGGCGGCATCGAGGGGCGGCCGGACAATGTGGTGTTCTATGCCACCTCCAACCGCCGCCACCTGATGCCGCGCGACATGATCGAGAA
>NZ_CAMLJP010000107.1 GCF_946480385.1 uncultured Azospirillum sp.
TCGCTCTCCGACATCAACCTCGGTTGATCCGGCGACAAAGCATCGCGGTAAAAGGGAAGGGCGCCCTTTTCTTTTTGGGGCGGCGCAGGGATCGGTTCGTTACCCGGCCTCGCCGGGCCGTGTAGAATCGGCGGTGATGCTGGTGGCCATCATCACGCGCCTACAGCAAGAGTTTGCAACAGGCAGAAACAAGCAGGACGGCCGCCCCGAAAGGCGGCCGTCCATTCTTTCGATTCAGGAAACCATCCGTCAGTGCGCCAGCGTGGCCGAGGCCGTCAATGTGCCGGCCGGCACCCGATGTCGGCGCAGCGCGAAGACGGCCAGCGAGGCCAGAAGGGCCGGAACCACAGCGGTCAGCACGACGCCCTGGGCGCTCCAGCCGGCACCCAGCAGCGCTCCACCGGCAACCGGACCGATGATCGAGCCGATGCGGCCGATGCCGAGCGCCCAACCCACGCCGGTCGAGCGGATCGCCGTCGGGTAGATGCCGGCGGCCAGCGCATTCATGCCGATCTGGGCGCCAACCACGCCGAAGCCGGCCAGGAAGACCGCAGGCATCAGCAGCCACAGATCATGCGCGCCGAATGCGACGCCTGCGATGAACAGGGCGGAGGCGGCATAGGCGGTGCCCAGCACGAGATGCGGGTTCATCCGGTCGATCATGCGGCCGAGCGCGATGGCGCCGACCACGCCACCGAGATTCAGCACGGCGGTCGACAGGATTGCGGTCTGGATCGGCATGCCGCTGGCGCGCAGCAGCGACGGCAGCCAGTTGACCAGGAAATACATCACCAGCAGGTTCATGAAGAACGCCGCCCACAGCAGCAGCGTGGTGCGTGCCCGCCCGTCCTGGAACAGCTTGGCGACGGTGAAGCCGGCGGCTTTCGGCTCGTGCAGGACGAAGCTGCTGCCGGCCTCGACGCGGGCGGCATTGTCCGGGTCGAGCCGCCTCAGGATGGCGGCAATCCGCTCGCGCGAGGCGTTGCTGGCGACCAGATAGCGCAGCGATTCCGGCAGGAAGACGATCAGGACCAGCAGGACGGCCAGCGGGGCGATGCCGCCGACGATGAAGACCGATTGCCAGCCGAAGGCGCCGATCAGCGGCGCGCTGATGACGCCGCCGATGGTCGAGCCGAAGGGGAAGCCGCAGAACATCACGGTGACCAGCGTCGCCCGCAGCCGAGCCGGCGCATATTCCGACGTCAGCGCGATGATGTTCGGCATCGCCCCGCCCAGCCCGACGCCGGTCAGAAAGCGATAGAGCAGCAGCTCGTTCATCGTGCCGGCCCAGGCGGTCACCAGCGAGAAGACGCCGAAGATCAGCATGGACAGCAGGATGATGCTCTTGCGCCCGAAGCGGTCGGCCGCCGGGCTGAGGATGAAGGCGCCGACCGTCAGGCCCGCGAGGCCGGCGCCGAAGATCGGGCCGAAGCCGGCGACGTTCATCCCCCATTGTTCGGCGATGACCGGCGCCACATAGGCGATGGCCTGGGTATCGAAGCCGTCCAGAGCCGCGATCAGCGCGCACAGCGCGGTGATCAGGAACTGGAACCGGCCGAACCGCGCGCGTTCGATCGCGGCGGTCACGTCGATGACGTGCTGCTGTCCGGGCATGTGCCCCTCCCATGATGTTTGGTGTCTGCGCCGGATCGTTGTCCGGCCGGCCGGCGGCTGTCTCGGGACCGCCGGCCGAGCGCCCTTTTCGGCGAAGGGCTTAAGCGCGGTGTTCGCGGTAGAGGCCCAGCTTTTCCTGGGCGGTGCGGTCGGAATAGCCGAACAGCACAAGATCGCTGCCGGCCTGGATCGTCACCTCGTCCCAGCTCGGCACGACGACCACGTCGCGCTCCGACAGGGCGAACTCCTCGGTGCCGACGCGGGCATGGCCCTGCCCTTCCACAACCACCAGCACGGTGCCGTCGGTGGCGCGGCGCGGCTTGGTTTCGAAGCCCTTCGGCAGCAGGCGGACATGGGCGGAAATCGTTGGCATGATCGCGCCGCCATCGGCCGGGTTGATGAATTCCAGCGCATGACCGATCCAGGGATCGGGAGTCTCCGCCGCCGCCAGCGCGGCGAGGCTGGCCCGCCATTCCGGATAGGGATAGTGGAACAGCGGCTGGTGCGCGGGACGGCGGTCGGCGGCGGTGCCGCGCATCGGCCGCATGTTGTGGCCGTAGCGCGCGCTGCTGTCGCCGGGCCGCACCGTCTCGGGATGGGCGGGCTGGCCCAGATGCTCGGCGAAGCTGGCGTCGAAATGGCGCACGGTCGGGATGTCCAGCCCGTCGAGCCAGATCATCGGCTGGTCGGTGGTGTTGCCGTGGTCGTGCCATTGCCAGTTCGGCGTCAGCACGAGGTCGAAGGGATTCATCACCGCCTTCTCGCCATCCACCGCGGTATAGGCGCCATGGCCTTCCATGACGAACCGCAGCGCGCACTGGCTGTGGCGATGGCAGGGCGCCACCTCGCCGGGAAGGATCATCTGCAGCCCGGCATAGAGGCTGGTGGTGATGCCGGCGGTGCCGGGCGTGCCCGGATTCTCCAGGATCAGCACGCGGCGCTCGGCCTTTTCCGCGCTGATCAGGTCGCCGGCCCGCATCAGATGGGCGCGGGCGGTGGCATAGTCCCATTTCGCCGCCACAGTCGGCGCCCGCGGCGTCGGGGTGACCAGGGCGCCCAGCACCTCCCACAGGGGATAGAGATGCTGGGGCCGCATCGCCTCATAGAGTTGGCGGAGCTGGGCGTCGGTGTCGTTGCTGAGCAGTCCGTGGGTGTCGGGCGCCATGGCGTCACGCCTCCTCGACTTGCACATAGAGGACGCCGTCCTCGACCTTCACCGGAAAGCTGCGGACCGGTACGGTACAGGGCGCGCCGGCCGCCGCACCGGTGCGGACGTCGAACAGCCCCTGGTGCAATGGGCATTCGATCAGGTGCCCGTCGAGATACCCGTCCGACAGGAAGGCCTGCCCGTGGGTGCAGATATCCGAGGTGGCGAAATACTCGCCCTCCACGGCATAGAGCGCCACGCGCTGGCCGCCGGCCTGGGCACGGGCAACGCCGTCCTGCTCGACGGCGGAAGCCGGGATGGTCTTGAACCAGGTTGTCGTCACGGTCATGGGGGAAGGCTCCTCAGGCCGGATAGATCAGGCTGTTGGCGATCATCTCGGAATCGAAGACGACCACGCGTTCGGCCAAACGCAGGCGCCCGTCCTCCTCGACCAGCCGGTCGTGGCAGACGCCGCACAGCACGATGTTCGGCTGCTGGTCGATCAGCGTTTGGACCATCAGCAGGTTGTGGCGGGTGCGGATGCCGTCGGCGCCCGCCGTCACCCGCAGGGGACCGGGGAAGCGGCGGTAATAGCGCGGCGCATACATCTGGGTCTTCAGCAGGCCGGTCACCCGGTCCTGCAGCATGCCGCGGCTTTCCGCCTGCATGGTGCAGAGCATGTAGCCGCGCTCGTGGTTCTCGCGCGGGATGACGCGATACAGGCACTCCGCGGTGAAGAACTCCGGCCATTCCTCCAGCCGCACATCGTCGAGCGCATCGTAATAGGCGTCGTAGAAGTCGCGGACCCGGGCGCGCAGCGCCGCGTCCGCAGCCGCATCGGGGCGGTCCATCGTCAGCGTGCTCATAGCCCCATCACCTCGCGCCAGTAGCGGTACATGCCGCGGATCGCGGTTTCGGTGACCATGTGGTCGGTCGGCGCGATGTCGTGCCCGCCCATCGCCACCAGCGCTTCGGCATCCGGCGAGGCGGCGAAGCCCTGCTGGCACATCTCGATCACCTCGCCGTCGTCGGCCGACACGAAGCCGGCGGGGCCGAACAGGTTGGCCTGCCGGGTGCGGCGCAGCTTCATCTCCGGCGTGTCGTCGGCGTAGCACCAGTGGGTCCAGTGGAAGTCGAAGCCGCCGGCCCCGGTCGGCACGATCTGGCGCGTGGTCAGCGAATTGACCTGCTGCTGCAGGATGACGCTGGGGAAGATGGTGATCATGCCCACCGTCTCGTCGCCGGGGAACTCGTTCACCACGTCGAGGATGCGCGGGTCGGCCAGCTTGAGGTCGCCCTGGAAGTTGCGCATGTCGGCGGTGACGTCGTTGACCTCCTGCGCGCCCTTGCGGCTGATCAGCACGCCGTGGCGGCCGGTCTCGTCGATGTCGACGGCGGATTTCTGGTCGGCGCGGAACAGGCCGAAGGTGACGAAGAACACATGCAGCAGGCCCGCATGGTACGGGTCCTTGATGTTCTCCATCATCAGCTTCCAGTTGCCGGGGATGTGCTGGCGGTTGTAGCCGAGCACCTCCAGCTTCCGGCCGTCATAGACGCGCGTGTAGTGCTTCCAGAACTTCTCGCCGAGATACTCGCGGAAGGGCGGGGTGTCGTCGGAGAAGGTCGCCCACACCACGCCATTCACCACCTCGACCCGCAGGCGGCGCAGCCCGTGCCTGGACGGATCGAAATCGGCCGGCATGCCGCCCTGGCGCCGCACGCCGCGGCGGAAGGGAACGCCGATCAGCTCGCCGCGCAGGTCGTAGGCCCACTGGTGATAGGGGCAGAGCAGGTCCTTGGTGTGGCCCGACCGGCTTTGACAGAACTTCACGCCGCGATGGGCGCAGCGGTTCTCCACCACGCTGATCTCATCCTCGGCACTGCGCACCACGATCACCGGCTTTTCGCCCAGCGTGGTGGTCTTGAAGTCGCCGACGTTCGGGATCTCGGCCTCCAGCGCGCAGTAGAGCCAGTGCGGGCCGTACCAGATCCGCTCCAGCTCCCGCCGGTAGGTCTCCTCGTCCGAATAGACCCAGTAGGGGACCTGAGAGGTCCCGTCGGCTGTCCAGCGCTTTGGCGCCGGGCGGTCGTGCTGTGTGGAGTCCCAGCTGGCGGGACTGCTGGCCGTGCTCATCGCTCCTCCGCGCATCTCGTTGGCAATGCGTATTGCATATCGTGCGATGAATTGTATATTACGCAACATGAACGATGCGTCAAGGGCGAACGATCAGCAACAGCGACAGTTCGTCCACGAAGGGCTCCGCAGCACGAAGGAGGAAGACGGGCATGAGTGCAGGCATGGATGCAGGCGTGGTCATCGTCGGGGCCGGACAGGCCGGCGGACGGGTGGCGCTGCTGCTCGCCCAGCGCGGCTATCCCGGTCCGGTGACGCTGATCGGCGCGGAATCCCTTCCGCCCTACGAGCGGCCCCCGTTGTCGAAGGAGATGCTGGCCGATCCGCTGCACCCGCTGCCGGTGCTGGTCCCGGTGGAGGAGTATGAGCGGCTGGGGATCGCGCTGCGGCTGGGTCGCCGTGTTACCGCCATCGACCGCGCCCGGCAGCTCGTGACCATGGACGACGGCGCCAGCCTGCCCTATGGCCGGCTGGTGCTGGCCACCGGCGGGCGGCCGCGGCAGCTCCCCTTCACGTTGGAGCGCCTGCAGGTCCTGCGCACGGCCGGTGATGTCCGCGCCATCGCGGCACGGGCGGAAAAGGCAACCAGCGTCCTGGTGGTCGGCGGCGGCGTGATCGGGCTGGAGGTCGCGGCGACCCTGCGCAAGCGCGGGCTGGCGGTGACGGTGGTGGAGGTCGGTTCACGCCTGCTCGGCCGCAATTTCCCGGAACCGGTCGCCGCCGTGATCGCCGAACGCCACATGGCGGAAGGGGTGGTTCTGCGCACCGGCGTGCGTGTCCGCGCGGTGAGCGAGGATGGCGGCGGACTGCATGCCACCTTGTCCGACGGCACGACCATCACCGCCGATTTCGCCGTCGTCGGCATCGGCATCACGCCCGACACCGGGCTGGCGCAGGATTGCGGGCTGGTGACCGACGATGGCGTGGTGGTGGACGCGGATATGCGCAGCTCCGATCCCGCCATCCTGGCGGTCGGCGACATGGCGGCGATACCGGGGCAGGATGGTCGGCCGATGCGCTGCGAGACCTGGCAGAACGCCAACGTCACCGCCGAACGGGCTGTCGCCACCATTCTGGGCGAGGCCGCTCCGCCGGGAGAGGCCAGCTGGTTCTGGACGGACCAGTATGACCTGAACGTGCAGCTGACCGGCGACACCCTGGGCGGAACGGAGAGTTGCCGCCTGTTGGAGCAACGCTCCGCGGTGGCCGGCGGGCGGCTCTACCTGATGCTGGAGGGCGACCGGCTGGTCGGTGCCGCGGCGATCAACGCCGGCCGTGACATGAGCGTCTGCCGCCGGCTTCTCGCCGCCGGGATCCGGTTGCCCGCCGCCATGCTGGAGGCCGCACAGTTCGATGCGCGCGCCGCCCGTGCGCTGCTCACGCCGTCTCCGGCCAGCGCCCGCCCAGTCGATGCGTGATCTCGCGACAGGCGTTCAGCAGTTGCTCCCGCACCGCCGCATCCTCGTCGGTCTTGAAGGCCTGCGACGCGATGACCGAGACGACGAGCACCAGCTGGCCTTGCAGATTGAAGACCGGCCCGGCGAGAGCGCGAAGGCCCGGCACCGTGGTGCCGTCGACGCCGGCGATCAGCTCGCGCCGCACCTGCCGGCGGATGGCGTCGATGTCGATCGGGCCGTCGGTGCGGTCGCGCACCAGCTCGCGCTGGAGCACGTCGGACACGAAACTCTCGTTCTGGAAGGCGAGGAAGACCTTGCCCGTCGCCGACTGAGTCAGCGGCAGGCGCGACCCGATGGTCAGCGTGGTGTAGATCGGCGGCGAACCGGGATACCAGCGCACGACGGTCGGCCCCAGATCGGCCCAGACCGCCAGCTGCAGGGTGCGGCCGGTGGCCTCCACCAGTTCCTGCGCGATCTGGCTGGCCTGTTCGAACACGTCCAGCCGCGCCATCGCCGCCAGCCCCAGCCGCAGGGCGCCGCTGTGCAGGTCGTAAAGCGTGGTCGCCGGGTCCTGCCGCAGGAAGCCGGTGTTGACGAAGCTGGCGAGATAGCGGTGAGCCTGACTGACCGACATGTCGCTGGCCTTGGCGATCTCGGTCAGCGTGCTCGGCCGGCCCAGCCGGACCAGGGCGTCGAGAACGCCCATGCCGATCTCCACCGATTGGATGCCCTTGCGCTTGGTCACCATGCCGCCCGTCCCGTCCGCCGTCTCAAGCGATGCCCCCGGCACCTGTCGGCCGGAGGGGCCGCACCATAACCCGGCGCCCGGCGGCATGACACCCATTCCAGCAAAAGAACCGAACATGAGGAGGAGCCCCGCGTGAAGGTCTACGATTATTTCCGGTCCTCGGCGGCCTACCGGCTGCGGATCGCCCTCAACCTGAAGGGCCTGGCCGCCGACCGGCACTTCATCCACCTGCGCCGGAAGGAGCAGAGCGCACCCGACTACCTCGCGGTCAACCCGATGGGGCTGGTGCCGGCGCTCGAGGTTGACGGCCGGACGCTGACCCAGTCGCTTGCCATCATCGAATATCTGGACGAGACCCATCCGACCCCGTCGCTGCTGCCGCCCGATCCGCTCGACCGCGCCTGGGTCCGGTCGGTGGCGCTGGCCGTCGCCTGCGACATCCACCCCGTCAACAACCTGCGCATCCTGAACCACCTGCGCGACGCGCTGGGCCAGGACGAGGCGGCCCGCAACGGTTGGTACGCCCATTGGGTGGCGGAGGGGTTTCGCGGACTGGAGGCGATGCTGGCCAATGACGACCGCGTCGGCCGCTTCTGCTTTGGCGACGAGCCGACACTCGCCGACATCTGCCTCGTTCCGCAGGTCTTCAATGCCGAGCGGATGAACTGCCCGCTCGACCCCTATCCGACCATCCGCCGCATTGCCGCGGCGGCAAGGGCGTTGCCCGCTTTCCAGGCCGCCGAACCCGGCCGCCAGCCTGACGCCGAATAACCGCTTTCACACCGGAGAAAATCCTGAGATGACCGACTACGTCTTCACCCCCGCCGCCATCCCCGCCGCCCCCGTCCGCGGCAGCGACGCGCTGTACCCGATCAACCGCATCTTCTGCGTCGGCCGCAATTACGAGGCCCATGCCCGCGAGATGGGGGTGCAGGTCGACCGCGAGGCGCCCTTCTACTTCACCAAGTCGCCCGGCACCTATGTCCCGACCGGGGCGACCGTCGCCTATCCGCCGGCGACCGAGAACTATCATTACGAGATGGAACTGGTCGTCGCCATCGGGAAGCCGGCCTTCCGCATCGCGCGGGAAGAGGCGCTGGACGTCGTTTACGGCTACGCCTGCGGTCTCGACATGACCCGGCGCGACCTGCAGCTCGCCGCCCGCGCCAAGCAGCGGCCTTGGGACATCGGCAAGGATTTTGAAGACTCGGCCGTGCTGTCGGAGATCGTCCCGGTGGCGGAGTGCGGCCACCCGACCAGCGGCACGCTGGAACTGCGCGTCAACGGCCAGACGAAGCAGTCCACCGACCTGACCCTGCTGATCTGGTCGGTGCCGGAGCTGATCGCCCACCTGTCCACCCTCTATCACCTGCAACCCGGTGACCTGATCTACACCGGCACGCCGGAGGGCGTCGGTGCAGTCGTGTCCGGCGATGTGATCGAAGGGTCCATCGCCTCGGTCGGCTCCATTGCGCTGACCATCGGCGAGCGGGCCTGATCCGGGGGCGGGGCGGAGGAACGCGGACCTCCGCCCTGCCCTTCCAGGGCGCCCCGGACCGTCAGGCCGACGCGGTCCGCAGCCGGTGTTCCAGGAAGAAGCGCATCATCTCCGCCGTGGCGTCCGGACCCTGCGGGTCGGTGTAGGAGCCGGCGGCGCTCCCGCCCGCCCAGGCATGTCCGGCGCCATGGATGGCCCACTGCTCGCACAGCGTCCGGCCGGCCGGGTCGGTGTGCAAGGTTCGGCTGTAGGAACGCCGGCCGGGGGCTTCGCCGTGTTGCACCTCGGTGCCGATGCCGGCGGCAGCGGCCGTCGCCCGGGCGGCCACCTGATCGCCGTTTCGCGGGTGGACGGTGGTATCGCGATCGCCGTGGAAGATGATGGTGGGCACCGGGTGGCCGGCACCTCCCCTTCCTGCCCCTCCCCCTGCGCCGCCTGTGGCCCCGCGGTCGCCCTGGCGCATGGCGGCGAGAGCGGAGGGAAGGTCGTGTGCGGCGCCGGCAGGCAGGCCGGAATGCACGCCGACCGCCGCATAGAGGTCGGGGTAGGCCTCTCCCATGATGGCCGCGGCAGCACCGCCGGCGGACAGCCCGGCAATGTAGACCCGGTTCGGGTCGATGGGGTGGTCTTGGATGATCCGGCGGGTAAGCCCGGCCAGCAGGTCGGGCTCCCCCTGTCCGCGGCGCTGGTCTTCGGGTTTGAACCAGTTCCAGCAACGCTGGGCGTTGGCCGAAGCCGGCTGCTCGGGGTAGGCGACGTAAACACCGTGCCGCTCGGCGAAGGCGTTCATCCGGGTCCCCGCGGCGAAATCGTCGGGCGACTGGGTGCAACCGTGCAGCATCACCACCAGCGGACGCAGCCCCTCACCGCGGTTGGCCGGCACATAGAGCTTATAGGCCCGCGTCCCCGCCACCCCGCTGTGGGATGCCGTCACGAAGGACGCGCCATCCGGCAGCGGTTCGGCGGGCGGGCGCGGAGCACCGGTTCCGCCGCCCCGCAACCCCGTCGGCTGCAGGCGCGCGGCAAGGCCGCGCAGGGTCTCGCCAAGGCCGGTCCTCGCGCCCTTTCCTGAGCGGCCTCCCGGCATCTTGCCGGCCGGTCGTGCACGATCCGTGGTGTCGCTGCGAGCCTGCGGTCCGGAAGCGGCATCGAGGCGCACGAACTCTCCCTCCAGAACAGTCGGGTCTGGTGCGGCGGCTGGAGCTGCCGCAGGTTCGGCCGCGCCCTCTCCCCGCAGCAGGCGCTGGACCAGACCGGTCGCTTCGGCGAGCCGGCCGGCCCTGGTCAGGCGGGCGACCTCGTCCATGCCGGGCGGAATGCCGGTGGGGCGTGTTTGGGACATCTGGGTGCTTTCTGGGTTCGGGTATGACGCCGGGATCGGCTCTGCGGGACGCATCAGCGGATGCGGTCGGCGAGCGCCGCCTTGACGGCGGCCGGCGCATGGAGCGCGCCAAGTACGGTCAGCGAGGCGATGGTGGCGCGGGCAAGATCCGGCGACACGTCCTGGGCGATGGCGGCAAGCCCGAGGACGCGGATGTCCAGCATCCGCCCTTCGGCCTGCACGGCTTCCAGGTCGGCGCGGCTGAAATGGCGGAGGCCCAGATCGACGCTTTTTCGCGTCACCGATTGGCGGACCACGTCAGCGTGTTTGTCGACCTGATTGCGGATGGCGGTGCGGATGAAGTCGGTGCGGTTCGAATAGAACCCCTCCTCCACCAGCAGGTCGATGTGGCCCAGGTCGACGTAGCCGAGATTGATTGTGATCTTCTCGCTGTCACCGGCTTTCGGTCGCAGGTCTCGCGCCACGTCGCTCATGGGGTTCCATCCATTCACCATCTGTCTGGATGGTAAGTGGATGGCAGCTGTCCGCCGTCCAAGCCCGACCCTGATGTTTTTCGGAAAGCCGTCGGCGCGCATCTCCCACCGTCGGGAGTGGCGTGGCAAAGCGCAATAAAAAAGGGGAGCGCGAATGCTCCCCTTTTTCCGTCACTTTACGAGTGGGCAGCCGCTGGCCTTCGGATCGATGTAGGCCTGCGTACCGGGGATCTTCTTGATGATCTTGAAGTAATCCCAGGCGTATTTGGATTCGGCCGGCGTCTTGATCTGCGCCAGATACATGTCGTCGAAGACGCGGCCGTTGTCGGCGATCTTCGCCTCCTTCATCATCATGTCGGTGACGGGCATGCTGCGCATCTTGGCAGCGACCTTGTCGGCATCGTCGGTGCCGATTTCCTGCACGGCCTTCAGGTAATGGCGGACCGCCGAATACACACCAGCCTGGTTCATCGACGGTTTGCGGCCGGTCCGTTCCTCGAACTTCTTCGACCAGGCGCGGGTCTCGTCATTCATGTCCCAGTAAAAGGAGTTCGCCAGCATCAGCCCCTGCGAGGTCTCCAGCCCGAGCGCCTTGATGTCGTTGATGTTCAGCAGCAGGCCGGCCAAGGTCTGCCCACTCTGGGGAATGCCGAACTCGGCCGCCTGCTTGACGCCGTTGATGGTGTCGCCGCCGGCATTGGCGAAGGCCACGACGTCGGCGCCGGATGCCTGAGCCTGAAGCAGGTAGGAGGAGAAGTCGGATGCGCCCAGCGGATGACGCACACTGCCCTTGATGGTCCCGCCGAGCTGCTTGACCGTGTCGGCCGCTTCGGCCTCCAGCGAATGGCCGAAGGCATAATCGGCGGTGATGAAGAACCAGCTCTTCCTGCCCTGCTCGACCAGTGCGCGGGCGGTGGCGGAGGCGACGGCATGGTTGTCCCAGGTCCAGTGGAAACCATAGGGGCTGCAATCCTTGCCCGTCAGGTCGGTCGAACCGGGACCGGACATCAGGAACAGGCGCTTTTTGTCCCGCGTGATCCCCTGCACGGCCAGCGCGGCGGCCGAATTCGGCACATCGGCGATCACGTCCACCTTTTCGGTATCGATCCACTGGCGGGCGAGGTTGGCGGCGATGTCCGCCTTGTTCTGGTGGTCGCCGACGATGATCTCGATCTTCGTGCCGTTGACGGCATTGCCGAACTCCTCGGCGGCCATCCTTGCGGCCACCGCCGATCCTTCACCGTTGATGTCGGCATAGATGCCGGAGCGGTCGGACAGCATACCGATCTTGATGACAGCGTCGGACATCTGGGCCTGGGCCTGGGTTGAGGCCAAACCCGCGGCCAGCGTGGCGAAGGCGACGCCGGTGAGAAGGAACTTGCGCATCTTTCACTCCCATTTCTGACAGTTCTTGGTGATTGGGGCGGTCGCCGGCGACGGCGCCGCCCGGAGGGACACGGCACGTGGGCTCAGTGGGTGGTGTAGCCGCCGTCGACGGGGAGGATCGCCCCGGTGATCGATGCCGCGGCGTCGGAACAGAGGAAAGCGATGGCGGCTGCGACCTCCTCCGGGCCAATCAGCCGGCCGGTCGGCATCTTTTCCAGGAACACCGCCTTCAGGACCTGATCCTCCGGCAGGCCGGTGACCTGCGCCTGCTGGGCGATCTGGCGTTCGATGATCGGGGTCAGCACCGTGCCGGGACACACCGCGTTGCAGGTGATGCCGTGAGGGGCGAGTTCGATCGACACCGACTTGGTCAGGCCGATGATGCCATGCTTGGCGGCGACATAGGCCGGCTTGTGCGGGGCGCCGACCATGCCCAACACGGACGCGGTGTTGACGATGCGTCCCCAGCCCCGCTCCCGCATCGCCGGCACAGCCGCCTTGATCGTGTGGAACGCGGCGCTGAGATTGACTGCCAGCAGCAGGTCCCATTTGTCGTCGGGAAACTCGTGCAGGGCGGCGACATGCTGGACGCCGGCGTTGTTCACCAGGATGTCGATGGGGCCCAGCAGGTTCGCGGCCTCCGCCATCATGGCGCGGGCTTCCTCCGGCCGGCTGAGATCGGCGGCGGAATAGACGATCCGGGTCCCGCTCCGCTCCGCGATCTCGGCACAGGTCCGGTCGATCTCCGCACGGTCACCGAAGCCGTTGACCATCACATGGCAGCCACGGCCGGCCAATTCCCGCACGGTCGCCAGCCCGATGCCGCTGGTGGAGCCGGTAACCACGGCGTTTCTGTTCTGCATCTATCGGTCCTTGATATGGGAAAACGGGGCGGCTCAGAACGCCACCTGATCGGCGCCCTTGAGGTGGAGCATGGCGCGCGCCTCTTCCGGGGTGGCGACCTCCAGCGACAGCTCCTCCAGGATGCGGCGGATCTTCGCCACCTGCTCGGCGCTGTTCCGCGCCAGCCGGCCCTTGGCGAGATAGAGGCTGTCCTCAAGTCCGACCCGGACATTGCCGCCCATCACCGCGGCCATGGTCGTGAAGGGGATCTGATGCCGGCCGGCGGCCAGAACCGACCATTCGTAATCCTTGCCGAACAGGCGGTCGGCGGTTTCGCGCATGAAGACGAGGTTGCGCTCCTCCGCCCCGATGCCGCCCAGGATTCCGAAGATCGTCTGGATGAAGAGCGGCGTCTTCACCAGCCCGCGGTCGAGGAAATGGGCGAGGTTGTACAGATGGCCGACGTCGTAGCATTCGAACTCGAAACGCGTGCCGCAGCCTTCACCCAGATGTTCCAGGATATAGGCGATGTCCCGGAAGGTGTTGCGGAAGATGAAGTCGTCGGTGCTGCGCAGATAAGGCTCTTCCCAGTCGTGCTTCCAGTTCTTGTACCGGTCGGCCAGGGGGAAGATGCCGAAGTTCATCGATCCCATGTTGAGAGAGCACATTTCCGGTTGCGCCTGCAGCGGGGCGGCGAGCCGTTCCTGAACCGTCATGTGGAGCGATCCGCCGGTGGTGATGTTCAGCACCGCGTTGGTGGATTGCTTCAGCCGCGGCAGGAACTGCATGAACACCGCTGGATCCGGCGTCGGCTGCCCGGTGCGCGGATCGCGGGCGTGCAGGTGCAGGATTGCCGCCCCGGCCTCGGCCGCACCGACCCCCTGCTCGACGATTTCGTCGGGCGTGACCGGCAGGGCGTCCGACATGGTGGGCGTGTGGATCGAGCCCGTCAGCGCGCAGCTGATGATGACTTTCTTGCCTGATGCGGCCATGCAAGGCCCTCCTGTGTGTGTGTCCGCCCGTCGGAACTGCGGACGATGGAAGATTGAAAATCGCCGAGCGGCTGCGGTGGCGGCTACCGGCGTTCCAGGCCATCCAGCCGTTGGAGATGCGTGGCGAGGGTGGTGGCGACCTCCTCTCGCTCAGCTTCCGTCCAGGTCCGGAAACCGGCGCCCGCCTTCATGCCAAGCCGCCCCGACGCGACCAGATCGCGCAGAAGCGGCAGCGGACCGGGGCTGCGGTCGAGATCGGGCAGGACATGCTCATGAACCGCGAGGGTCAGGTCGGTGCCGACAAGATCGGCATTCTCCAACGGTCCCAGCACGGCGAGCCGCCGGCCGAAACTCGCCTTGACCACGGCATCGACCGTTTCGGCATCGCACACGCCGTTCTGGACCAATGCAATCGCCTCGCGCCAAAGCGCGTGCTGCAGGCGGTTGCCGATGAAGCCGGGAACATCTTTGCGGACATGCACCGGCATTTTCCCGATGGACGTCAGCAGGCCGATCATCGTGGTGATGGCGGCGTCGCTGCTGTCCTGGGTCTGGATCACCTCGACCAGCGGGACCAGATAGGGCGGGTTCCACCAGTGGGTGCCCATGGCGCGGGACTTGTCGGAAAGCGGCTCCATGATCCGGGTGATCGGGATGACCGACGTGTTGCTCGCCAGAAGCGCGTGGCGAGGCGCGGCCGCTTCGATGGCAACGACGATGCGTTGTTTGAGGGCGAGATCCTCCGGCACCGCCTCGATGACGATGTCGGCGCCGGCAACGGCACCCACCAGCGTTTCGTGCAGGTCGATCAGGTCGGCGGCCGCGATGTCTTCGCCCAAAAGCTGCAGATTGCGGCGGACATGGGCGGGAATGGCGGCCCGGCGTTCGGCATCGGGTTCCTGGATGGCGACGCGATGTCCGGCGGTGGCAAAGGCCTGTGCGATCCCGTGCCCCATCAGTCCGCCGCCGATAATCGCGATGCGCTGGTTTGTCATGGCGCGTGCATATCCCCCTTTGCCTGACCTGAAGCCTGTGCGCGCCCACCCTGTCCTGCCAATGTCCGTAAGATCGCGAGGCGGATTGTTCGTGTGGCGCGCATTTTGGAAGGGATGGATAGCAACGCGCGTGCCACATAGATAACCAATTGAAAGGAAAGGATATATGCCGAGTGGCGTTCAGTATGCGGCGAAGCAGGATTTAGCGATCGTTGACAGTCGACTGGCGCAAAGGGCGGGACACCGCTGCAAATCGGCACTTTCGCCGTGTTCACTTTTCTGACAGACAATGTGCAACATATTGACAATCAGTGACACCAAGGAGCGTGCCATGCAGAAGGATCCGGCCGGTCATTTCGCTGCGGCACGTGCGCTGATGGTGATGATCGATGAGATGATCGACGGCGCCATACTGGTCGATCAGGATGCGCGCCTCGTCTGGTCGAACGACAAGCATGTCTGGTTCAGCGACAAACAGATCGCCACCCTTGGCTTCCGGTCGCCGGCGGACGCAATCGGCCAGCCGGTGGAGCGCATCATTCCACACAGCCGGATGCGTGAGGTGGTGGAAACGGGCCGGTCGCTGCCGCTCGACATCATGCGCTATGGCGAGCACACGCTGCTGGTCAGCCGCTTGCCGCTGCGCGATGAGCAGGGACAGGTCATCGGCGCTCTCGCCTTCGCCCTTAAGAACAGCCTGACCTATCTTCGGCCCATCGCCGACCGTTTCAACAAGCTGCAGTCGCGCCTGACCCGTGTGGAGCAGGAGTTGGCGGCGAGCCGGGCCTCGCAATACACGGTCGAGAATCTGATCGGCTTCAGCCAGCCGATGCTCCAGGTTAAACGGCTGGTGCGCAGGGCCGGCCAGATCCGGTCGGCGGTCCTGCTGCTTGGCGAAACCGGGACCGGCAAGGAACTGGTGGCGCAGTCGATCCATGCAACCTCGGATCGTGCCCATCGTCCCTTCGTCGCCGTCAACACCGCCGCAATTCCCGAAAATCTTCTGGAAGCGGAGTTCTTCGGCGTCGCACCGGGGGCTTACACGGGCGCCGCCCGCCAGCCGCGTCCCGGCAAGTTCCAGCTTGCCCATGGCGGAACGCTGTTTCTCGACGAGATCGGGGACATGCCGCTGCCACTGCAGGCAAAACTGCTGCGCGCCCTGCAGGAACGCGAGGTCGAGCCGCTCGGGTCCAATCAGATCATCAAGGTCGATGTCCGTATCATCGCGGCAACCAGCCGTCCCCTGGCCGAGATGGTGCGCAGCGGCGCCTTCCGGTCGGATCTGTACTACCGGCTCAATGTCTTTCCGATACAGCTGCCGGCGCTCCGTGACCGCAAGGACGACCTTGAGATCCTGGCTCCCCTGTTTTCGGAGAAGATCGCCATCAGCCTCGATCAGCCGATGCGCGAGTTCACGCCTGCGGCGCTGGATGCGTTGCGACAGCATGATTGGCCCGGCAATGTCCGTGAATTGGCCAACGTCATCGAACAGGTCTATGTGCGTACCGAAGGTGAGCGCATCAGGGCCGAGGATTTCGCGGACATCCTTCCGAGCGCCACGATCCAGCCCCCTGCCCCACCCGACCGGAAGCAATCCCTGGCCGCGGCCATGGACGAACTGGAACGGGCGCTCATTCTGGAAGCCCTTGAGGACTGCCGGGGCAACAAGCTCGAAGCGGCCCGGAGGCTCGGCCTGTCACGCACAAATCTTTACGCCAAACTGCGCAAGCACGGCATTGCGTCGCAGTCAGACGACTGATGCCATGTTCCGGTTCAGAACGCCCTCCCGGCGCAACATCCCTCTTCAGCTTAAAGCGGCATTCCGGTCAGCGCCGGCTGGAGTGCACTCGCTACGAACCGAGCGCGCTGAAACACCGCATCGGCCGCGAGGACCGCGAACTGTATGACCTGATCGACCGCGCCGTGCTGGCGAGTGCGGCCTGACGGCGGGACTTTCAAGCTTAAACTTGACCGAGGTCAATGACGTCAGGCGGTTACCGGCTTTCATGGGAGGCGGAATGACCGATGAGGAGGGACACCGCCGATGCGCGATCCCGATGTCGCACAGACTGTTTCCGACGAACGCGCCCGCCGGTTCGAAACCGGATTGAGCCGGGCCGGGCTGGGGCTGGTGCCCAGGCTGGGGCGGCGGGCCAGCGATGCGCTGCTCGCCCGGCTGCTGCGGCTGCTGGCGGACCGGCATCCGCGCGCCTTCGAGGCGCTGCGCGAAATGGCCGACGCCCGCGTGCTGATCGAGCCGGTCGATGCGCCGGTCGCCCTGCTGATGCGCGTCGGGTCGGAGTTGTCGCTGCATGCCCTGCCCCGTGGGGCCGACGGCGTCGGTGAGGCGGGGGCCGATGCAGTGGTTCGCGGGCCTTATGCCAAGCTCCTCGACCTGCTGGAGGGGCGGATCGACGGCGATGCGCTGTTCTTCCGGCGCGAGCTGAGCATTTCCGGCGACACCGCGCTGATCCTGGCATTGCGCAACACGCTGGATGGCGAAGAGGAAATGGATCTGGTGGCCGATGCCGCTTCCATCGCCGGGCCGCTGGCCCGCGCCCTGCCGGTGCTGCGGCGCAATGCGGGGCCGGTATTGGACCGGATCGAGGCTGCGCGCCGGCTGCTGCCGCCGCCGCTGCGACGGGGGATCGAGCGGGTGGAGGCACGCATTATCGGAACGCTGCCGGGCACGGGGGCGTAAGGATCATGGACAATTTCGAGCTGATCTGCCCGGCGGGGACGCCGGCCGCGCTGCGCGCCGCCGTCGATGCCGGCGCCGATGCCGTCTATCTCGGCTTTCGGGACGAAACCAACGCCCGCAATTTTCCGGGGCTGAACTTCACCCGGCAGGATGTCGCCGACGCGGTGGATTACGCCCATGCCCGCCGCGTCGAGGTCTATGTCGCCATCAACACCTATCCGCAGGCGGGCAATCTCGGCCCCTGGCAGAAGGCGGTGGACGATGCGGCGCGGCTGAAGGTGGATGCCGTCATCATGGCCGATCCGGGGTTGCTGGCCTATGCCGCCAAGCGCCATCCCGATCTGCGGCTGCATCTGTCGGTCCAGGCCTCGGCCGCCAACGTCGAGGCGATCCGGCTGTACCGCGATGCCTTCGGCGTGCGGCGCGTGGTGCTGCCGCGCGTGCTGACGGTGCCGGAAATCGCCAAGCTGAATGCCGAGATCGACATCGAGACCGAGGTGTTCGTCTTCGGCGGTCTCTGTCCGATGGCGGAGGGACGCTGTTCGCTGTCCTCCTACGCCACCGGCCTGTCGCCCAACAAGCAGGGCGTCTGTTCGCCGGCCAACCACGTCCGCTATGAACAGCGCGGCGGTGCCCTGGCCTCGACGCTGGGCGGCTTCACCATCAACGTGTTCGGCGAGGACGAGCAGGCCGGCTATCCGACACTGTGCAAGGGCCGCTTCGTCGCCGGTGCCGGCACCGGGGAGGGGCCGGCCTACCTGTTCGAGGAGCCGACCAGCCTCAACGCGATGGACCTGCTGCCGGAGTTGAAGGCGGCCGGCGTGCGGGCGCTGAAGATCGAGGGGCGGCAGCGCGGCAAGGCCTATATCGCCGCGGTGGTCCGCGCCTATCGCGAGGCGCTGGAGAGCTTCGCGGCAGGGCGGCCGGTGTCGCACATCGATTTGCAGGCGATGGTCGAGGGCGGAACCCAGACCACCGGCGCCTATACCCGCGCCTGGCGTTGAGCCGCTGGCGGTAAGGAGTTTCAGGGAATGACTGCGTCACTCACTTTGGGGCCGGTGCTGTTCAACTGGCCGGTCGACCGCTGGCGCGACTTCTACGCCCGCATCGCCGACGAGGCGCCGGTGGACACGGTGATCGTCGGCGAGATCGTCTGCTTCAAACGGGCGCCCTTCTTCGCCGAGGCGATGGGGGACGTCATCGAGCGGCTGAGCGCCGCCGGCAAGACGGTGTGGCTCGCCAGCCCGATCCTGGTCGGCAGCGAGCGCGAACGGGCGGCGATGCGCGATCTGGTGGAGTCCGATGCTGCGCTGATCGAGGCGAACGACATGGGGGCGCTGGCGCTGCTGGCCGGACGGCCCCATGCGGTCGGGCCGACGATCAACGTCTACAACGAGGCGACGCTGGGCTGGATGGCCGGGCGCGGCGCGGTGGCGGTGTCGCTGCCGGCGGAGCTGCCGGCGGCCACCGTCGCGGTGCTGGCCAAGGCCGGGCGCGAACTGGGGGTGGAGACGGAGGTGCAGGTCTGGGGGCTGGCGCCGCTCGCCATTTCGGCCCGCTGCTATCACGCGCGCGCCCATGGGCTGCACAAGGACGGCTGCCAGTTCGTCTGCGGCAACGACCCGGACGGCATGCCGGTGACGACGATGGACGGCCAGCCCTTCCTGACCGTCAACGGGACGCAGACGATGTCGCACGGCTGCCTGTGCCTGGCAGCGGAAGTGCCGGCGCTGTTGGAAATGGGGGTGAGCCGCTTCCGGCTGTCGCCGCAGGCGATGGACATGGTGCGGGTGGCCGAAGCGTTCCGCGCGGTGCTGGACGGGCGGCGCGACGGGGCTGGGGTTGCCGCGGAGCTTGGCGGGCTGATCGACGCGCCGCTGGTCAACGGCTTCTACCACGACACCGCGGGCGCGTTGCGGGTGGCGTGACGGCTTGGTCAGGTTTGACCAACCCCGCGCGGCGCGGTACAGTTGGTCAAGCTTGACCAAGGAGGCGTGCCGTGGAGTCCGTCAACCTGTATGACGCCAAGACCAACCTGTCGCAGCTGGTGGACCGTGCCGCCGTCGGCGAGGAGATCGTGATCGCGAAGGCCGGCCGGCCGATGGCCCGGCTGGTCCCGCTGCGCCGCCGGACCACCCCCCGTCCGCTCGGCCTGCTGCGGGGCGAGGTGGTGCTGGGTGAGGATTTCGATGCTCCACTGCCGGAGAGCATGGCCCGCGCCTTCCGGGGCGAGGAGCCATGAGGCCGCGGGCATGAAGCTGCTGATCGACACCCACATCTTCGTCTGGATGACCAGCCAGCCCGAACGCCTGTCGGCCGCCGCCACCGCCGCGGTGGTCAATCCCGACAATGAGGTCTTCCTCAGCGCCATCAGCGTCTGGGAAATTTCGATCAAGCGTGCGCTGGGACGCCTGTCATTTCCCCTGGAACGGTTGGACGCCCTGCTGACGGACATGGGCATCGAAATGCTCGATATGACGGCGGGGCACGGGATCGCCGCAGGGAGCCTGCCGCGTCATCATGACGACCTGTTCGATCGGGCGCTGGTTGCACAGGCGAAGATCGAGGGGATGACGCTGGTGTCGGCCGATCAGGCCATCGCCCGCTACGGCGTTCCGGTGATCGCGTAAGTCCCCCGCCCCGACGCCGGTCGGACGGGGTTTGCGCTGTTGCGGCAGCAACCGGGTGAAAGCGTGCTTGCATTATATGTTATGATATAACATTACTGATGCGACGCTTCCTTCAGTCGTGGTCGCATGTCCAGTCTCTCTCAATCCCCGGCCCAATCCCCAGCCGCCACCTCCCCCTGCCCTTCTCCCGGTCCGGAAGGGCCGGCGCATGTCGCCAAATGCCGGACGGCCGATGCGCTGTCCGTCATCCGGAACCCAGAGATTAATCTGGCGGTCTGGCGCCGGCCGCTCCCGGCCGGGATCTCCGCGCAGAGCACGTGGGTTGCGGCGCATGGTCTGTCCTGCCATCTCGCCACCTCGCCCGACGAGGCTGCCGACGACCTGCTGGCGGCCCTGCCGCCCCGCCGGATCGAGGGGCCGCTGCTGACCGACATCGTCGGTCTGGTACGGCTCTATGCCGACATCGTCGGGTGCACGGCGGTCCGGCTGCGGCTGGACAGCCTGTCCGGCGACGGCTGCCGGTTCTTCCATGTCGATTATGTCGGGCGCCGCCTGCTCTGCACCTATCGGGGAGCGGGCACCCAGTGGCTGCCGGACGGGGCGGTGGTCCGCTCTGCGCTGGGCCGCGGCGACAACGATGCCGTGCTGTCCGATCCCGGCCGCGTCCGGTCGCTGCGGGCCGGCGATGTTGCCCTGCTGAAGGGCGAGGCATTACCCGGCAACCGCGGGCGCGGCCTCGTCCATCGCTCGCCGCCCGCGGCCGTCGCTTCCCGTCTTCTGCTCTGCCTGGACCATGATGAACATTGACCGCTTCCGCTCGCCCCTGGCCGCCTCCGCGGCGAGCCGGATCGCCGTGGCGGTCCTGCTGTGCGGCCTGCTCTGGCTGGCGGTCGGCTGGGCCTTGGAATGGGGGCTCATGGAATGAGGCATCCCGGCATGACCCTGCCCTTTTCCGAGACGACTGCGGACGCGCTCGTCCGGCTGAGCGACCTGACGCTGGGATACCGCCGCCATCCGGCGGTTCATCATCTGAGCGGCGGCTTCCGGGATGGCTCGTTGACCGCCGTGGTCGGCCCGAACGGCGCCGGCAAGAGCACGCTTTTGAAAGCGGTGGTCGGCGCGCTGCGCCCTCTCGACGGCCGGGTGACCCTGCACGGACTGACCGCCGCCGACATCGCCTATCTGCCTCAGCAGGCCGAGGTCGAGCGTGACTTTCCCATAGACGTGATCGACACCGTGCTGCTCGGGCACTGGCGGCGGGTCGGGCTTTTCCGGTCCATCGGCGGCGCGCTGCGGGGCCAAGCGGAAGAGGCGCTGGCGGTGGTCGGCCTGTCCGGCTTCGAGCGGCGCCCGATCGCCGCCCTGTCGGCAGGCCAGTTCCAGCGCGTGCTGTTCGCCCGCATGCTGGTGCAGGACGCCCGGCTGATCCTGCTCGACGAGCCCTTCACCGCCATCGACGCCAAGACGACCGCCGACCTGCTCGGCGTCGTGCGGCGCTGGCACGACGAGCGGCGCACCGTGATCGCCGTCCTGCACGATCTGGAGCAGGTCCGCGCCCATTTCCCCGACACGCTTCTGCTGGCCCGCGAGCCGATCGCCTGGGGCCGCACCGCCGACGCGCTGGCTCCGGCGAACCTCCTCCGCGCCCGTGCGATGGCGGAATCCTGGGACGACAAGGCCGCGCTCTGCCGGAGAACCGCACCGTGACTCTCCATGACTTCGCTGTCGGTCCTTTTCTGGAGTTCGCCTTCATGCGCCGGGCGCTCGCCGCCTGCCTTGCCATGTCGCTGGGCTGCGGTCCCGTCGGCGTCATGCTGGTGCTGCGGCGGATGAGCCTGATGGACGATGCCATGTCCCATGCCGTGCTGCCCGGTGCCGCCATCGGCTTCCTCGCCGCCGGCCTGTCCCTGTGGGCGATGGGGATCGGCGGCTTTCTCGCCGGGCTGGCGGTGGCGGGG
>NZ_CAMLJP010000108.1 GCF_946480385.1 uncultured Azospirillum sp.
AGGACGCGGAAGGTGTCGCGGATGTTGTTGGGGTGGAACTCGGCGAAGCTCTCGGCGCAGTCACCGCCCTGCAGCAGGAAGGCCTGGCCGGCGGCGGCGTCGGCCAGCTTGGACTTCAGCCGGCGGGCCTCGCCGGCGAAGACGAGCGGCGGATAGGAGGACAAGCGCTGTTCGACCGCTTCGACCTTCGACTGGTCGGGATAAGTCGGCAACTGCTTCGCCGGTTTCGTCTTCCAACTGGCGGGTGTCCAACGCTCGACCATGACGCGCCTGCTCTTCCTTGACGATTGCGGAACGGGGGCCGGGCGGGCGGCGAACGACCGGCGGCGAAACCCGTGGGGGGTACTCTATAGCGCGACTCGCGGTAACTTTTCCACAGTTTCGGCCTGCCTGCCGGCAATGCTGTGCCATCGGGACAGGTCGCCTGCCACCATGGGTGATTTCAAATGAAAGGAACTTCGCCCCGACCCCCGATATAGAAGGGCCGCTGGCGGCTCGCGCCCGCGGCCAGTATACATCGGGGGTAACCGACCACGCCCGAGAGGAGCCTCCCCGGTGAAAGCGACATCCTGGCGGGCAAAGCGCCTGTCCTCCTGGGGGCAGGCCCTGGCCGTCTACCGCGACCCGCGCGTGCTGGCGATCCTGTTCCTGGGCTTTTCCGAAGGGCTGCCGCTGGCGCTGACCGGTGCCACGCTGAATGTCTGGCTGACCGAACAGGGCGTCAGCCGCACCAACATCGGGCTGTTCGCGCTGGTCACCATGCCCTATGCGCTGAAGTTCCTGTGGGCGCCGCTGATCGACCGGCTGCGGTTGCCGGTAATAACGCGGCTGTTCGGGCGGCGGCGCGGCTGGGCGCTGACGGCACAGGCGGCGCTGATCGCGGCGCTGCTGGGGCTGGGCACCACCGATCCGGGGCAGGACCTGTGGTGGACGGCGATGTGCGCCGTGCTGGTCGCCTTCTGCTCGGCCAGCCAGGACATCGTGGTCGATGCCTATCGCGTCGAGGTGCTGGAGGAGCATCAGCAGGCCGCCGGTGCCGCGGTGCTGGTGCTGGGCTATCGCTTCGGCATGATGGCGGCGGGGGCGGGGGCGCTCTACATCGCGCAGTACCATGGCTGGCGTGCGGCCTACGAGGTGATGGCGGCGCTGGTTCTGGTCGGCATGGCGACCATCCTGCTGTGCCGCGAGCCGAAGGAGCCGCCGCCCAGCGCCCGCGAAAAGCTGATCGCTGAATGGCTGGGGCACCGCCCACATCTGTCGGGCCGCAGCGCCGTCGTGCTCGCCTGGATTTACGGGGCGGTGGTGGCGCCCTTCGCCCAGTTCATGGAGCGGCGCGGCTGGGTGGTGATCCTGGCCTTCATCGCCAGCTACAAGCTGGGGGAGGTGCTGGCCGGGCAGATGTCCTCGACCTTCTACATCAGCCTGGGCTTCACCAAGGTGGAGATCGCCAACGTCAGCAAGCTGTTCGGGCTGTGGGCCACGATTGCAGGCGGCCTGCTGGGCGGGTTGCTGGTGGGCAAGGTCGGGGTGCTGCGCGGCCTGATGATCGGCGGCATCCTGCAGATGGTGTCGAACATGGGCTATGTCGTGCTGGCCTGGAGCGGCAACGACGTGTCGACCCTGGCGATGACGGTGGCGGTGGAGAATGTCTGCGCCGGCATCGCGACGGCGGCCTTCGTCGCTTATCTGTCCAGCCTGTGCAACGTCGCCTACACCGCGACGCAGTATGCGCTGCTGTCCAGCCTCTACAAGCTGGGCGGCGACCTGTTCGGCGCGTCCTCCGGCTGGCTGGCGGAGCGGATGGACTGGGTCAGCTTCTTCCTGCTGTCGATGGCCGGGGCCGTTCCGGCGCTCTGCCTGCTGGTCTGGCTGAAGGGCCTGCACCGCCGCGAGGAGGAGGCCGCCGTCCCCGCGCAGTGACGGGGACGGCGATGCCGGAGACGCTTAGCGGCTGCCGGTGGTCGTCTTGGTCTTGCCGGCGCCCGGTCCGGCGCCCAGGTCGGCGCCGGTGGTCGGATCAGAATCCGGCTTCGACATGGTGCGGGCGGCCACGGCGTTGACCGCCGCCAGTTCCGAGGCGGCGAGCTTCACCGTCGGGTTGCCGTCGCCGCCGTTGACCGGGGCGTCGGTCGGCTTGACGTCGACGAACTCCCACTGGGCGCCCTGGTTCCAGGGGCCGCGCATGTCGCCTTCGCCCTGGCTCATGTTGTAATACTTGTCGGTGTATTCCGGCTTGCCCGGCAGCTTGCCCGGCGGGAAGTTGTTGTCGATGGCGTACAGCGCCTTCTCGAAGCTCTTCTGGTGGGCGATCTCGCGGGTCATCAGGAAGCCCAGCGCATCCTTCACGCCCGGATCGTCGGTGACGTTGATCAGGCGCTCGTAAATGATCTTGGCGCGCGCTTCCGCCGCGACGTTGGAGCGCAGGTCTGCCGTCGGCTCGCCGATGCTGTCGATATAGCCGCCGGTCCACAGTTGCCCGGCCGAATTCACCAGCGCCGGGCCACCGCCATAGAGCAGCGACAGGGTGTGGCTGCCGTTGCCCTGGGTGATGTTGGCATAGAGGTCGGTGGTCGCCTCCGCACCTTCGGCCAGCTTGCCCTTGGCACCCTTGGTCAGCATGGCGACGATGGAGCCGATGACCTCGAGGTGGCTCAACTCCTCGGTCGCGATGTCGATCAGCATGTCCTTGCGGCCCGGATCCTCATCGGCCAGACCCTGGGTGAAGTAGCGCATGGCCGCGGCAAGCTCGCCCTGCGGGCCGCCGAACTGCTCAAGCATGAGGCTGGCGAGCACCGGGTTGGGCTCCGACACGCGAACCGTGTACATGAGCTTTTTGTTGTGCATGAACATGCGAGGGACTCCTCCTGAGTCTGGTGGCCCGTCTGGCAGGGGCCGAGGATCGGAGAGATTGGGACCGGGGCGACCGGGAGCAGGTCGCTCCATGCCCTCAACCCAGGAGGCTTTAGAAGCGTTCCAGAAAAATTGGCCTGTCTTGGCGTGCTATATCGCTTGGGGCATGATTTCGGGATGTCACATGAAAATGGCGGCACGAAGGGATGGTCCTCCCTTGCCGCCATTCATGCGGCGATTGCCGCAAACCCGATCGCCGCGGGCGTCAGATTTTCTTTTCCGGCTCGGCCTTCTCGCGCATCAGCACGAATTCCTCCGCGGTGGAGGGATGCAGCGCAATGGTGCGGTCGAAGTCGCGCTTGGTGGCCCCGCAGTTCATGGCGATGGCCATAGACTGCATCATCTCCGGCGCATCCATGCCCATCATGTGGCAGCCGAGCACGCGCTGGCTTTCGCCATCCACCACCAGCTTCATCAGCACCCGCTCGTCACGGCCGGACAGGGTGTGCTTCATCGGGCGGAAGCCGGCCTTGTAGATGTCGACCTGCGGGTACTTGGCGCGGGCCTGCATCTCGGTCAGGCCGACGGTGCCCAGCGGCGGCAGCGAGAACACCGCGGTCGGAACATTGTCGTAGCCGATGTGCATCGGGTTGTCGTTGTACAGCGTTTCGGCCAGTGCCCGGCCCTCGGCGATAGCGATTGGGGTCAGCGCCATGCGGTCGGTGACGTCGCCGATGGCATAGATGCTGTCGACCGAGGTGCGCGACCACTCGTCCACCGGGATCGCGCCGGCCTCGTTCAGGGTGATGCCGACCTCTTCCAGGCCGAGATTCTTGGTGTTCGGACGGCGGCCGGTGGCGGCCATCACCAGACCTGCGGAATGCTCGCGACCCATATGGTCGGTCAGGGTATAGCCGCCGGGACCCTTTTCCAGCTTCGCCGGCTTGCAGCGCGAGATGATGTTGATGCCGCGCTTGCGCATCTCCTGCGCCAGGGCGACGCGGATGTCGTCGTCGAAGCCGTTCAGCAGGTCGTCGCCGCGGATCATCAGCGTGACTTCAGCGCCCAGCCCGCGGAAGATGCTGGCGAATTCGACGGCGATATAGCCGCCGCCGATGATCAGCACGGAATGGGGCAGCTTTTCCAGGTGCAGCGCCTCATTCGAGGTCGCGGCATGCTCGATCCCCTCGATCGGCGGCAGCGACGGCCAGCCGCCGGTGGCGATCAGGATGTTGCGGGCGGTGTAGCGCTTGCCGTCGACCTCGACCGTGTGGGGATCGATGATCCGGCCGAACCCCTCATACAGGGTGACGCCGGAGTTCTTCAGCATGTTGATGTAGATGCCGTTCAGCCGGTCGATCTCGCGATCCTTGCGCGCGATCAGCGTTTCCCAGTCGAAGGTCGGGGGAGCGGTGTTCCAGCCATAGCCGCAGGAATCCTCAAAGCCGTCGCGGAACTGGGCAGCGTAGACCAGCAGCTTCTTCGGCACGCAGCCGCGGATCACGCAGGTGCCGCCGACGCGGCTGCCCTCGCAGATCGCCACCTTGGCGCCGTAGGACGCCGCGCGCCGGCTGGCGGCGACGCCCCCGGACCCCGCCCCAATGGTGAAGAGGTCGAAATCGAACTCGGCCACGGCCGTCTCCTTCCGCAACTGGACCCTTTTCCACAAACGAATGTGGTCGGGCAGGATATGGGGTCGGGGCGGGCGTTGGGAAGCGCGCGCTCAGCGCAGCAGCATGTCCTGGATCAGCACTTGCCGAAGCTTCAGCGGACGCATGGTCTTGTTGGCGACGTAGCGCAGCGCGTCCTTGACATAGACCTGCCCCTCCGCCCCGCGCAGTTCGGCCGGATCGACCTCCAGCAGTCGCCGTTCGATGGCGTCGGCGATGCGCGGCAGATGCGGCGTGACCGTTTCCAGCGGGGTCGCCGGGTCGAATTCCAGAACGGCGCGAAGCCGCAACTCCTGCAAGCGGCGGCCGTCGTTCAGCGTGACGGTCAGGGTGGGCAGAGCGGCATAGACGGCCGGTGCCGCTATGATGCGGGCGGGAGAATAGGCGCCCTGGGCGGGAGCCGGACGCAGAAGCAGTGCACTGCCGATCCCGGCGCCGGCGAAGGCGAGCATCAGCCCCAGCAATGCCAGGACGATCCGGTTTCCGGTTCCATCGAAGGTGGGCAGGTTGCCTTGGCCGGCTTCGGCAGAGACTGATGCCTTGGTCATTCCGCCCTGCTGAGTTGTTGCTGCCGAACCGGTCCGAAAACTCTAAAAGCGCGGAAGTGGTAGGTCAAATAAAGGTATTTTATCTGGTTTTTCCTTTGATTGTCGGTGGCGGGCCGGCGAATGACTGCGGAGTCGTGGCGCAGTGTTTTAAAAGCATTTGATCTGTTTGCCGGTATCCGGCCGCCGATTTCCCGCCGAAAATGCAACGCAGCCATCCGCCACGGGTTGACAGAGTGGGAAGCCTCTTCCCCTGCCCGCCCGGGGCGTATAATGCTGGGATTCCAACACAACCGGCCGGCTGCCTTGTCCAAGGGGGCCGGACCATCGGCGACGAAGCACTGCAAGACCATGCGCAGATCCATGCGCGGACACATATGCAGACAGGGGCGAAAGGCGAGGGTGACGGGTATGAGCGACACCGACAACCGATCAGCTGGAAACCAACCGGCTGGCAGCCGGAAGGCCGGCAATGGGCCGACGGCCCTGCACCCGTCCTCCGCCGCGGTTCCCGACTGGACGGACACCTATTTCCGCCGCACCAAGGAGGCGGTGGGCAAGTTCGGCGACAAGACCGTCACCTACGCCATCTTCATGCGGCGCCCGGTGGTCTGCGCTCCGCGCCTTGCGGTCGAGTGGCTGGAGGCGGTGGCGCGGGAACGCAACACCAGCTTCCAGATCGAGCTGAACTACCCCGAGGGCAAGTGGGTCGGCGCCGGCGAGCCGATCATGTACATCACCGGCTCCTTCTACCATCTGGTCGATTGCGAGACGATCCTGCTGCAGAAGCTGGGACCGGCCAGCGTCGCGGCCTACAACGCCTTCACCATGTGCGCCGACCTGCCCAAGGTCGCCTTCCTGGCCATGGATGCCCGCCATTGCGCCGGGACCGAGATGGCGGAGATGATGGCCTATGCCGCTTCCGTCGGGTCCGACCGGGCCAAGCGCAAGGTCGGCGCCAAGGGCTTCGTCGGCAACGCCACCGACGCCACCGCCTCCTATTTCGGGCAGGACCGGGGCATGGGCACCATGCCCCACGCCCTGATCGGCTATGCCGGTTCGACCGTGCGCGCGGCGGAGATGTTCCACGAGACCTTCCCCGATCTGCCGCTGACCGTGCTGGTCGATTATTTCGGCCGCGAGATCACCGACGGGCTGGAGGTCTGCCGCCGGTTCCCGCAGCTGGCCGCCCAGGGCAAGCTGTCGCTGCGGCTCGACACTCCCGGCGGCCGTTTCGTCGAGGGGCTGGACCCGCCCGGCTCCTACGCCGTGCTGGAGCGCCATGCGCCGCATGCGATCCGCGGCTATCGCGACGAGACGCAGCTGCGCTACCTGATCGGCACCGGCGTTTCGGCCGCGGCGATCCACTATGTGCGCGAACGGCTGGACGAGGCCGGCTTCCCGGCGGTGAAGATCGTCGCCAGCAGCGGCTTCGGCCCGGCCAAGTGCCGGCTGATGGCGGAGGCCAACGCCCCGGTGGACGTGATCGGCACCGGCAGCTACCTGCCCGAACGCTGGACCGAGACCTACGCGACCGCCGACATCATCGAGTATGACGGCGAACGCCGCGTGAAGGTCGGCCGCGAGTTCCTGTTCCGGCGGTAGCCCTTCCCTCTCCCGCACCTGATCCCCTCTCCCCCAGGGGGAGAGGGGATCAGGTGCGCTTCACCCCAAGCGCTTCGCGATCAGCGGCCCACGTGCCGGTGCCGTATCGCTCACCGTGACCGACGCGCGCAGGCGCCGTTCCGCCTCCTCGGCCTGTGCTTCCGTGCGGGCGTGCAGGATCGCCAGCGGGCGCTCGCCCGGTCCGGCGGCGTCGCCCAGCCCGGCGATCTCGTCGAAGCCGACGGCGAAGTCGATGGCATCGGTCGTCTTGGTCCGGCCTCCGCCCAGCGCCACTACCGCCATGCCAACCCCGCGGGTGTCGATGGCGCCGACGAAGCCGGACCGCTCGGCGAACACCGGGCGGACGATGGGCGCGCTTTCCAGATGGCGGTCGGGCTGCTCCAGCAGGTCGTCCGGCCCGCCCAGCGCCGCCACCATGCGGGCGAACCGCTCCGCCGCCGTGCCGTCGGTGATGGAGCGGTCGGCCATGGCCCGCCCGGCCGTGGCGTCCGGCGCCAGCCCGCTCAACGCCAGCAGTTCCGCCGCCAGCGCCGCCGTCACCTCGTAGAGCCGCGGTTCGGGCGGTTCGCCGCGCAGAATGGCGAGGCATTCCCGCATTTCCAGTGCATTGCCGGCGCTGTGGCCCAGCACCTCGTTCATGTCGGTCAGCAGGGCGACCGTCGGCAGGCCGGCGCCCTTGGAGACGGTGACGATGCTCTCGGCCAGCGCCTCGGCGTCCTCGAACCGCTGCATGAAGGCGCCGCTGCCGAACTTCACGTCCATCACCAGCGCGTCCAGCCCGGCGGCGAGCTTTTTCGACAGGATCGACGCGGTGATGAGGTCGAGCGATTCGACCGTTGCCGTCACGTCGCGGATGGCGTAGAGCCGCTTGTCGGCCGGGGCGATGTCGTCGGTGGCGCCGATCACTGCGCAGCCGACCTGCTTCACCACCCGGCGCAGCAGGTCATTGTTGGGCTTGGCGCGATAGCCGGGGATGCTCTCGAACTTGTCGAGCGTGCCGCCGGTGTGGCCGAGCCCGCGCCCCGACACCATCGGCACGAAGCCGCCGCAGGCCGCCAGCATCGGCGCCAGGATCAGGCTGACCTTGTCGCCGACGCCGCCGGTCGAATGCTTGTCGATCACTGGGCCTGGCAGGTTCAGCGACCGCCATTCCATCACCGTGCCCGAATCGCGCATGGCGCGGGTCAGCGCCACCCGTTCGTCCAGGCTCATGCCGCGGAAGAAGACGGCCATGGCGAAGGCCGCCGCCTGGGCCTCCGACACGCTGCCGTCGGTGATGCCGCGCACGAACTCCCGGATGGTGGCGTCGTCCAACGGCTGGCCGTCGCGCTTGGCGCGGACGATTTCCTGCGGAAGCATGCCTCAGTAGCCTCCCGCCGGGGCAGGCTCGCGCTCCCCATGCCCGGCAGCCGCCAGCAGCGAATCGAGCAGGCTGGAGGCGCCGAAGCGGAAGGTCTGCGGCGTCGCCCAGCCTTCCCCCAGGATATGGTCGGCCAGCGCCAGATAGCGCGCCGCCTCCGCCGCGTCGCGGATGCCGCCGGACGCCTTGAAGCCGACGCTCTTGCCCGATTCATAGATGCAGTCAAGCATCACCGCCGCGGCAGGCAGGGTGGCGGCCGGCTGCGTCTTGCCGGTGGAGGTCTTGAGGAAATCGGCCCCGGCGGCGATGGCGTCGCGCGCGGCCCAGGCCAGCAGGTCGGCGTCGGGGAAGGCGCCGGATTCGAGGATCACCTTCAGCAGCGCCTTGTCGCCGCAGGCCTCGCGGCAAGCCTTCACCACATTCATCGGCTGGGTGCGGGCGCCGTCGATGAATGCCTTGTAGGGCAGCACGACATCGATCTCGTCGGCGCCGTCGGCGATGGCCCGCCGGGTTTCCGCCGCCACCGAGGAGGCGTCCGCCTCGCCGGTCGGGAAATTCACCACGGTGGCGACCTTCACCGGCGTTCCCTCCAGCGCCTTGCGGGCGGTGGGGACGAAGCGCGCCCAGACGCAGACGGCGGCGACCGGCCCCACAGGCGTGACGGCGCGGGCGCAGAGGTCCTGCACCACCCGGTCGCTGTCGTCGCCGTTCAGGCTGGTGAGGTCGAGCATACCCACGGCACGGCGCGCCAGATCGGCGTCGGACGGGGCGTTGGCGCTGGCGTCGAGCGCGCTTTGCAGGTCGGCAGACAGTTTCATGACCGGGACCCGTCCTTTTCATGCAGGCGTTCGAGGAAGCCGACCAGCAGGCGCTCCAGGTCGGCGGCTGCCGCCGATGCGGCGGTCAGGGTCTGGTGATGATCGACCGGCCCGTCGCCGAGCCCGACGCCAAGATTGGTGACGACGGCGCAGCCGGCGACCCGCAGGCCGCAATGGCGGGCGATGATGCATTCCGGCACGGTGGACATGCCGACCGCGTCGGCGCCCAGCAGCTTCATCATCCGCACCTCGGCCGGCGTCTCGAAGGACGGGCCGGGATAGGCGGCATAGACGCCCTCCGCCAGATCGATGGACAGGCCGGCGGCGACCTCCTTCAGCAGGCCGCGCAGGTCCGGGTCCCAGGCATCGGTCATGCTGGGGAAACGCTCGCCGAAGGCCTCGTCGTTCGGGCCGGTCAGCGGGTTGGAACCCAGCAGGTTCAGGTGATCGCTGATCGCCATCAGCCGGCCCGGCCCGACCTCCAGCCGCAGCGAACCGACGGCGGCGGTCAGCACCAGCGTGTCGCAGCCGGCCAGTTTCAGCGCCCGCACCGCGGTCTTCAGCGAGTCGAAGCCGTTGCCTTCATAGGCATGGACGCGGCCCTGCATGCAGGCGACCTCGACCCCGCCGAGCTGCCCGACGACCAGCCGCCCGGCATGGCCGGACACGCTGGGGACCGGGAAGCCGGCGATCTCGCCGTAGGGGATGGATACGGCGTCGGCGATGCGGTCGGCGATGCCGCCCAGGCCGGAACCCAGCACGATGCCGACCCGCGGCCGGTGGCCGGAGGCACGGTGAAGGATGTCCGCGGCGGCGCGGGCTGCCGTCATGTCGGGAAACTCCGCTCAGAAGGCTAAATTGGTGGGGCCGAACGATTCGGGCAACAGGGTCTCCAGCGAAAAGGTCCGCCGCAGGCCGGCCGGGTCGCAGATGTGGATCGGGGTTTCCGGGGTCGCGAACTCGCGGATGCGCTGGCGGCAGCCGCCGCAGGGGGTGCAGATCTCCTCCGCCCCCGCCTCGCCGCCCATGACGAGGATGGCGCGGATGCGGCGGTCGCCGGCGGTGACCATGGCGCCGATGGCGCTCGATTCGGCGCACTGGCCCTGCGGGTAGGCGGCATTCTCCACATTGCAGCCGGCGAAGATGCGGCCCGATTCGCCGAGGATGGCGGCGCCGACCTTGAATTTGGAATAGGGGGCGTGGGAGTTCTCGCGCGCGGCATGGGCCGCTTCGATCAGCCGGGACAGCTCTGCGGTGTCGGCCATGGCGTCAGCGCTCCTTGACATAGGGGATGCCGCTCGCCTTCGGGGCGATGGCCTTGCCGACGAAGCCGGCCAGCAGCAGGACGGTCAGCACATAGGGCAGCATCTGGATGAACTGCACCGGGATGACGCCGATGCCCGGCAGCACCACGCCCTGGAGGCGGACCTGCACCGCGTCGGTGAAAGCGAACAGCAGGCAGGCGAACAGGGTCGGTCCCGGCCGCCATTTGCCGAAGATCAGCGCCGCCAGCGCCAGATAGCCCTTGCCGGCGGTCATGTCGCGGACAAAGCCGGCGCCATGGCCGGTGGAGAGATAGGAGCCGGCCATCCCCGTCAGCGCGCCGGTCACCAGCAGCGCCTGATAGCGCAGCTTCGTCACCGACAGGCCGGCGGTGTCGACCGCCGCCGGATTCTCGCCCACGGCCCGCAGCCGCAGGCCGAAGCGCGAGCGGTAGAGCACCCACTGGGTGGCGATCACCAGGACCAGCGTCACCCAGATCAGCACATTATTGCCATCCAGTAATTCGCGATAGACCGGCCCCAGCACCGGGATGCCGGCCAGCGCATCGACCCCCGGCAGCTCCACCGCGGGGATACGCGCCTGATTGGGCAGAAGCGGGGTCTGGCCGCCCTGCTGGAACCAGGCATAGGCCAGCGTCGGCGCCAGCCCGGCGACCAGAATGTTGATCGCCATGCCCGACACCACCTGATTGCCGTTGTGGGTGATGCAGGCGAAGCCGTGGACCAGCGCCAGCGCCACACCGGCGGCGATGCCGGCCAGCAGCCCCAGCCAGGGGTTCAGCGTCGTCGACGCGACGGCGGCGGAGAAGAAGGCGCCGGCAAGCATCTTGCCTTCCAGCCCGATGTCGACCACGCCCGACCGCTCGCAATACATGCCGGCGAAGGCGGCGAGCACCAGCGGCGTCGCCACCCGGATGGTGGCGCTCAGCAGTTGCAGCGCCAGAAGAAGCGCGTCCTCCATCGCTCAGCCCCTTCCCGTATCAGCGGTGGCGGCGGCACCGCGGCGGCGGAACAGCGCCTCCACCTGCGGCTTGAACAGGTTCTCCATCGCGCCGGCGAACAAGATGACCAGACCCTGGATCACCATCACCAGCTCGCGGTTGATCGTGGGATAGTCGAAGGAAAGCTGGCCGCCGCCCTGCGCCAGAACCCCGAACAGCAGGGCCGCCAGAATGATCCCGACCGGGTGGTTGCGCCCCATCAGCGCCACGGCGATGCCGACGAAGCCGACGCCGCCGGTGAAATTCAGGATCACCCGGTGCTGCACGCCCAGAATCTCGTTCACGCCGACGAAGCCGGCCAGTGCGCCGGAGATCAGCATGGCGATGATGATGTTCCGCGACGGCGAGATGCCGGCATAGACCGCCGCCCGCTCGTTGCGGCCGACGGTGCGCAGCTCGTAGCCCCAGCGGGTCCGGCGCAGGAAGATGTGGAACAGCAGGCAACAGGCCAGCGCCCACAGGAATGACAGGTTCAGCGGGGAGGCTGGAATGGCGATGCCGAACCAGCCCAGCGCCCTGTCCATCGACGGCAGCCAGACGCCCGGATCGAACTCGCGGGTTTCCGGCGACTGGCTGCCGGGGCGGATCAGCACGTCCACCAGCAGCCAGGTCATGATCGACGCGGCGATGAAGTTGAACATGATCGTCGTGATGACGATGTGGCTGCCGCGCTTGGCCTGCAGCCAGGCCGGGATGAAGGCCCAGGCGGCGCCGAACAGCGCCGACGCCAGCACCGCCAGCAACGCCACCACCGGCCAGGGCCAGCCGGTCAGCGCCAGCGCCACCAGCCCGGCGCCGAGCCCGCCCAGATAGGCCTGCCCCTCGCCGCCGATGTTGAACAGCCCGCAATGGAAGGCGATGGCGACCGCCAGCCCGGTGAAGATGTAGTCGGTGGTGTAATAAAGGGTGTAGCCGATGGCCTCCGGGTATCCCAGAGCCTCCGACAGCAGAAGCGACAGCACGTCGACCGGATTCTCGCCGATCACCAGGATCACCAGCCCCGACAGCACGAAGGCCGCGACGAGGTTGAGGACCGGCAGCAGCGCATACCCGATCCAGCCCGGCACGGCGCCCGGCTGTCCCTTACCCGACCCGCTCAGCAGCACCGGCGTCTCCTGGATTGCCCCGCCGCGGATTCTTAACCGCCAATGCTCTGCCGACCAAGCATTTCATGGTGACGGAATCGCTGCAGGTGCTGTGGGTTAGAAGGATTACAAAAACCCTTGCCGCAGCGCAGCAATCTGGCATGCTTCTTATCCATAGAATTTTTATGGCTATGGAGCATGCCCGATGCCGCTCGACATTCCGCAGACCTTCCGCCACCACGTCTTCTGCTGCGCCCAGCAGCGCCCGCCCGGCCATCTGCGCGGCAGCTGCGCCGCCAAGGGCGCCCACCCGCTGTGGCAGCGGCTCGACCAGAAAATCCAGGCGAAGGGTCTGGCCGATGTCGGCATGGCGATGACGGGCTGCCTCGGCTTCTGCTCCGCCGGGCCGTTGATGGTGGTTTACCCGGAGGGCATCTGGTACCGGCCGGAAACAGCGGAGGACATCGACGAGATCGTCGAGTCGCATCTGGTGAATGATGCGCCGGTCGAGCGGCTGGTGATGGTGCTGACAAGGTGAGTGGGTGTTTGCTCACGGTTGAGTGTCGGCTTCGGATGCCCCCTCCCTAACCCTCCCCCGCTCACGCGGGAGAGGGGACTGCCGCCGCTTCGCATAAGGCACCCTCTCCCGCCAAAGGCGGGGGAGGGTTGGGGAGGGGGCATCCGAAGCCTGAGCTCCGCCAAACCCCCACGCCTAGCAGACCTGCGGTTGCGGCATTGGGACGCGGGTGCATTTGCCCATAATGTGGGCAGCCTCCGCCATTGCCGTCCCGAACCAATCCCATGACCGACGCCGAGACCGCCGACCTGCTGCCTGCCGAGGCCGATTCGGTTCCCTATGCCGTCGGCTGCTTCCTGGGTGCGATCCTGCTGTTCGCGGCGATGGACACGCTCATCAAGTTCCTGACCGCCGATTACCCGGTGCCGCAGCTGATGTTCGTGCGCTCGCTGGTCGCCTTCCTGCTGGTGGGCGGCTACACGCTGTGGCGGGGCGGCGGGATCGCGGCGATGCGGACGCGGCGGCCCTGGGGCCATGTCTGGCGGGCCTTCGCCGGGCTGATCTCGATGGGATGCTTCTTCTATGCGTTCCGCGAGCTGCCGCTGGCCGACGTCTATGTGCTGAGCTTCGCCGGGCCGCTGTTCATCACCGCGCTGTCCGCTCCGCTGCTGGGGGAGCCGGTGGGCTGGCGGCGCTGGGCCGCGGTGGTGGTCGGATTCGACGGCGTGGTGGTGATGGCGCAACCCTCGGCCGGGGCACCGCTGGTGCCGGTGCTGGTCGGGCTGTGCGCCGCCCTGTTCTATGCGCTGGCGGCGCTGGCCGTGCGCGGCCTGTCGCGGACAGAGACCAGCGCGTCCATCGTGCTCTATCTGCTCCTGACGACGACGGTGGTCAGCGGTGCGCTGGCGGTACCGGTGTGGACGGCGCCAACCGGCTTCGCGCTGGGGTTGATGGCGCTGGTCGGCGCGATCGGCGCCGGGGCTCAGGTACTGCTGACCCAGGCCTTCCGCCGCGCGCCACCGGCGGTGGTGGCGCCCTTCGAATATACCGGCATGGTGTGGGCCAGCCTGTTCGGCTGGCTGGTGTTCGGTGATTTGCCGACCGTGCCGGTGATCGCCGGCGCGATGGTCATCATCGGCAGCGGGCTCTACATCCTGCATCGTGAAACCGTGGTGGCGCGCCGCCGGCTGGGTTCTTGACAGGACGGGGCCGGCGGCGACACTCTCGCCGCCTGTTCACGGCTGGGGTGCCCCTGCCTTCGCCGGATCGGCGGACGCGGGGGCTGAGACAACACCCATCGAACCTGATCCGGGTCATGCCGGCGAAGGGAGCCGACCGGAACCCGACGGATCGCCTGCAAACGCCCCGTCCCCTCCGCGTCGCTCCGGTTGCCGGCGCGAGTTGAGGAGTTTTCGGTCATGCGGCGCGCGCTTCCCCTTCTGTTTGGCCTGCTGGCGGCCACGTCCTACCTGTCTCCGGCGGCGCGGGCCGACGACACGCTGTCCTTTCCGGTGCTGGTGCCGCTGACCGGCTTCCTGTCGCTGGAAGGCACCAGCCAGCGCAACGGCGCGGTGCTGGCGCTGAAGCAGACGCCGGCCGGCGTCGCCATCACATCCGAAGTCGTCGACACCGGCACCTCGCCCGAGGCAGCGGTGACGGCGCTGGAACGCGCCGCCGGCAGCGGCACTGTCGGGGCGGTCGCCGCCAGCATGCTCGGCACCCAGATGCTGGCGATGCTGCCGCTGGCGCAGGAGTTGAAGCTGCCGCTGGTCACCGTGTCGGGCACCGCGTCGATCACCGAGCAGGGCAACCCCTGGGCTTTCCGTTTCTTCCCCGGCGACGCCGTGACCAAGTCCGCCCACGCCCGCTATGTGGTGGAGGAGTTGGGCAAGCGGCAGCCGGCGATCATCTATCAGACCACCGCCTATGGACAGAGCGGCAAGGCCCATCTCGACGCCGCCTTCAAGGCGTTGGGCGTGACCCCGGTGTTCGAGGAGGGGGTGGACCCGGCGGCCAAGGACCTGCTGCCGGTGCTGACCAAGGCGCTGGCCGCCAAGCCGGACGTGCTGGTGCTGCACCTGCATTCCGGCCCGACCGCGCTGCTGCTGCGGCAGGCGGCGTCCAGCGGCGTGACCCTGCCCATCGTCGCCGGCTCCGCCATGCATCAGCCGAGCACCGCGGCCCTGCTGGAACCAGCGGAGCTGAAGGGCGTCTGCGCCGAGACCGCGGCCTCGCCGATTTCCGGCGACACGTCGGAGGTCAAGGCCTTCACCGACGCCTACCGCACCGCCTTCGGCAAGGAGCCGGACGCCTTCGCGCTCGGCCAGTATGACGGCATGACCATGGTGCTGGAGGCGGTGAAGGCCGGCGCTCGGACGCCGGACGCCATCCGCAAGGCGTTGTCGACGGAGACGTTCAAGGGTCTCGCCATGACCTACAAGTCGGATGGCAAGGGCAACATGGCCCATTCCGCCGTCATCGTCTGCTACGACGGGACCAGCCACGTGCCGAAGCTGGTGAAGCGGTACGACGACCCGACACTCGCGGCGAAGTGAGCGGATGGCGGCGTTCCAACTGCTGGTCAACGGGGTGGCGCTGGGGGCGGCCTATGCCCTGGTGGCGCTGGGCTTCGTGCTGGTGCTGAACGCCACCTCGGCGGTGAATTTCGCGCAGGGCGACCTTGTGATGGCCGGCGGGCTGCTGGCGGTGGCGCTGGCGCCGCTGATCCCGCTGCCGGGCATCGTCCTGCTGCCGGTGGTGCTGGTGTTGATGGCGGCGTTGGGGCTCCTGCTGGCGCTGGCGGCCTATCTGCCGCTTCGGCGCCGGCCGCCGGTGTCGGTCTTCATCAGCACCATCGCGGTCGGCATCATCCTGCAGAACGGTGCCGCCATCCTGTTCGGGCCGGAGCCGCGCGCCGCGCCGCCGCTGTTCGGCGACGAAACCATTCATATCGCCGGTCTGGCGGTGCCGGAGCAGTCGCTCGCCATCGTCGCGGTGGCAGCCCTGCTGATCGGCGCGCAGCAATGGGTCTTCGCCCGCACCCAGCTTGGCCGCCGGCTGCGCGCGACGGCGCAGGATCCGGAGATGGCGCGTGCCTGCGGCGTGCCGGTTACCGCGATGATCCTGGTGACCTTCGCCATCGGTGCCGCCTGCGCCGGGGCGGCCGGGCTGCTGCTGGCCAACCGCTATTTCGTCACGCCAACCTCCGGCGGGGACCTGATCCTGAAGGCCTACATCGCGGTGACGGTGGGCGGCTGGGGATCGGTGCCGGGGGCGGTGGTGGGGGCTCTGCTGATTGCGCTGTTCGAGGTCGGTGTGTCGTCGGTGCTGTCCTACCCGGTGGCGCTGGGTGCCTTGTACCTGACCCTGCTGGCGATCCTGGTGCTGCGGCCGCAAGGGCTGTTCGGCGAAGCGGTGCGCCGCCGTGGCTGAGCGTCGGTCGGCCGTCCTTCTCACCGCCGGCGCGCTGGCGCTGCTGGTCTACGCGCTCGCCTTCGCTTCGCCTTACGGACTGCGCGTTCTGACCGTCGCCGGCGTCTATGCGCTGGCAACCTTCGGTTTCCAGATCGTCTTCGGTCTCGGTGGCGCGTTGTCGTTGGCGCAAGGCGCCTTCTTCGGCGTCGGCGCCTATGTGACGGGCATCCTCGGCAGCCGCTATGGGCTCGGATTCGAAGCGACCTTTCCGCTGTCGATGCTGGTTCCGCTGCTGCTGGCCTTGCCGGTCGGTCTGGCGGTGTTGCGGCTGGAGTCGCATTACTTCGCCCTGGCGACGCTGGGGATCGCGCAGGTGCTGCATCTGCTTGCGGTCAATTTGCCGGAGCTGACCGGCGGCTCCAACGGGCTGGCCGGGGTGCCAGCGGTGGTGCTGTTCGGTTGGGCGGCGCCGAGGGGGCTGCCGATGGCCGGGCTGGTCTGGGGGCTGGTGGCGCTCGGCGGGCTGATCGGCTGGCGCCTGGCGCGCGGACGGCTTGGGCGGTCGCTGACCATGCTGCGTGACGATCCGCTGGCGGCGGGGACGCTGGGGCTGGATGTCGGGCGGCTGCGGCTGGCCGCCTTCGGCATCAGCGCGCTGTTCGCTGGGGCCGCCGGGGCGTTGGCCGTTCACACCCAGCGCGTCGTCTCGCCGGAGGTGCTGGAGTTCCCGGTCATGGTCTCCATCCTCACGATATCCATCGTCGGCGGGCGTGGACGGATGGCCGGGGCGGTGCTGGGGGCCGTGTTGCTGCTGCATCTGCCGGAATGGTTCCGCTTTCTGGAGCGCGGCTATCTGGTCGTCTATGGCGCTGCCCTGCTGCTGACCATCGTGCTGGCACCGGATGGGCTGACCGGACTTCTTGACCGCCTGACGGCCCGCCTGTACGGCGGCAAGCCCCGTGCGCTGGCGGAGGCGAGGGAGCCGCCGCGGCCACACGCCCGGCCGGAGGGGCTGACGGTCGAGGACTTGCGGAAATCCTTTGGCGGCGTGCGGGCGGTGGACCGCGTGTCGCTGGAACTGCGGCCGGGTACCATCACCGGGCTGATCGGGCCGAACGGGTCGGGTAAGTCCACGGTCATCAACCTGCTGTCGGGGCTGGAGCGGCCGGATGCCGGCCGGGTGCGGCTCGGCGGGCAGGACGTCACCGGCGCCCGCGCCGACCGGCTGGCCCGCGCCGGACTGGCCCGCAGCTTCCAAGCGGCGGCGCTGCCGGCCGGGGCCGGCGTGCTGGAGGCGGTGGCCGCCGCCCGGCTCGCCTTCGATCCGGATGCTGCGACGGCGGAGGCGTATGCGCGCTGGGCGCTCGACCGGCTGGGCGTCGGCGAGCTTGCCGGGCAGTCCTGCGACGGGCTGCCGGCGGCGCTGCGGCGGCGGGTGGAACTGGCCCGTGCCCTGGTCCGCCGCCCGACGGTCCTGCTGCTGGACGAGCCGGCCGCCGGCCTGACCGACGGCGAGAAGGCGGATCTGGCGGACCTGTTGCGCGCCTTGGCGAGGGAGGGAATGGCGATCCTGCTGGTGGAGCATGACATGGGATTCCTGCTGCCGCTGGCCGGCCGGGTGCTGTGCCTCGACCGCGGGCGGGTGATCTATGACGGTCCGGCCAACGGCGTGCGCCGGGATCAGGCGGTCGCGACGGCTTACTTGGGCCGGGCGGGGGCGGCATGAGCGCACTGCTGTCCATCGGCAACCTGACCGCCGGCTATGGCGGGGCAAGCGCGCTTGACGACGTGTCGTTGACCGTGGCGGCGGGGGAGACGGTGGCGCTGCTCGGCGCCAACGGGGCGGGGAAGTCGACGCTGTTGAAGGCGCTGCTCGGCCTCGTGCCGGCGCGGGGGGAGCTGCGTTTCGACGGCGCCGATCTCGGCCCTCTGGCGACCGAGGCGCGGGTGAGGCGCGGCATCGGCTATGTGCCGGAGGGGCGGCGGGTCTTCCCCGGCATGAGCGTGCGCGACAATCTGGAGGTCGCCGGCCTGCCCGCCGCCCGCGACCGCGCCCGCGATGTCGAGCGCGTCTTTGCCCTGTTCCCCGACCTCGCAATCAAGAGCGGCGAGAGCGCCTGGCGTTTGTCCGGTGGCCAGCAGCAGATGCTGAGCCTGGGCCGCGCGCTGATGGGCCGGCCGCGCCTGCTGCTGCTCGACGAGCCGTCGCTCGGCCTGTCGCCCAAGCTGGCCGACGAGGTCTTCTCCGCTGTCGGCCGTATCGCCGCCGCCGGCACCGCCGTGCTTCTGGCCGAGCAGAGCGCGGCACGCGCCCTGGCGGTCGCGCCGCGCGCCGTTCTGCTGCGGCTGGGCCGCGTGGTCGGCGACGGGCCGGTGGCGTCGCTGTCGGAAGAGGCGCTGCGGGGGGCGTTCTTCGGGGGGTAGGGGCATCCCCCTGCGTGTCCCGTGCAACAGGTGTCAGCCTCCCGCAACAGGAAGGGCGGTTGGACTTGCGGATGGGGGCGGTCGCGGATAGCTTCGCCGCCACAACCATCTATGGATTACCTCGTGATGACCGCCCGCCTTGCCGCTCCGCTGTCCGCGCTTCTCCTGCTGGGGGTGGCGTCGACTCCGGCGATGGCGGAGCTGGTGCCGGTCGAGCCGAACATGCCGCCGGCCGCCTATTACGGGCTGCCCGAGCCGGAAGAGGAAATCCTGACTCCTGCCGCGCCGCAGCAGAGCGCCAAGCCGGCCAATCCTTCCGCACCGGGCGCTCCCGGCGGCGACAAGGCCGCCGCTCCGCCGAAGCCGGAAGGTCCGGGCGAACTGATCGAGAGCTGGGACGGTGGCGCCGCCAAGAAAAAGGACGGCAGCTTCGCCTATTGCGTGGCGGAGGGGGAATTCACCTCCGGCCATGTGCTGATGTTCGCCCGCAGCCCGAAGGGGGAGACCAACATCGGCATCGGCATTCCCGGCGCCGACCTGCCCAAGGGCGGCGAATGGCCGGTGACCATCGAGGTCGACAAGAAGCTGAAGCGGGAACGAACCGCCGTCGCTTCCCAGCCGGACATGCTGGTGGTCTCCAACGGCAAGGACGAAGAGCTGGTCGACGCCCTGATGGGCGGGAACGAGCTGGTAGTCTCGTCGGCCTCGGACCGCATTGCCTTCAAGCTTTCCGGCACCAAGAAGGTTCTGGGCGAGCTCAAGACCTGCGTCGACAAGGGCGGCAACGTCCCGCCGATCAAGGTCGCCGCCGGCCGCCCGGCGGAGAAGAAGAACCGCCTGCCGGAAGGGCTGGACAGCCTGCTGACGGCGGCCGGGGTGCATGACGCCGAACTGGTGCCGATGGACAAGGTCCCGCAGGAGCGCCGCCCGGCCGATGTCGCCTGGCGTTTCGGACCCATCGTCGGCGGAATCCGCGAGCGCGCGGTGGGCGAGGGCGCCAAGATCGACGAGCTGTCGGACAGCTTCGCCGACGCCATGAAGCAGCGCTGCGAAGGCACCCCGACGGTCAGCCTGAACCCGTCCGAACAGGCCGGTGCGGTCTGGCTGCGCACGGGATCGGTCGATTGCGCGATGTCGCAGGGCAAGCTGCACGTCACGCTGAACTTCCTGCTATCGCAGCGCCGGCTGTTCACCGTGATCTTCCACGAGGCCGGCGAACCCGACGTTGCGCTGGCCGACAAGGTGCGCGACAACCTCGCCCAGGTGCTGCGCCGTGCCGGCACCGCGCCGGCGCCGGCCACCACGGACGCGGCGCCGGTTCAGACGGCCCCCGTTCAGCCGGCCCCTGCGGCGCAGACCCCGGTAGCGCCCCCCACGCCGGCCCCAATCGCTCCGTCGGCGCCCGTGCCGGCGACGGTGAAGCCGCAGTCAAAACCGCAGCAAGCCAAACCCTGACGGAACTCACGCCCTTCCGGCCCATTGTCCCCTTACGGAAGGGCTACCAATCAGCGTGATCATGCCTGACAACTCGGCCTCCCTCGACGGCGTGGGCGAAAACGCCCGCGCCGGCAACGACCCCTATGCGACGCTCGATGCGTCCGCAGCCACAACCGTGTCCGACCGCTGGAGCGTCCGCAACAGCGTGCTTGCGGTGGTCGTGCTCGCCGCGCTGCTCGGCGGCGTGGTCGGGCTGGCGGTCGGGCTTCTCCACGAGGCGGTGCTGCTGATGCAGGCGCTGGCCTTCGACCTGCCGGAGGGCGAGCGGCTGGGCCAGGGCGCGCCCGACCTGCTGCGGACGCTTGGCGTCCCGGTCGTCGGCGGGCTGCTGCTGGGCATCCTGTCGATGCTGGTGCGGCGCTGGCGCCCCAATGCCATCGTCGACGCGGTGGAGGCGAACGCGCTCTATGGCGGCAAGATGTCGCTGATCGACAGCCTGCGGCTGACGGTGACGACGGCCCTGTCCAACGCTTCGGGCGCATCGGTCGGCATGGAGGCCGCCTATACCCAGGCCGGCGCAGGGCTGGCGTCCTCGCTGGGACAGCGCCTGCGGCTGCGCCGGGCCGATTTGCGCACCATGGTCGGTTGCGGGGCGGCGGCGGCCATCGCCGCGGCTTACCACGCGCCGCTGGCCGGCGCCTTCTACGCATTCGAACTGGTTCTCGGCGGCTACACGCTGGCGGTGCTGGCCCCTGTCGGAGCGGCCGCGGTGCTGGGGGTGGCGGCGTCGGCCCTGCTGACCGGTGGCGAGGTGCCGCTGGCGCTCGGCCGCCCGGTGGTGATCGCCAGCTGGGATTATGCCGCCTGCGGCGTCGTCGGCTTCCTGGCCGGCTGGCTCAGCATCCTCGCCATGCAGGCGGTGACGGTGGCGGAGCGCGGGTTCAACCGGCTGCCGGGCCCGCGTTGGATGAAGCCCGCCATCGGCGGGGTGATGGTGGGCGCGCTGGCGCTGGCCGTGCCGGCGGTGATGGGCAGCGGCCCCGGCGCCGTCCCGCCGGAA
>NZ_CAMLJP010000109.1 GCF_946480385.1 uncultured Azospirillum sp.
CAGGCGCAGGCGGTTGCGGAACTCGGTGGAGCGCAGGCCGGCGTCACGGTCCTGGCTGACGTAGCCGGCTTCGAAATAGGCGTCGCCGCCGATGACCACGTCGAACTTCGCCTGGGCGAAGGCCGGGCCGGCACCCATGACGGAGACGGTGGCGACAAGTGCGGCAGTCGCCGCACCGGTCAGCAGAGCTGAACGAGACATTGGATTTCCTCCAGACACTGGTTTCTTGGGGCCGCGCTGCGCCAGGCAGGCATGCGCGGACCGTTCGCGGTCTTAACCGGGATTTGCCGTCATGGCGGGAGCGGTTCAGAGGCGGCGCCCTTTCGGCATTCCGTTCTCTGTGTCCGCCGGAATAGAACAACAATTCTGCTATACGCACAATAGGGAACTTATGTGTCGATAGAAATTTGTCGCGCTTTCGCTGAGAGGGGCGGATTTCCCTCCATCGTACCCCTGTAAGCGCCAGCACTTGCAAGTCGGCGGCTGCCGCGGTCGGCAAAGCGGAAAAAAAATTCTACTCAAGAGAATGACGGAATGTATAATCCCCGATCATCCGTATCCGCACCCAATGCGGTTTCCATCGGGGCGGAGAGACATCGCATGACGATTCGGCACCACAGAGGGCGACCATGAGCAAGCTGCTGCTGCGCAACCACGCACCGGACCCCAACGGCCGTGTGCACCATGTCACTCCCGAATCGGCGGGCTGGTCGTGCATCGGATTCGATCTCTACCAACTGGAAGAGGGCATGAGCGTTTCCGGCGAGGATGCGGAGCGCGAGACCTGTCTCGTCTTCGTCGCCGGACGCGGCGCCGCATCGGCCGGCGACCAGGAGTGGGCGGAGCTTGGCGATCGAATGTCGCCCTTCGAGGACAAGCAGCCCTATGCGATCTATCTGCCGCAGGGAGCGCCGTGGCGGGTTCGGGCCACCACCGCGCTGGAACTGGCGGTCTGCACCGCGCCGGGACTGAATGGCGGTCTGCCGGTGCGGCTGATCCGTCCGGAGGATGTCGGCGCCTCCGTGCGCGGGCGTGGCAGCAACACCCGGCATGTCTTCGACATCCTGCCCGAATCGCAACCGGCCGACAGCCTCCTGGTGGTCGAGGTCATCACCCCCGCCGGCAACTGGTCCAGCTATCCGCCGCACAAGCATGACATTGACGACGGCACGGCCGAAACCCAGTTGGAGGAAACCTATTATCACCGGATCGACCCGCCGCAGGGCTTCGCATTCCAGCGTGTCTACACCGACGACCGCTCGCTGGACGAGGCTATGGCGGTGGAGAACGGCGATCTGGTCATGGTCCCGCGCGGCTACCATCCGGTCGGCGCCGCTCACGGCTACACCGGCTATTATCTGAACGTGATGGCCGGCCCCCGCCGCGCCTGGCGCTTCAACACCGCGCCGGAACATCGCTGGCTGCTGGCGTCGGGCTGACCGAAGGCGCCGGCTTTCGGACGCTCCCCGCAACATTCAGGTCGTTGTCCATCACACGGGGCGCCGTCCAGCACGGCGCCCCGTTTGCTGTTCCGCACGCCCCTGTGCAAAGCGACGATTGTCAATTTTAAAGATTATCAGCCACATAGCCAAACCTCCGGGTGGGAATGAAAATTCCATACCGCCCCGAATGGCCCCGACCGGCCCGCATCCCCAACCTGCGATGTCGGGATCCTGTCCGATATGGCGGGAAACCGGGAAAATCGGCTTGCCGGTCATCCCTTCGCCTCACCTGGCGAATAAACCGAATATTCTGTCTTGAACAATCAGCGAAATTAATATTCTATATGCGGAGCGACACGCCGCACTGCTGTGGACCGGTGACGGCGGCTCCAAACGACCGATCCACCATCGCTTAGGGAGAGGACCGTGGCCGTGACCGCCCTTGGAATGATGACGCCTCCCGGCGTTTCCATCCACGCCCAGCCTTATCTTCTCGAGGTCGACAGCGTCCGGAAGGAGTTTCCGGGGGTGGTGGCGCTGGACAGCGTCTGCCTGCGGATCCGGCCCGGCACCGTGCATGCCTTGATGGGAGAGAACGGCGCCGGCAAATCGACCCTGATGAAGATCATCGCCGGCATCTACACGCCCGACCAGGGCATGATCCGTCTCCGCGGCGAACCTTGCCGCCTGACCTCCCCACTGGATGCGCTGGAGGCTGGGATCGCCATGATCCATCAGGAACTGAACCTGATGTCCTTCATGACGATCGCCGAGAACATCTGGATCCGGCGCGAACCGCTGAACCGTTTCGGCCTTGTCGACCATGGGGAGCTGCGCCGCCGCACCGCCGACTTGTTCCGCCGGCTGAAGATCGACCTCGATCCCGATCAGCCGGTGGGCGAGCTGACCGTTGCCGGCCGCCAGATGGTGGAGATCGCCAAGGCGGTCTCCTACGAATCCGATGTCCTCATCATGGATGAGCCGACCTCGGCCCTGACAGACCGCGAGGTGGAACATCTGTTCGCCATCGTCGAGGATCTGCGCTCCCGTGGGAAGGCGATCATCTACATCACCCATAAGATGAACGAGGTGTTCGAGATCGCCGACGACATCTCGATCTTCCGCGACGGCCGCCACATCCTGACCGACGCGGCGTCCAACCTGACGCGCGACAAGCTGATCAGCCTGATGGTCGGCCGGGAAATCACCCAGATGTTCCCGAAAGGCGAATCGAAGATCGGCGAGGTCGTGCTGTCGGTCGAGAATCTGGCGCTGGAGGGGGTATTCTCCAACGTCAGCTTCGAGCTCCGGGCCGGCGAAATCCTCGGTATTGCCGGACTGGTCGGCTCCGGCCGCACCAATGTGGCGGAAGCCATCTTCGGCATGACGCCGGCCACCTCCGGCACCATCCGCATCGACGGCCGGCCGGTGAAGATCGACAGCCCCAAGACCGCGATGGCCCACAAGCTGGCGCTGCTGACGGAGGACCGCAAGGAAACCGGCCTGTTCCTGATGCTGTCGGTTCTGGAAAACATGGAGCTGGCGGCGCTGACCGACCGCTATGTCCAGGGCGGCTTCGTCGCCCAGTCGGCGTTGAACGGCATCTGCGACACCATGAAGAACACCCTGCGGGTCAAGACCCCGCACCTGCAGGAACGCATTGAAAACCTCAGCGGCGGCAACCAGCAGAAGGTGCTGATCGCCCGCTGGCTGATGACCCACCCGCGCGTCCTCATCCTGGACGAACCGACGCGCGGTATCGACGTCGGCGCCAAGGCGGAAATCCACCGCCTGATCTCCGACCTCGCCGCCCAGGGCATGGCGATCATCATGATCTCGTCGGAACTGCCGGAAATCCTCGGCATGAGCGACCGGGTAATGGTGATGCACGAAGGCCGCGTGACCGGCACCCTCGACCGGGCGGATGCCGATCAGGTGACCATCATGCGCCTGGCCTCCGGCTGACCGGCCAGCACGTCATCACCGGCAGGCCGCTGGCGGCCGGACCGCAAAAAAATGGGAGGAATGGTAATGAACGCATCCATCAACAGCAGCGGTGTGGTGGAGACGCCCGCCCGCCGCCCCTTCAAGATGCCGGTTGAAGCCGGGATCTTCCTCGTCCTCGTCGCCATCGCACTGGTTTTCGAAGCGCTCGGCTGGATCGTGCGCGGCGAGTCCTTCCTTGGCAACGCTCAGCGCCTCGTCATCATCGTCCTTCAGGTGTCCATCGTCGGGCTGCTTGCCATCGGCGTCACGCAGGTCATCATCACCTCCGGCATCGACCTGTCGTCCGGCTCGGTTCTGGCGTTGTCGGCGATGGTGGCGGCGAGCCTCGCCCAGACGTCCGACAATGCCCGCGCCGTGTTCCCGATGCTGACCGACATGCCGGCGGTGGTGCCGGTGCTGGCCGGCGTGCTGGTGGGAGCGCTGGCGGGGGTGGTCAATGGCGGATTGATCGCCATGACCGGCATTCCCCCCTTCATCGCCACGCTGGGCATGATGGTGACGGCGCGCGGCCTTGCCCGCTACTACACCCATGGCCAGCCGATCAGCCGCCTGTCGGAGGATTTCACCTGGATCGGTGCGGGCGCCACGCCGGTGGTCGTCTTCCTGGTCACCGCCCTGATCTTCCATATTGCGCTGCGCTACACCCGCTACGGCAAATTCACCTACGCCATCGGCGCCAATGCCCAGGCCGCCCGTGTCTCCGGCATCAACATCGGCCGGCACCTGGTCGTGGTCTACGGCATCGCCGGCCTGCTGGCCGGGCTGGGCGGGGTGATGACCGCCGCGCGGTCCGCCACCGGTCAGGCCGGCATGGGCATGGGGTACGAGCTGGACGCCATCGCGGCGGTGGTCATCGGCGGCACTTCGCTGACCGGCGGCGTCGGCCGCATCACCGGCACGGTGATCGGCACCGTGATCCTCGGCGTCATGACCAGCGGCTTCACCTTCGTCGGCATCGACGCCTATGTGCAGGACATCGTGAAGGGCCTGATCATCGTCGCCGCGGTGACCGCCGACCAGTACCGCATGCGCCGCCGGAAGAAGGTCTGACCGGTACAGGGTTCCTCCCCGGTTCCTCCAAGGCACCGCATTCCTCCCCCGGTTCCCCCGCACTTTCCCCATTCACGGTTTCCAGCCCGCCATCGCGCAGTTCCGCAGCAAGCCTGCCGCGGTGGCCGGTGGGGAAGGCCGCCGTGCGACCCGGTCCCCGTCACCGGACCGGCATCCGGCACCCCCGGATAATCCCGTGACACGCAATCAACCAGCTGCCCAACCGACCGACCAATAAAGGACGGCACGGCGGAGCCTCCGCAAGGGCCGTCCACCAACCAAGTGAGGAAACAAATGAAGCGTCCGCACCTGAAGCACCTGCTGGCTGCCTGCTCCGCCGCCGTTGTCATGATGTCGGCGTCGGCCTTCGCCACCACCATCGGCGTCTCGATGGCCTATTTCGACGACAACTTCCTCAACACCCTGCGCCAGGCGATGGCCGATCAGGCCAAGTCGATGCCCGACGTGAAGATCCAGTTCGAGGACGCCCGCGGCGATACCGGCCGCCAGCTGAATCAGGTGCAGAACTTCGTCGCCCAGAAGGTGGACGCGATCATCATCAACACCACCGACAGTTCCACCACCGGCCGCATGACCCAGATCGTCTCGGCCGCCGGCATCCCGCTGGTCTATGTCAACCGCAAGCCGGCCGAGGACACCCTGCCCGACAAGGTGGTTTTCGTCGGCTCCGACGAGAACGTCTCCGGCACGCTGCAGGGTGAAGAGCTGGCCAAGCAGATGAACTACAAGGGCAACGTCGCCATCATGATGGGCGAGCTTGCCACCAATGCCGCCGAACTGCGCACCAAGGGCGTTGAGAAGGTGGTCGCCAAATATCCGGGCATGAAGATCGTCCAGAAGCAGACGGCCAACTTCCTGCGCGCCCAGGCGCTGGACCTGATGAACAACTGGATCGTGTCGGGCGAGAAGATCGACGCCGTCGCCGCCAACAACGACGAAATGGCGATCGGCGCCATTCTGGCTCTGCAGCAGGCGGGCATCTCGCCGAAGAAGGTCCTGGTCGGCGGCATCGACGCCACCGCCGACGCGCTGGCCGAAATGCAGGACGGCAACCTTTCGGTCACCGTGTTCCAGGACGCCAAGGGCCAGGGCCGCGGTGCGCTGGAGTCCGCGATGAAGCTGGCCAAGGGCGAGAAGGTGGAGAAGAACGTCTGGGTGCCGTTCCAGCTCGTCACCAAGGACAACTACAAGAAGTTCATGGGCAACTGACCGGCGCCTTCGCGCGCGGCATCGGCCGGGCTTTCCCATCCGGGAACGGCCCGGCCGCATTGTCCCGAATTGTCCAGCCAAGGGGCAACGTCATGACGGACCAGGGCGCAAGCGTTCCAACCAGCCATCCATCCACTGGCGGGCGCCGCGGCGCCGGGATCCGTGGCCGTCTTCTCGCGGCCTTCGGTGCGGTCGCCGCCACCAGCGTCCTGGCGGGCGGTGTCGGCTGGCTCGCCTTCGACATCATCGAAAGCCGGGTCGACCGCATCGCCGGCGTGACATTGCCCTCCCTCACCACCGCCCAGCGGATGGCGGAGGAAAGCGCCCGGATGGCCGCCGCCGCTCCGGTTCTGGCCGCGGCGGTCAGCCAGCAGGACCGCAAGGCCCTGATCGACGATCTGGCCGGCCGTGCCCGCCGTCTTCATGAGGCGACCGACCGGTTGGAGAGCGCCTACCCGCAGGACCCCCGCGTCGAGGCGCTGCGTGGGCGGCTGCGGGCTATGACCGACACGCTGGCCGCGCTGGATCGGCTGGTGGAAAGTCGGCTCGACGTGGCGGAGCGGTCGGCCGACAGGCTGGCAGCTCTGACCGCCACTCATCACCGTTTTCTCAGTGACCTCGCCCCGCTGGTGGAGGCCGGCGCCGCCGACACCCGTGGTGCCGCCACCCTGGTCGGCAGCGTCACCGAACGCGAGCTTCAGGCGATGACCGACGCCGGGGCCGATCTTGCCAGCAGCTATGAACTGCGTGCCAGCATGGCATCTATGGCGCTGAGCCTGACCCGCGCCACCGGGGCCGACAAGACCAGCGTCGTCGACACCTATGAACGCGGCTTTCGCCGGCTGAGCGACCAGATCGCGCCGCTGCTGACAGCGGCGGAGGTGCCGGGTGGCGAATCCGTGCGCCGTGCGGTCCAGCGCCTGCTGGAACTGGGGGGCACGGCAGGTGGCGACGACGGCGCCTTTTCCATCCGACGCCGCCAGTTGGCCGGCAACCTCGACCCTGCCGAAGCCTTGCGGCTGGAGGATCGTGCCCGCGTTCTGCGCGGCGAGGTCGAACGGCTGGAAACCGCGGTTCTGGGCAAGCTTCAGCTCCATGTCCGCGAGAGTCGCGAGAATCTGGAAAAGGCCCAGGCCACGCTGCGTAGCGACATTGGCAACGCCGTCGATGCCCTTCTGACCCAGGGAGTTCCCAGCCTGCGGCGGCGGCTGGAACTGGCCGCGGCGGGCAATCTGATTGCCGGCACGCTGGCCGAGGCCGGCGGCGCACCGGGACTGGACCGGCTGACGGCGCTCCGCCCGGTCTATGAAACGGCTGCCCGCGATCTGGCCGCCCGTTCCACCGATGAAATGACCGGTTTGACCGGCAAGCTGATCGCCTTCGGCGCCGGCGACGACGGGCTGTTCGCCCTGCGCGCGCAGGAACTGACGCTCGCCGCACGGGAGAACGCCGCGCTTGGCGAAAGTCGCGCCATCGCCGAGCAGCTGGGCGCGGAGGTCGCCACCCTGGTCGCCGCGGTGGCGGAGGATGCCGAACGCTCCGCCCGCACGACCCATGACGCCATCGGCCAGGGCCGGCGCTGGCTCACCGGCTTGGCCCTGTTCAGCGTACTAAGCGCTGCGCTGATCGTCTGGCTCTACGTCGGGCGGCGGATCGTCGCCCGGCTGATCCGGTTGGAAGGCGCGATGCGGGCCATCGCTGGCGGCGACCTCGACACGGCGGTGCCCGACCGTAACCAGGGGCGCGGCCAGGACGAGATCGATGCGATGACCGGTGCGCTCGCCGTATTCCGCGACAATGCCATCGCCACCCGCACCGCAGAGGTGGCGGCGGAGGCGGAGCGGGAGAGCGCTGCACGGGAGCGCCGTGGCGTTCTTCTCGATCTCGCCAGCCAGTTCGAGGCGTCGGTGAAGGAGGTGGCGGACAGCGTCGCGGCCATGGCCGGCACCGTCCATCAGGGCGCCGACAGCATGACCCGCAGCGCCGGCCAGACCAGCAGCGAGGCGACCAGCGCGCTTCTCGCCTCCAGCGAGGCGAGCGCCAACGTGGAAAGCGCCGCCGCCGCGGCGGAGGAGCTGGCGCGCTCCATCGAGGAGATCGCCCGTCAGGTCAACCGTTCTGCCGGCATCGCCCGCGACGCGGTTGAGGACGCCGGCCACACCAACCGCGTGGTCGATTCCCTGTCCGGCGCCACCGAGCGGATCGGCGAGGTGGTCGGGCTGATCAACCAGATCGCCAACCAGACCAACCTGCTGGCGCTGAACGCCACCATCGAGGCGGCACGGGCCGGGGAGGCGGGGAAGGGCTTCGCCATCGTCGCGGGAGAGGTAAAAGCGCTCGCTGCCCAGACCGCCCATGCCACCGGCGAGATCGCCGGCCAGATCGCCACCATTCAGGCAACGACGGGGCAGGTGGTCGGTGCCATCCAGGCTATCGTCCGCACAGTGACCGCCATCGACGAAATCTCCGGCAGCATCGCCGCGGCGGTCGAGCAGCAGGGGGCGGCCACCCAGGAGATCGCCCGCAGCGTCGCCGACGCCGCCCGCGGCACCAACCGCAGCTCGGCCAGCATGCGCTCGGTCACCGATACGGCCGAACAGACCGGCCGATCGGCCGGCGAATTGCTGGCCGCGTCGCAGAGCATGACCGGCCAGACCGCACGCCTGCGCCAGGAGGTCGACAATTTCCTGGTCGCCGTTCGGCGGCGCTAGCGGCAGGAGCCACCGTGTAACGTCTACTGATGGCCGCGTCCGTTCTCAGCGGCATTCTCACTCGCAATCACCGACATCGAGAGTCCCTTTCCAAAGGCGAGTCTTCGCACCCATCGCCGGATGACGGAGCGACGAATGGCCGGCAGCCCTGTTCTCTCCGGTGCTGGTGCCGTGCGGATCGTCCGGCATCCGACCGCAGACGAAAGGGGCGAAGATGGACTCGAAGCGCGAACACGGCGGACTCGACCGGCGCGGTTTCCTCGGCGTGGGCGCGGGGACGGCCGCAACGCTCCCCCTGCTGTCGAGCCTGGCCGGTGCCGCCACGCCGCCCTCGGGAACGCCGCCCCCGGACCTGCAGACGGATCCGCGGGCGGCGACCAATGTCACGCTGCGGATCAACGGCCAGGACCATCGTCTGGCGCTCGACCCCCGCACGTCGCTTTTGGACGCGCTGCGCGACCATGCCGGATTGACCGGAGCGAAGAAGGGCTGCGACCACGGCCAGTGCGGCGCCTGTACGGTGCTGGTGGACGGCACCCGCGTGCTGTCCTGCCTGACCTTCGCCGTGATGGCGCAGGGCCACGAGGTCATCACCATCGAAGGGCTGGCCGGTCCCGGCGGCGAGTTGCATCCGATGCAGCAGGCCTTCATCGACCATGACGCCTTTCAGTGCGGCTATTGCACGCCCGGCCAGATCATGTCGGCGGTCGCCTGCGTGCAGGAAGGTCATGCCCAAAGCGATGCCGACATCCGCGAATACATGAGCGGCAATCTCTGCCGCTGCGCCGCCTACCCCAACATCGCCGCTGCCGTCAGACAGGCGAAGTCCGAGATGGAGGGCGCCTGACATGCGGCCATTCCAGTATCAGCGCGCCGACACGCTGGAAGGCGCGGTGAAGGCGGCCGGCACCGGCGGCGCCACCCAATTCATCGCCGGCGGCACCACGCTGAGCGATCTGATGAAGCTGGACGTCATGAGGCCGGAACGGCTGGTCGACGTCAACCCAGCCAGCAGCGGACCGGCCGGGCGGATCGAAGCGACCGGCTCCGGGTTGCGGCTGGGCGCCCTGGTCCGCATGGCCGAGGCGGCCGAGCATCCGGCGGTCAAGACGGACTATCCGGTTATCGCTCAGGCGCTGCAACTGGCGGCCAGCCAGCAGATCCGCAACATGGCCAGCCTCGGCGGCAACCTGCTTCAGCGGACACGGTGTGAATATTTCCGTCAGGTCTCCTGGCCCTGCAACAAGCGCGAGCCCGGCAGCGGCTGTGCGGCGATGGACGGGGTGAACCGCCTGCATGCGGTGCTCGGCACCAGCGACGCCTGCATCGCCTCCTACCCCGGCGACTTCGCGCAGGCGCTGGTGGCGCTGGATGCGGTGGTCGAGACGGTGAGGGAGAAGGGCGGCTCCCGCCGCATCCCGCTGTCCGACCTCCACCGCCCGCCCGGCGATACGCCGCAGGTGGAAACGGTGCTGGAGCCGGGCGAAATGATCGCCGCCATCACGGTCCCGGCCGGTCCTTGGACGCGGCGCTCGCTCTATCTGAAAATTCGCGACCGCGATTCCTATGCCTTCGCGCTGGCCTCTGCCGCGGTGGCGCTGGACCTGGACGGGGAAACCGTGCGCGAGGCTCGCATCGCATTGGGCGGTATCGCCACCGTGCCCTGGCGGGCCCGCGAGGCTGAGGCGGCCCTGCGCGGCAAGAATCTGGACGAGGCCGCCGCCACCGCCGCCGCGGAGTTGGCGCTGGCGGGGGCGCAGCCGCGCGGCGACAACGCCTTCAAGGTGCCGCTCGCCAAGCAGACGATCGTACGCGCCCTGATGGACGCCAAGCGGATGGAGACGTGAGATGGGCCCGGATCAGAAGACCGTGTCGGACCGGAACGCCGCCGCGCCGGAGCCGAAGCGGAACATGGGCCGTCCGGTTCCCCGCTACGACGCCCGGCTGAAGGTGACCGGAGAGGCGCGCTATCCGGCCGACGAGCCGCTGAACAACGTTGCCCACGGCGTGCTGGTGACCAGCGACATCGCGCGGGGCAGGCTGACGCGCCTTGACCTGTCGGAGGCGCAGGCCGTCCCCGGCGTCATCGAGATCCTGACCCATGAGAACGCCGAGGGCCTGGACCAGCTGAAGTTCGGCAATGGTGTCGCCACCTCGGTCTCTCCTCTGACGGACACCCGCATCTGGCATGACGGCCAGATCGTCGCCCTTGTGCTGGCCGACAGCTTCGAGGCGGCGCGCGAGGCGGCATACCGCGTCAAGGCGGACTATGAGGCTGAGAAGCCGAGCGCCGGCTTCGACGCGCCGGGTACCGAAACCGTACTGGCGAAGGACGCGGTGCCAAGCCACAAGGAGGATCCGGCGGCCGGCGACCTGGAGGCCGCCCTGCGCTCCTCCCCCGTGACAATCGATGTGCAGTATTCGACCCCCACCCAGCACCACAACCCGATCGAGATGTTTTCCACCACCTGCTTCTGGGCCGGCGACCGGCTGACCGTCTATGAGCCGAGTCAGTTCGTTTATGGCTTCCGCGAGAATGTCGCCAAGCAGCTCGGCATCGATCCGGAGAAGGTGCGGGTGGTCAGCCGCTTCGTCGGCGGCGCCTTTGGCTCCAAGGGGCCGATGTCGCCGCGCACTGGCATCGTGGCGCTGGCCTCGCGGCGGATCGGGCGTCCGGTGCGCTGCGTGGTCAGCCGCGCCCAGGGCTTCACCACGGCCACCTACCGGGCGGAGACGCGGCACCACATCCGCATGGGCGCCACCCCGGACGGCAAGATCACCGGCTTCGGCCACGAGGGATGGGAGATCACCTCGCGCCCCGACCCCTATGTGGTGGCCGGCACCGACACGACCGCCCGGCTCTATGGCTATGGGGCGGTGTGGACGCGGGTCAACATGGTCAAGGCCGACCGCAACACCCCCGGCTACATGCGCTCGCCGCCCGAGACGCCCTATGTCTTTGCGCTGGAAAGCGCCATGGACGAGCTGGCGGTGGCTCTGAAGATGGACCCGGTGGAGCTTCGCCGGATCAACGACACCATGACCGACCCCATCAGCGGCAAGCCCTACACGAGCCGGTCGCTGATGGAATGCTACGACGCTGCAGCCGAGGCCTTCGGCTGGTCAAAGCGCAACCCGGCGGTGGGCGCGATGCGCGACGGCGACTGGCTGATCGGCTGGGGCTGCGCCACCGCGGTCTATCCCACCCACATGGGGGCCGCGGCGGCGCGGGTGCGGCTGACCGCCGACGGCAGCGTCCGGGTGCAGACCGCCGCGCACAAGATCGGCACCGGCGCCTACACGGTGATCGGCCAGATGGCGGCCGAACGGCTGGGCGTTCCGGTCGAGGCGGTGGTGGTGGAACTGGGCGATACGGAGCTGCCGCCGGCGCCGGTGGCCGGTGGCTCCAACACCACGGCGACCGTCTGTTCCACCGTGCTGACCGCCTGCGACGCCATTCGCGGCAAGCTGTTCCACGCCGCGGTGCGGGCCAAGGACGGTCCCTTCGCCGGCCGTGATCCCGCAACGCTCGATCTGCGCGACGGCGGCGTTACGGCAAGCGGTGATGCGGGCGGTTCAACGGAAGCGCTGGCGGAGCTGTTCGGCCGCATGGGAATCGGCGCCATCGAGGAATATGCCGAGTGGATGCCGGAGGGCGTCCCGCCGGATTCCCTGCGCAAGCTCTACAACGGCAGCAGCACGCTGAAGGGCGGCTCCAAGGGCGACAAGATGATGTACGCCTTCGGCGCGGAGTTCGTGGAGGTCCGCATCAACGCCCGCACGCGCGAAATCCGCGTGCCGCGCATCGTCGGCGCCTTCGCCGGCGGGCGGATCATGAACACCCGCACGGCCCGCAGCCAGCTGATGGGCGGCATGATCTGGGGCATCAGCTCCGCCCTGCACGAGAAGACGGAGATCGATCGGCGTGCCGCGCGCTACGTCAACAAGAACATCTCCGAATATCTGGTGCCGGTGAATGCCGACATCGAACAGCTGGAGGTGATCCTGGTGCCGGAGGAGGACCGGGCGGTCAATCCCGCCGGAGTCAAGGGGCTGGGTGAGTTGGGCAATGTCGGTACGGCCGCCGCCATCGCCGCTGCCGTCTATCATGCGACCGGCAAGCGCATCCGCGACCTGCCGATCCGGATTGACGACCTGATCTCGGCCTGACGGACGCGGCGGTGGGCGGACCGGCATCATGGCCGTGGACGGAAGCGATGACCAAGACTCGCTGGTCCGAAGCATTGGCCATCCCCTGATGGATGGCCGCCGCCCGCGATCCCGATGGAGTCTAAATTCAAATCGGCTTTCCGCGGTATTTCATGGAGAATCATCCACAACCCGAGCTTCCGTGTCTTACAATATTTAATGGAACCGGTTCCTTCTCGCGTAGTTGTCCGGGCATACCGCAACGGCAAGAGGGGAATTTCCATGAAGGCGCATCTGCTCGCAGCCACGGGTATTCTTACACTGATCGCCGCCGGTCCGGTCTCGGCGCAAACCGCAACCGGTAAGACCATGACCAACGGTCAAAATGCCGCATCCGACCGCTCGGTGGCGGGCGCCGCCGTGGTTCCCATCGCCAAGTGGGACGGCAGCGCGATGCGTGACGGTTACAGTGCTGAAGCCCTGATCGATACCGACGTCTACAGTGCCAATGGCGACGAGATTGGCGAGGTCCAGAACATCGTTGTCGGCCCGAACGGCCAGATCCGGTCGCTGATCGTCGAAGTCGGCGGCTTCCTCGATATCGGCGACACACATTTCTCGGTGCCGTGGAAGCAGGCGACGATCAGCCCGGACGTGGAGCGAGTCACCGTTCCGATCACCGATAAGAATTATCGCGACTACAGCCTGTTCGGCGGCTTCGGCGAAGACTACCGAGGCACCGACGCCGGCGTGCGCAAGGTCGACGACGACGCCGATGCACGTGGCCGCGCCTGGAAGGTCAGCGAGCTTCTCGACGACAACGTCCGGCTGTCCGACGTCCGCGGCTACGGCTATGTCGACGACCTGATCTTCGACAAGGGCGGCAAGCTTCAGGCGGTGGTGACGCAGACGGATGTCGGCTTCGGTGGCCATGGCCCCTACGCCTATCCCTTCTACGGCTATGCGAACGGCTTCGATCCTGGGGCGGACTATTACCAGCTGCCCTATGGCCGCAACGACGTCGCCAACCTGAACCGCTTCGACTACAACAGTTACGGCGTGCTGTATCCGGATTACGACGGGATCACCAACCGTGTCGCCGGTTCAAGTGGGAGCGCGGCCACGCCGAACGGCACGTCGCGCTAAGCCGCCCGCATCGCCTTGAGGGGCAGAGTGGAAATTAACGGCGCGTGCAAATGACGATGGGGCCGCATCCGGGAAGGGTGCGGCCCCATTTCCTTTTCAGACGATCCGGCCTCAGCCGACGCGCTCGATGGCGATTGCCGTGGCCTCACCGCCGCCGATGCACAGCGAGGCCACCCCGCGCGTCAGACCGCGCGCCGCCAGCGCGTGCAGCAGCGTCACGATCAGCCGCGCCCCAGTTGCGCCGATGGGATGGCCGAGCGCACAAGCCCCGCCATTGACATTCAGCCGGTCGGACGCGATGCCCAGATCGCGCTGTGCCGCCATGGCGACGACGGCGAATGCCTCGTTGATTTCGAACAGGTCGACGTCGCCCACCGACCAGCCGACCTTGTCCAGCAGCTTGGCGATCGCCGGAATTGGGGCTGTGGTGAACCAAGCCGGATCCTGACTGTGGGTGGCATGGCCGCGGATCTCCGCCAGGATCGGCAGGCCGGCGGCTTCGGCGACCGAGCGCCGCGTCAGCACCAGTGCCGCGGCACCGTCGGCATTGGCGGACGAACTGGCGGCGGTGATGGTTCCGTCACGGCGAAAAGCCGACTTCAGCGCCGGGATCTTGTCGGGCGAGACCTTCAGCGGATTCTCGTCCTGCTCGACCAGCCGGTCGCCACCCTTGGCGGGCACGGCGACGGGCACGATCTCCGCCGCGAAGGCGCCGCTTTCCACCGCCGTTCGGGCGCGCGTCAGCGTTTGGACCGCATAGGCATCCTGTTCGGCGCGGGTGAATCCGTAAGTCTCCGCCGTCGCCTCGCCGAAATCGCCCATGGCTCGGCCGCCCTCATAGGCGTCCTCCAGCCCGTCCAGCATCATGTGGTCCAGCAGCCGGTCATGGCCGATGCGATAGCCGCCACGCGCCTTCGCCAGCAGATAGGGGGCGTTGGACATCGACTCCATGCCACCGGCCACCACGATGTCGGCCGAACCGGCGCGGATCAGGTCATGAGCCAGCATGGTGGCCTTCATGCCCGAACCGCAGACCTTGTTGATGGTCGTGGCCCCCGTCGCGTCGGGCAGCCCGGCGCAGCGGGCCGCTTGCCGGGCCGGCGCCTGCCCCTGTCCGGCCGGAAGCACGCAGCCCATCAGCACCTCGCCGACGCTGGCGGGCGGCAGACCGGCCCGCTGCACTGCCGCCGCGATGGCGCGGGCGCCGAGTGCGGTTGCCGGCAGTGCCGCAAGCTCTCCCTGGAAGCGTCCGAGCGGCGTGCGGACGGCGGACACGATAACGACGGGATCCTGGTCGGAAGTGGGGTTCATGGTCACAGGTCTCCGGGTTCACGGCTCAATGGGTCGCTGATTAAATGATGATCGTCATGTTTGCATAATTGATGATGGGCGTCATATATTTTGTCAATGGGGCTTCAGGTGTTTTCCGAACAGGCCGCCGGTCAAGGTCCGATCACGGAAGGTGCATCATGCGGGTGAGCAAGGAGCAGGCGGCGGAGAACCGGCGCCGTGTCGTGGAGGTGGCAAGCGCACTGTTCCGCGAGCGGGGATTCAATGGGATCGGCGTCGCCGACCTGATGAAGGAGGCCGGCCTGACCCATGGCGGGTTCTATGGCCAGTTCGCGTCCAAGGAGGATCTGGCGGCGGAGGCCTGTGCCCGCGCGATGGAGGTGATGGCGGAGCGCTGGGCCGGTTCGGCGGAGATGCCGCCGGGTGACGAGGCGCTGACGGCACTGCTGGAGGGTTACCTGTCGCCGCTTCACCGCGACCACAGCGCCGCCGGCTGTCCCATTGCCGCGCTCGGCGTCGATGTGTCCCGGCAGGGCGGGGCGGTGCGCGGCGCCTTTACCCGGGGCCTGCGCCCGTTCATCGACCGGCTGCAACGGCTGGTGCCGGGCCGCTCGGCGGAGGCGAAGCGCAAGGCTGCGCTCGCCACCCTCTCGGGCATGGTCGGCGCCCTGATCCTCGCGCGTGCCGTCGACGATCCAGCCCTGTCGGAGGAGCTTCTGGAAGCGGCGCGCCAGAGTCTCGGCCGGACGGGAGCGGCCGCCGAATAGCCGGCCCCTCGGGTCAGGCGATGCGGCGCAGAAGCTCGATCCGCAGCGGTTCGCCCAGCAGCGTGTCGAACTTCGCGGCGAGGCCGGTGAAGGCCGCACCTTTGGCATGGGTGTCGAGAGCGGCCTGATCCTGCCAGACCTCGTACATCACAATGGTGCCGGGCCGTTCGCGGGTGACATGGGCGGAGTAGGCGAGGCAGCCCGGCTCCTGCAGCACGGTCGGGACGATGGCGGTGATGGCGTCGGCCAATGCCTGCTCCTGGCCGGGCTTGGCGACGAGATAGGCGACGAGTTGCACCTGATCGCTCGGCGGAACGCTCATTGCGGTGTTCCCCTTGAAGGTGGCTGGCGGGGTGGCGGTCGCGGCGAGTCTGGCCCATGGACGGGTTCCTGGCAACCCGCAGCGGCGTGTCCGCATCCATGTGCAAGGTCCGCCTGCCTCGGCGGCCGGACGCTCCGCTCTGGCCTGTTGGTGATCGGCGTTCCTGCGTACGGGCTATACCGTCGCAGAGCGTGTGGATGCGTGACAAGAGGCTTTCCCCGCTTGTTGTCCTCGGATCGCCCTTCCACGCTCTCATCGAACGCTCCAGGAGACCATGGCTTTTGTCGAATGCAGCGCGCAAGCGCCCGCAGACCGCCGCGGACAGACGAACCGCCTTCTCCCCACCCTGATCTGCCTCGCTTTCCTCTGCCTGTCCGTCGTCGCAACGGCAGGCTCCGCCTTCGCGCAGACCATTCCGTCAGCGCCCGCGCCGGCACAGGATCCGAGCCCGAAAGAGATCGGTCGCCTGATCGATTCGTTGGAGACACCCGCCAAGCGCGAGGCGCTGCTCGATCAGCTCAAGGCATTGCAGCAGGCCGAACAGGCGGTGAAGCCCGACCGCGAGCCGGAGGGGCTTGGCACGCGCCTGCTCACCATGCTGTCGTCGCGCCTGGACGATTTGGGGGAGGAGGTCAGGACGACCGGCGAGGTGGTCTTGAATGCCCCGCAGGGCATGCGCTGGCTGCAGCGGCAAGCAATGGATCCGGCGCGGCAGGCGACCTGGGCCTGGCTGTTCGCCGAACTCGCGCTGGTCGTTGTGGCCGGGCATGCCGCCCGGCTGGTGGCGACGCGGCTTCTGCGCCGTCCGCGGTCGGTCCTGGCGGCGCGGCCGTTCCAGTCCGCCTTCGCCAAGGTTCCGCTGCTGCTTGTCCGTGCGCTGATGGATTTGGCACCCATCGCCGCATTCGCCGTCGCCGGTTTCGGTGTGCTGGTGCTGATCGACCCGCCCAGCACGGTGCGGCTGCTGGGCGTGGCCTTCCTGAACGCCAGCCTGTTCGTGCAGGTGGTGGTCTTGGTGATGCGGGGGCTTCTGTCGCCTCGCTCCACCAACCTGCGGCTGATCCCGATGAGCGACGCCGCGGCGCGGCGGCTTCTGGTGTGGAGCCGCGCCATCGCAGTCTCCACCGTCTATGGCCTGTTCGCGGCCGGAACGGCGCGCACGCTGGGGCTGCCCGAGCAGTCCTACGACACGCTGGTGAAACTGGTCGGCCTTGCCGATGCGATCATGCTAACGGCACTGGTTCTGCAAAGCCGTGCCGCCGTCGCCTCGTGGCTGCGCGGGGAGATTTCGGCTGCACCCCCGACCGTGGAGCACGGGCAGGCTACGGCGCCGGCGGCGAGGACGACCCGCCCCGGCCGCCTTCTGCGCGCCGCCGGCCGGCGGCTGGCCAATGTCTGGCACGCCATCGCCATCCTCTACATCGTTGCCTTGTTCGGCATCTGGGCGCTGGAGGTCGAAGGCGGGCTGTGGTTCGTTCTGCGCGCCACCGCCGTGTCGCTGGTTGCGGTGGCAGTTGCCCGGATGATCGGGCGCGGGATCGCGCGTGGCTCCACGGCTCTGCGGCTTCGCCTGGACCGCCAGCGCTCCACCTGGGGCGACCGGCGGATAAAGCGTTACGTCGGGCCCGGCACGCGGCTGCTGCATTGGGTTTTGGCAGGGGTGACCGGGCTGGTCGTGCTGGACGCCTGGGGGCTGGACGTCCATGGGACGCTGGAAACGGCGATGGGCTGGCGGTTCCTGGCGTCCGGCCTCGCCATCCTGCTGGTGGCCGCCATCGCGCTCGCGGTTTGGGAACTGACCAACGCGGTGATCGAACGAAATCTGGCGACCACCGACCGCTATGGACACGCCATCCAGCGAAGCGCGCGCATCCGCACCCTGCTGCCGCTGCTGCGCAACGCCCTGATGGTGGTGCTGCTCACCTTCGTGACGCTGATCACCCTGTCGGAGCTGGGGTTGGACATCGGGCCGTTGCTGGCCGGCGCCGGTGTCGTCGGTCTGGCCGTCGGTTTCGGCGCCCAGACGCTGGTGAAGGATGTCATCACCGGCCTGTTCATTCTGTTCGAGGACACGATCTCGGTCGGCGACGTGGTCAATGTCGGCGGCAAGGGCGGGCTGGTGGAAGGCATCACCATCCGCACCATTCGCCTGCGCGATTTCGATGGAACGGTGCACACCGTGCCGTTCAGCGCGGTAACCAGCATCTCCAACATGACCAAGGACTTCAGCTTTTACGTCTTCGACGTCACCGTGGCCTATCGCGAGGATGTTGACCGCGTGGTGTCGGTGCTGCACGAGATCGGGGCGGGAATGCGCGCCGATCAGCGCTTCGCCCCGCTGATCCTGGAACCGCTGGAGGTGCTGGGCGTCGACGCCTTCCAGGACTCCGCCGTCCTCATCAAGGCGCGCATCAAGACTCTGCCGATCCAGCAGTGGAGCGTTGGCCGTGAGTTCAACGGGCGCATGAAGAAGCGCTTTGACGAGTTGGGGATCACCATCCCATTCCCGCAGCGCACTCTGCATATCGCGCCGACCAGCCTCGCCACGGCGAGGGCCTATGGCGAAGCGGCGGAGTGAGGAGAGCCGGTGCGCCTGTGATGCCCACCTTTGAGCGACAAGTGGGGGGTGCCACCAACCGGTGTGGCGCTTCCCACTCGTCACCAACCAGCCGTATGGGCTGTGGCGATCGACCGAAAGTACGGGGGTATGCAGCCGTTCGTTGTCAGATCCACACTGACGGCATGCTGCCTTTTTGTGAGATGACAAGCTTTTTAATTGGAATAACTTAAAGACAAGGCGTCAGCGTCTGAACAGTTCAGAGTTCCTCCAATGGAGAGGGGCGGCATGTTACAAGTTGTGTTTCGCAGCCAACTGAATAGATTATTATCCTACACTGACATTCAAAGATTGTGCCTTGCCGCCGCCAGGAACAACAGGAAGGCTGGGGTCACCGGGTTCATGGTCGAATGCGGCGGGGTTTTCCTGACGGTCATCGAAGGGGAAACACATGAGGTCGACGAGACTTTCGATCGGATCCATCGTGATGCCCGACATGACCATATCGAGATCATCTGTTCCGAAAACGGACTGGAACGGCGACGGTTCGCGGCCTGGTCGATGAACGTGATGTTCCTGGACGATGACGCATTCTGGCAAACTGTTTTCGGATCGGGTTTCTCCTGCGACGAGTTGCTGTCTTCCCGGGCATTGGAACCAGCCTTTGCCCTCGGGTTGCTGGCGATGGCTTATCAGTACGCCTGTGCACAGGCGAAAATCGCTCCGGAGCCATCGGGCGTCGGCCCCGGGCGGATTCCGCGGATCGGCCACATGTTCCGCCGTTGAGGTCAATCCTCAACGGAATTGCCGACTGTACCCAGCGAACCGAGATACTGCTGCTCCCATTCGCGGCCGGCCTCCAGTTCGCCGAACAGCCAGTCGCGGAACAGCTGGATCTTCGGCAAGGCGGCGGTCGATTTCAGCGTGACGAAGCCGTGCCCCTGCGCCCGCAGCCCATGGGTGGGGAAGGGGACGACGAGTTGGCCGGACTGAAGTTCCTGCCGGGCGAGAAGCAGGCTGTCCAGGCACACCCCCATGCCGTTCACCGCGGCGTTGATCGCCATGAAGGAGCGGTCGAAGCGCAGGCCGCGGTCCATGTCCAGATGGACGCTGCGATGGCGGCGCATCCAGTCGCGCCAGCCCAGGATGTTGACCTCCGAATGGATCAGGATGTGGCGGCTGAGATCCTTCGGCTCCCGGATCGGGTTGAGGCCGTTCGCCAGAGCCGGCGAGCACATCGGGACGATGATGTCCTCAGGGAACTGCTCCAGCACGCAGCCGGCGGGCGGCGGTCCGGGGTTGTAGCGGATGTCGACGTCGACCGCCCCCGCCGTCAGGTCGATGGGTGAGACCGAGGCCTGCAGCCGGATGTCGATGGCGGGGTGCAGCGCCTTGACCCGGTTCAGCCGCGGCATCAGCCATTGGGTGGCAAAGCTGGGCATCGAGCGGACGGTGAGGATCGTCGTGCCGCTGCCGGTGCTGGTGACGTTGCGGGTGGCGGCATCCATCCGGGCGAAGGCGCCGATGATTTCGTTGGCATAGGTCCGCCCGGCGTCGGTCAGGGCGACCGCCCGGTGAACACGATGGAACAGCGGAAGCCCTAACTGTTCCTCCAGAATTTTCACCTGATGGCTGATCGCCGAGGGCGTCAGTCCCAGATCCTCCGCCGCGGTCGCGAAGGAACCCAGCCGTGCCGCGGCTTCAAAGGCCTGCAATGCCTTGATGGAGACCCGTTTCCGCATCGCACCCTTCAGATGAATTCAGTTCATCAATGAGCGATCTTATTCGTTTGTCGAATTCATCTCAAGACCATAGGATCACCTCAATCATTGGCTGAACGAATCATCGGCAGCCTGATCGAAATCACCACAACCGAGCGAAACCGACGCTCCGTCGCGGCACCCCCTGTGCCGCCACGGCGGAGCCTGCTTCGACAAGAGGGAGCGAGCATGCTGCTGTCCAACAAGGTCTGCGTGATCACCGGCGCCGCGTCGCGCCGCGGCATCGGCCGGGCGACCGCAAGGCTTTTCGCGCTGCATGGCGGGCGCGCGATCATCCTGGACCTCGACGGCGCCCAGGCGGCCGAAGCCGCCGCCGAACTGGGCGAGGCGCATCGCGGCTTCGCCTGCGACGTGACCGACCGCGACGCCTGCTTCGCCGCCGCCACCCGCGTGGTTGAGGAGTTCGGCCGCATCGACGTGCTGGTCAACAACGCCGGCATCACCCAGCCGCTGAAGTTCATGGACATCGGCCCGAAGAATTACGAGGCAGTGACCGACGTCAGCCTGCGCGGCACGCTGTACATGAGCCAGGCCGTCGTCCCCCACATGCGCGAGCGCAAGTCGGGATCCATCGTCTGCATCTCGTCGGTGTCGGCGCAGCGCGGCGGCGGCATCTTCGGCG
>NZ_CAMLJP010000110.1 GCF_946480385.1 uncultured Azospirillum sp.
CGGCCATGTCCCAGGTCCATCTCGGCGAGGTCTTCGACATCCATGGCGGCGGGCTGGACCTGATCTTCCCGCACCATGAGAACGAGATCGCGCAGAGCTGCTGCGCCAACGGCACCGACCGGCTGGCCCGCACCTGGGTTCACAACGGCTTCGTGACGGTCGAAGGCGAGAAGATGTCGAAATCGCTCGGCAACTTCTTCACCGTCCACGACCTGCTGGACGAGTTCCCCGGCGAGGCGATCCGCCTGACCCTGCTGAGCGCACACTACCGTCAGCCGCTGGACTTCACCCGCGAGGGCATCCGGCAGGCCAAGGGCGCGCTCGACCGTTGGTATCAGGCGTTGCGCGGCGAGCCGGTTCCCGCGGCGGGCGAACTGCCCTTCGACGTGCTGGCGGCGCTGGAGGACGACCTGAACAGCCCGCTCGCCATCGCGCATCTGCACGAGCTGGCGACCGCGGTGAACAAGGCAAAGAGCGATGCCGAGAAGGCCGCCGCCAAAGGTGCGCTGCTGGCGGCCGGGCAGCAACTCGGCTTGCTGCAGCAGGACCCGGAGGCGTGGTTCCGCTGGGCGCCGGCCGGCGGCGGTGCCGAGGGGCTGAGCGACGCCGACGTCGAGCAGCTGATCGCCGACCGCAAGGCCGCCCGCGCGGGGAAGAACTTCGCTGAGGCCGACCGCATCCGCAAGGAACTGGCCGACAAGGGAATCGTCCTGGAGGACGGCCCGCAGGGCACGACCTGGAAGCGGGGGTGAGGCGCTGACGCTCCCTCTCCCGGGGTGGGAGAGGGAGCAGCCCGCCACTTTGTCCCTCTTTCCACAACAAACCTTCGCCGACTCCGCTGATTATCGCGCAGGCCGATCTGGCTAATCTCCTCCTCAGACAAAACGCGGCCCACCCAGGGATTTGGGGCGGCCACCCTGAATGAGGAGACCCTGACCATGATCGACAATCGCACCGCCCCCTATGCCGCCTTCCTGCTGCGCGTCGGCCTCGGCCTGCTGTTCCTGGCCCATGGCCTGGTGCTGAAGGTGCTGACCTTCACCATTCCCGGCACCGTCGGTTATTTCGAGAGCATCGGTTACCCCGGCGTCTTCGCTTACCTCGTGATCCTCGGCGAGATCGGCGGCGGGCTGCTGCTGATCGCCGGTGTCTACACCCGCTGGATCGCGCTGGCCCTGCTGCCGATCATGATCGGCGCCACGCTGCAGCATGTCGGCAATGGCTGGGTGTTCAATTCGCAGGGCGGTGGTTGGGAGTTCCCGGCCTTCTGGACGGTCCTGCTGGTGGTGCAGTCGCTGTTGGGTGAGGGGGCCTTCGCCTTGAAGGTTCCGGCGCTGGGCACCCCGGCCGCCCGTCGCGAACTGGCCTGAACCGCAACCGGAAAGCGGCATTCCATGACGACCCGGAGCGGGGAGGGGGCAATTTGCCTCTTCCCCGTTCCGCGTCGCCGTCCCATTTGGTAGATAGGACGGAGACCAACCGGAGAGCCTGATGACCGTTTCGCCGAACGACCAGCAAAAGACGGATTCGTCCGGGGTCCTGAATCTGCTGGACGACCTGATCGCCAAGGCGCGCGCCGCCGGTGCGGATGCCGCCGATGCCGTGCTGTTCGACAGCGCGTCCGTGTCCCTGTCCCATCGGCTGGGCCAGACCGAGAAGCTGGAGCGCTCCGAATCCGGCGATCTCGGCCTGCGGGTGTTCGTCGGCAAGCGGCAGGCCATCGTCTCCTCGACCGACCGCAGCGGCAAGGCGCTGGACGAGCTGGTCGAACGCGCCATCGCCATGGCCCGCGTGGTGCCGGAGGACGGCTTCGCCGGCATCGCCGATCCGGAGCAGCTGGCCCGCAGCTGGCCCGACCTCGACATCTGCGACAGCGAAGAGCCTTCGGCGGAAACGCTGATCGAGCGCGCCCGCATCGCCGAAGAGGCGGCGCTGGCGGTCCAGGGCGTCACCAACTCCGAAGGGGGCGATGCCGGCTGGAGCCGCTCGACCATCGCGATCGCTGCTTCCAATGGCTTCGCCGGCAGCTACGGCGTGTCGCGCCAGTCCTTGTCGGCGTCCGTCCTGGCCGGGACCGGCACGGGAATGGAGCGCGACTACGACTATGACAGCAAGGTCTATGGCGCCGACCTGCGCGATCCGGCCGAGATCGGCCGCGAGGCCGGCGAGCGCGCCGTCCGCCGCCTGAACCCGCGCCGGGTGAAGAGCTGCAAGGTGCCGGTGTTCTTCGACCCGCGGGTATCGCGCGGCCTGCTTGGCCATCTGACCGGCGCCATCAGCGGACCCAGCATCGCCCGCGGCACCAGCTTCCTGAAAGACAAGATGGGGCAGCGCATCTTCGCGCCCTCCATCACCATCGTCGACGACCCGCATGTGAAGCGCGGCCTGCGCTCCCGCCCCTTCGATGCGGAGGGCGTCGAAGTGTCGCGCCGCACGATCATCGAGGACGGCATGCTGACGACCTGGCTGCTCGACCTGCGCTCCGCCCGGCAACTCGGCCTGCAGACCACCGGCCATGCCGCCCGCGGCACCTCCGGCCCGCCCGGCCCGGCGCCGGCCAACGTCTATATGGCCGCCGGCAAGCGCAGCCGCGCCGACATGCTGGCGGAGATCAAGGACGGCTTCTACGTCACCGACCTGATGGGCATGGGCGTCAACGGCGTTACCGGCGATTACAGCCGCGGCGCCGGCGGTTTCTGGATCGAGAACGGCCAGATCACCTATCCCGTCAACGAGATCACCATTGCCGGCAACCTCAAGGACATGTTCCTGAACATGGAGGCCGCCGACGACCTGGAGCTGCGCTTCGGCATGGATGCGCCGACCGTGCGCATCGACGGCATGACCATCGCCGGCATGTAACGGCCGGCGGGATTTGGGGCGGAGGCGTCTCCGCCCGTCTCTTCATCACTTGGCATCGTTCTTGCGCAGACAGCGGGCAACCCAAAGCGGGTTCGCCCGCTTTTTGTGCTGCATTTCCGCCACTCTGCCTGTCCAAACGTCAGCTAGGCCCTTGCGCATATTTGCCTGATCTGTTAGCAATCTGCCGCTTTTTTGGGCGAAATGCTGAAGGTTTGTGCAAATGGATGCGGCAAAGACGGGTGGCGACGTCCTTTTCGTGCTGATGGGCGCGGTGATGGTGCTGGCGATGCATTGCGGCTTCGCCCTGCTGGAGGTCGGGACGGTCCGGCGCAAGAATCAGGTCAACGCGCTGGTGAAGATCCTGTCGGACTTCGCCATGTCGACCATCGCCTATTTCTTCGTCGGCTATGCGGTGGCGTATGGCGTCGATTTCTTCGCCGACGCCCACACGCTGGTCGGCAAGGGCGCCGGCGGCTTCGCGGCCTACGGCTACGATCTCGTGAAGTTCTTCTTCCTGGCGACCTTCGCCGCCGCGGTGCCGGCCATCGTGTCGGGCGGCATCGCCGAGCGCGCCAAGTTCTGGCCGCAAGCCGGCGCCACGCTTGCCCTGATCGCGCTGTTCTACCCGCTGCTGGAAGGCACGGTCTGGGGCACCCGCTTCGGGCTGCAGAACTGGATGGCCGCGACCTTCGGTCAGCCCTTCCACGACTTCGCCGGGTCGGTGGTGGTGCATGCCTTCGGCGGCTGGGTGGCGCTGGGCGCCGTGCTGAACCTGGGCAACCGACGCGGCCGCTATCGTCCCAACGGATCGCTGATCGCCATTCCGCCGTCGAACATCCCCTTCCTGGCGCTGGGCGCCTGGGTGCTGTGTGTCGGCTGGTTCGGCTTCAACGTGATGAGCGCGCAGGTGCTGGACGGCGTGACCGGCCTGGTCGCGCTGAACTCGCTGATGGCGATGGTCGGCGGCATCGTCACCTCACTGGTCATCAGCCGCACCGACCCCGGCTTCGTCCACAACGGCGCGCTGGCCGGTCTGGTGGCGGTCTGCGCCGGCTCCGACGTGATGCACCCGCTGGGCGCGCTGCTCACCGGCGGCATCGCCGGCCTGCTGTTCGTCTGGGCCTTCAACAAGTGCCAGATCGACTGGAAGATCGACGACGTGCTGGGCGTGTGGCCGCTGCATGGGCTGTGCGGCCTGACCGGTGGCCTGCTGGCCGGCGCCTTCGGGCAGGAGGCGCTGGGCGGCCTGGGCGGCGTGTCGATCCTCAGCCAGATCGTCGGCACGCTGGGTGGTGCCGGCTTTGGCTTCGCCGCAGGTCTGGCGGTCTACGGCCTGCTGCGCGTCACCGTCGGTATCCGCCTGGACCCCGAGCAGGAGTACAAGGGCGCCGACCTGTCGTTGCACCACATCACCGCGTACCCGGAAGAGGACGCGCCCGGCATGTAATGCGCCGCGCACAACTCCGCCGCCCCTTGGCCAACTCTTGCTTTGCCGGGGCGGCGGCTTTAGTGTCCGGCGCGAACTCCTCCCCCTCACGACGCCGGATTTTGACCGCCCCATGAAGGCCGCCATCGTCGTTTTCCCCGGCTCCAACCGCGAACGCGACGCCGTCGCCGCGCTGGAGGCCGTCAGCGGGACCAAGCCGCATCTGGTCTGGCACCGCGACACCGAACTGCCCAAGGTCGACCTGATCGTCGTGCCCGGCGGCTTCTCCTATGGCGATTACCTGCGCTCCGGCGCCATGGCGGCGCATTCGCCGATCATGCGCGAGGTGAAGGCGCGGGCCGATCAGGGCGTCCGGGTTCTCGGCGTCTGCAACGGCTTCCAGATCATCACCGAGGCCGGGCTGCTGCCCGGCGCGCTGATGCGCAACGGCGCGCTGAAGTTCGTCTGCCGCGTCCAGCATCTGCGGGTGGAGAACACCGACAGCCCCTTCACGAAGAAATACGCGAAGGGCCAGATCGTCCGCTTCCCCGTGGCCCATGGCGACGGCAACTACTGGACCGACGCGGAGACGGTGAAGCGGCTGGACGGCGAAGGCCAGGTCGCCTTCCGCTATGTCGGTGACGAAGCGCGCAGCGATCCGCGCGGCAACCCGAACGGCTCGGTGTCCGACATCGCCGGCATCTTCAACGCCAAGCGCACCGTGCTGGGCCTGATGCCGCACCCCGAGGACGCGGTGGAGGCCCTGCACGGCAACACCGACGGCAAGCCCATGTTCGAAGGTCTGGTGGAGGCCCTGTCGTGAGCGCTGAAGCTACCAAGGCGCAGGAGCGTCCGGTTTCCGCCGAACTCGCCAAGGAGTTCGGCCTGTCCGCCGAGGAATACCAGAACGCCCTGGATATCCTGGGCCGCACCCCGACCTTCACCGAGCTGGGCATCATCTCGGTCATGTGGTCGGAGCATTGCTCCTACAAGTCGTCGAAGGTGTGGCTGAAGACGCTGCCGACCACCGGCCCGCAGGTGATCTGCGGCCCCGGCGAAAATGCCGGCGTGGTCGACATCGGTGACGGCGACGCCGTCATCTTCAAGATGGAGAGCCACAACCACCCGTCCTACATCGAGCCCTACCAGGGCGCGGCGACTGGCGTCGGCGGCATCCTGCGCGACGTGTTCACGATGGGCGCGCGCCCCATCGCCAACATGAACGCGCTGCGTTTCGGCTCGCCCGACCATCCCAAGACCCGCCATCTGGTGTCGGGCGTGGTCGCCGGCATCGGCGGCTACGGCAACTGCGTCGGCGTGCCGACCGTGGGCGGTGAGACCAACTTCCACCCGGCCTACAACGGCAACATCCTGGTCAACGCCATGACCGTGGGTGTCGCCAAGACCGACAAGATCTTCTATTCGGCCGCCGCCGGCATCGGCAACCCGGTCGTCTATGTCGGGTCCAAGACCGGCCGCGACGGCATCCACGGCGCCACCATGGCGTCGGCCGAGTTCACCGAGGATTCGGAGGAGAAGCGCCCGACCGTGCAGGTCGGCGACCCCTTCACCGAGAAGCTGCTGATCGAAGCCTGCCTGGAGCTGATGGAGACGGACGCCATCGTCGCCATCCAGGACATGGGCGCCGCCGGTCTGACCTCCTCCTCGGTCGAGATGGCCGGCAAGGGCGGTCTGGGCATCGAGCTGACGCTCGACACCCTGCCGATGCGCGAACAGGCGATGACGCCCTATGAGATCATGCTCTCCGAAAGCCAGGAGCGCATGCTGATCATCCTGAAGCCCGGCCGCGAGGAGGTGGCGAAGGCCATCTTCGACAAGTGGGAGCTGGACTTCGCCGTCATCGGCCATCTGACCGACACCGGCAACCTCGTCATCAAGATGTATGGCGAGACCTGGTGCGACATGCCGATCGCCCCTGTGTCCAACGCCGCGCCGGAATACAACCGTCCGTGGGAGCCGACGCCGAAGGCGTCCGACCTCGACGACAGCGCGCTGGCCGGCTATTCCGGCGATCTCGGCGACACCCTGACCAAGCTGTTCGGCTGCCCCGATCTGGCCTCCAAGCGCTGGATCTGGGAGCAGTATGACAGCCTCGTCGGTGGCGACACCCGCTTCATGTCGGGTCAGGCCGACGCCGCGGTCGTTCGCGTGCCCGGCCAGACCAAGGCGGTCGCCATCACCACCGACTGCACCCCGCGCTACTGCCTGGCCGACCCGGTCGAAGGCGGCAAGCAGGCAGTGGCCGAGGCGTGGCGCAACCTGTCGGCGGTGGGCGCTCTGCCGCTCGCCATCACCGACAACATGAACTTCGGCAACCCCGAGAAGCCGCGGATCATGGGCCAGTTCGTCGGCGCCGTTCAGGGCATCGGCGAGGCCTGCAAGGCGCTGGACTTCCCGGTCGTGTCGGGCAACGTCTCGCTCTACAACGAGACGAACGGCGAGGCGATCCTGCCGACTCCGGCAATCGGCGGCGTCGGCATCATGCCGGACGCGATGATCGCGGTCGGCATCGCCTTCAAGAATGAGGGCGACGTCATTCTCGCCGTGGGCGACACGAAAGGCCACATCGGCCAGTCGATCTTCCTGCGCGAGATCCTCGGCCGCGAGGAGGGGGCTCCCCCGCCGGTCGATCTGGCGGTGGAGCGTCGCAACGGCGACTTCGTCCGCGGCCTGATCCGCGACGGTCTGGTGGTGTCGAGCCACGACGTGGCCGATGGCGGCCTGATCGTCACCATCGCCGAGATGGCGCTGGCCGGCGGCATCGGCGCCTATCTGACCGGCTTCGACGGTGCCAGCCCGCGCGTGCTGTTCGGCGAAGACCAGGGCCGCTACGTCCTGGCCGTCCGTCCGGATGTTGCCGCTACGGTGCAGGAAAAGGCCAAGGCGGCCGGCGTTGCGGTCAGCGTGCTGGGCGAAACCCGCGGCACCGCGCTGTCGGGCCGCGGCGGCGACATCGTCTCGCTGAAGCGCCTGCGCGATGCCAACGAAGGCTGGCTGCCGACCTATATGGCGGCCGAGCTGTAAGACGGCCGAGCGGTAGAATGATTGGCGGGGCCGCTTCCGGTGAAGCGGCCCCGTCCGTTTTTCGGCGATCATTCCTTGCCGAACGTCCGCCATCGTGTACATACCGAAGGATCGCGCTAAACTCGCCGTCCAAAAGGGGTTGGATCGGCGTATCAACGCGCCTGGAGGCGGGGGAATGGGGTTTTCAGTCACCTTCTGGGGCGTGCGCGGCACGATTCCCTGCCCGATGGCCTCGCATCTGGGATTCGGCGGCAACACCGCTTGCGTCGAAGTGCAGGCGGGAAAGCAGCGAATCATCATCGACGCCGGCACCGGACTGCGGATGCTGGGCCGCAAGTTGCTGGCCGAGGGGGTGACCAGCGCCACGTTGCTGCTGAGCCATACCCATCTCGACCACATCAGCGGCTTTCCCTTCTTCGCACCGGCCTACACAAAGGGCTTCAGCCTCCGCGTCATCTCCGGTCATCTCACAGGCAGCCCGGACATCGAATCGGTAATGGCGCGCCAGATGGAACGGCCGCTGTTCCCGGTGCCGTTGCGCACCATGGGCGGCGACCTGAGCTTTCTTGAGGTGCCGCCCGGCCACAGCTTCAAGCTGGAGGGCGGGGTGCGCATCCACACCGCGGCGCTGAACCACCCGGATGGCGCCACCGGCTACCGGATCGAATATCAGGGCCGGTCGGTGGCCTATGTCACCGATACCGAACATGTGCCTGACCATCCCGACCGCAACATCCTGAACCTTGTCGATGGCGTCGATCTGCTGCTCTACGACTCGACCTATACGGACGAGGAATGGGCGCAGCGCGTCGGCTGGGGCCATTCGACCTGGATGGAGGCGGTGCGGATCGCCCGTGCTGCCCATGTGAAGACGCTGGGCCTGTTCCATCACGATCCCGACCACGACGATGCCACCATGGAGCGGATCGAGGCCGCGGCGAAGGCGGAGTTCCCGAACTGCTTCGCCGCGCGCGAGGGAACCACCATCTCCCTCGACTGACCTTCCCTGCGCATTGGGCATTATGACCGCCACCATCCTGATTCTGTTCACCGCCACCTATCTGGGCATGGCGCTGGGGCGCTTTCCCGGTCTCAGCATCGACCGCACCGGCATCGCGTTGGTCGCGGCGATCCTGCTTCTGGCGGCCGGTGCGCTCGACACCACGCAGTTGGTCGCGGCGGTCGATTTCCCGACGATCTTCATCCTGCTGGGGTTGATGATTCTGTCGGCGCAATATGCCGGCAGCGGCTTCTACGACTGGTGCGCGCTCCGGGTCGCGTGGGCGGCGCGGTCTCCGGCCCGGCTGCTGGCGGTGATCGTGCTGGTCGCCGGAGGCTTGTCGGCGGTTCTGGCAAACGACGTGGTCGTCTTCGCGATGACGCCGATGCTGTGCCTGGGCTTGCAGGCCCGCAAGCTGGACCCGCGGCCCTACCTGATCGCGCTTGCGGGGGCGGCCAATGCCGGATCGGCGGCCACGCTGATCGGCAATCCGCAGAACATTCTGATCGGGCAGATCGGGCATCTCGATTTCTGGCGTTTCTTGGCGGTCTGCGGTGGGCCGGCGCTTGCCGCCATGGCCATCGTCTACGTCACCGTCTGGCTCGTCTGGCGCGGCCGCTTCGGTATCCCGCAGGACATTGACGGACAGGGGCAGGTGGCGCCGGTGGCGCTCGACCGCTGGCAGTTGGGCAAGGCCGTGGCGGCGACGCTGGTGCTGCTGGTGCTGTTCACCCGCGATATCCCGCAGGAGCATGCGGTGCTGCTGGTCGCCGGCGTGATGATGATCAGCCGGCGCATGGCCAGCCGCGACATGCTGGGGATGGTGGACTGGCATCTGCTGGTGCTGTTCGCCGCACTCTTCGCCATCAACCACGCGCTGGGGCTGACCGGCATCCCGGCTGCCCTGGTCGGCGACCTGCAGGCAGCAGGATGGCTGCCCGACCGGCTGGCGGTGATGCTGCCGCTGTCGCTGGCCGGCAGCAACAGCATCGGCAACGTCCCGGCGGTGATCCTGTTGCTGGCGGCCTGGCCGTCGCCACCGGAGGGGGCACTCTACGGTCTGGCGCTGCTGTCGACCCTGGCCGGCAACCTGCTGCTGCCGGGCAGCCTTGCCAACATCATCGTGGCGGAGCGGGCGGCGGCGGCCGGTGTCCGGCTGGGCTTCGTCGAGCATGCCCGCTGCGGCGTGCCGATGGCGCTGCTGTCGATGGCGCTGGCGGCGGTCTGGCTGTGGGCCGGCGGCTGGATGGGGCTTTGACGCGGGCTCTGTGACTTGTGATCAGCGCGTGACTTTCGGGACTTCAAGCCCCTTCTGCCGGGTGCGACAAATGGGGTACTCTGTTTGCGCACCTTTGTAAATGCGCCTGGGTGGGGGAGCGCTGTGGGTCTGGTCGGCCAATTCCTTGAATTTATCGAAAGTGCGCCGAACCAGTCGCTGCGATCGCTCAGCGATCGGGTGCTGCGCAAATGTCGCGACCTGACGGGAGCGGAGGCCGGCACGATCTTCATGCTGCGCGGGCAGGGGCGACACCGGCATCTGGAGGCGGTCAGCGCCCAGAACGACGTGATCCGCACGAAACCGACGCTGTTCTCCGTGCCGGTAAGCCAAGCCTCCATCGTCGGCTATGTCGCGGCGACCGGCGAGACTCTGCTGCTGGAGGATGCCTACGCCATCGCGGAGGATCGCCCTTACAGCTTCAACCCCGCCTTCGACCAGCGCACCGGTTTCCGTACCCGTTCCATTATGGCGTTCGCGCTGAAAGGCTTCCGCGACCGGCCGATCGGGGTGGTGCAACTGATCAACCGCCGCCCTGTGGAGGGGCCGCCCACCTTCCTGCCCGAACATGAGCAGATGATTGCCCCGGTCAACCACATCGTCGGCCGGGCGCTGGAGCGGGCAGCGACGCTGGAGCGCCTGACCGAGCGCAACCGCGCCCTGACCCGGGAGCGCCGGCGCGTCGCCGAACTTCAGGCGGAGACGGAGCGCGCCTTCATGGTGTCCGTCAATCTGCTGGCCCGCGCCGCCGAGGTGCATGACGAGGACACCGGCAATCACATCCTGCGCGTCAACGAATACTCCCACGCGCTGGCGAGCTGGGCCGGCTGCAGCCGCGCCTTCTGCAACGAAATCCGCTTTTCCGCCGCCCTGCACGATGTCGGCAAGATGAGCGTCGATCAGGCGGTGCTGCACAAGAAGGGCCGGCTCGACGACCGTGAACTGGCGGAGATGCGGCGCCATCCGGTGTATGGCCACGATATTCTGGTCGCGTCGGATCGGCTGAAGATGGCCGCAGAGATCGCGCTGTACCACCACGAACAGTGGGCCGGCACCGGCTATCCGCGTGGCCTGAAAGGGGAGGAAATCCCGCTGGCCGCCCGCATCGTCGCCATCGCCGACTGCTACGACGCCCTGCGCAGTGCCCGTCCCTACAAGCCGTCATTCAGCCATGAAAAGGCGGTCGACATCCTGCTGAACGGTGACGACCGCCTGGATCCCAGGGTCCATTTCGATCCGCGCCTGCTCTCGCTGTTCGCCGGCCGCCACGCGGAGTTCGATGCGATCTGGGAGCGGCTGAAGGATCAGGAGACTCTTGCGGTCTGAGACTGGCGCGGTCTGAGAAGCCGGCGGATCACTCCGCCGGGTTGGTCGCGGCGAGCGCACGGCGGCGGACCCAGCGGAAGCTCTTGATGCCCAGCCACAGGCCGCCGATGGCGAGGCCGGTCAGCAGCAGGATCTTCGGCCCATCCTCGCCGATGGCGGCGGCGGCTTCACCGAACAGGTAACCGGCACCGGCAAAGCTCCAGGCCCAGATGCCGGCGGCGATGAAGTTCCAGAACAGGAAACGGGACCACGGCATGCCGGAGGTGCCGATGGCGACGGACGCGATGTTGCGCACGCCATAGAGGAAGCGGAACACCAGAATGAAGGCGACGCCGTATCTCTCCAGCCAGCTCAGAACCCGGCATGCATGGGCATCGGCGGATGGAAAGCGGGCCAGTGCCCTTTTGCCCCAGCGACGGCCCAGCCAGAACCACACCTGATCGCCCATGAAGCTGCCGATCCACACCGAGCCGACCAGCCAATACAGATTGACGATGCCAAGTTTGGCGCCCATCCCGCCGAAGATTACAAATGTTTCACCTTCAAAAAAGGCCCAGATAAAGGCCATCGGGTAAAAGGCATTCCCCCATTCCTGCAACCAAGTGATCCAGTCCAAAGCCCCCTCCGGGAGACGTCTCTTGTGGGTTCGGCGGGCCCGGCGGCGCTTTATAACCGCTTTATTGTGCGATGCGGCATGCAGAGCGTGGGCTGGAACAGATCATGACATAAAGCCCCGCCGTTTGTCTCGGAAACTTTATTGACTAAGGGGTCGTCCCAGTGGTGGGGATGGATCAGAAATCGTCGCCGGACAATTCGCCGACGGCCTGCCGCGCGGCGCGTAGAAGGGCGGGGTTGGGCTCCATCGCGGCCTCCCCATCCTCGCCGTCGGCATCGCTGTGATCTGGGGCGGCGCGGCGTTTCAGCTCGCGGGCCGCCTCGATCAGCAGATGGGCCAGACGCTGGTCGGGCAGCGCCTGCACCAATGCCCGAAGCTCGGGATTGGACAACGCGGCCGGATCGAAGGCCGGCGGAGGCGGTGGCGGGGCTGGCGGAGCGAGCGGCAGTGTCGCGACAGTCGCCGCCATTGCCGCCGCCCTCGGCAGAGGGGCGGCCTCCCGCACCACATCGACCGCGACCTGGGCGGCCATCGTCGAAGACGTGGCAGCCGTCGCGGTAGCCCGCACCCGGCGCGGCTTGCGCGCCGGTTCGGTCTCCGGCAGATCGTCGAACAGAAGCCGTTGGACGCTCATCGCTGCGGTTGCCCCCTGCGCTCCACCAATACCCACCCACACCGGCGGCGCTTCCCGCACCGGCCATTCGCTGTTCACCCGCAGTTTGCGGTGTGTTCTCTTTTCATTCTAGGAAGAGTGCCGGGTTTGTCGAGCGGATTCTGGCGGCTATGCCCGACAGCCGTCCCCGGAAGCATGCTGGAGAGCCGTCGCCTCCAGGAAGCGTTCCGGTCGCAGCACCCGCGTTTCACCGGCCCGACGCACCGACAGGAGCTGCCGGTCGACCGTCACCAGCCAGGGCACCGATCCACCGACCGCCGCGGCCAGGAACATGTCATCCTCCGGATCGCGGCACAGGCGTCCGACCGCGGCGGGGGCGACCAGCGTCGTCTCCTCCCGGATGCGATCCAGGAAGGCGCGGCGATCCGCCGCGGGGGTATAGCGGTCGAAGGTCGGCCGCATCAGCACCTCTTCCAACTCCGCCAGCGTCTCGGTGCTGCCGACCAGGCCCCGCTCGGCGCGCACCCGCTCCACGCAGCGGCGGATCGCGTCATGCCGGCGTGCCGCGGCATCACCCAGCAGCGCATAGGCAACCAGGATGTTGGTGTCGAGCACGGCCCGGATCGGCATGGGAGCCGAAGGGCGAACCGTGTCGGGGGCGGCAGTGTTGCGGCTGAGCATTGATATATTGCTGGACCATTGCGGTTGAAGTTGTCGGGGCCGATGCGAAGCGTCTGTTGTGGGCAGGGGCGCTTTGCGGTAAGAAGCCCGCAAGGTGTGAACGGAACCTTTAGGACGGAAATATCGGCATGACCAGCATCCTCGTCGTCGACGACAGCCGACTGGCGCGCAACATGGTCTCCAGCGTCATCGCCTCTCTGCGGCCTGACTGGACCATCGTCACCGCAGCCAGCGGCGAAGAGGGGCTGGAGATCGTCGGCGAGGTGCCGCCGGTCGCCGCCATCGTCGATTACAACATGCCGGGCATGGACGGGCTGCAGCTGGCCGAGCGGCTGAAGGAGCGCTTCGTCGGCCTGCCCATCGGCCTGCTGACCGCCAACGTTCAGGACGCGCTGAAGCGCAAGGCCGAGGCGCTGGGCGTCCGTTTCATCGCCAAGCCGATCACCTCGGACAAGATCCGCGACTTCCTCGCCGCGGCCGGGCAGTGACGCCGATGGCCGACTCCACATCCGCCGGACCGGCATCGGAAGACCCGCTTCGTCTCGACGCCGACGAGGCCGACGCCATTGCCGAGCTGTTCAACATCGGCATGGGCGAACCGGCCGCCGCGCTCAGCTCCATGCTGGGCGAGGAGGTGCATCTGTCGGTGCCGTCCTTCGCGGTGTCGACCCGCGCCCGCATCACCAGCGAGGTGGGCGGCGAACTGGAGGGCGATCAGCCGGTCTGCGCCGTGCGTGGCGCCTTCACCGGCCCCTTCACCGGCGAAGCGATGCTGATCTTCCCGGAACGCGGCACGCTGGCCCTGGTCGGCCGGCTCGTTCCCGTCGATCCCGCCGTCGAGGCGCCGGGCGAGATGGAGCAGGATGCGCTGACCGAGATCGGCAACATCATCCTGAACGGCTGCCTCGCCAGCCTGTCCAACCTGATCGGCGGCGAGTTGTCGGGCGCGGTTCCGGGCTATGGCACCGGCGCGCCGGCGGCGGTCATCGGGTCCGCCACCGACCCGGTGCTGTTCGTGCGCATCGACATGGCGCTGGCCGCCGGCGATGCCAGCGGTCACGCGCTGTTCCTGCTGGACATCGCCTCGCTGGACGCCTTCCGCGAGGCGATCCGGCGGGCTTTGGCGGGGCTCTGATAGAGAGGTTGAGGGGAGGGGGAGGCTTTTGCCCCCTCCCCACCCCTCCCCCACCTTCGGTGGGAGAGGGAACTCCGCCGCTTCACGATTAAATTACGTTGCAAGCGTCCCACCCCTCCCCCGCCAAAGGCGGGGGAGGGGTGGGGAGGGGGCAAAAACCTTTACCCCTCGATCTTCGAGAAGTCGGCCACCGCGTTCAGCGTCGTCCGGATCTGCGTCAGCAAGCGCAGGCGGTTGGCGCGCAGGTCCTTGTCCTCCGCATTCACCGTCACCTCGTCGAAGAAGGCGTCCACCGGGCCGCGCAGCTTTGCGAGCGCCGCCATGGTGCCGGTGAAGTCCTCTTTGGCAATATAAGGTTCTGCAACATCGTTGACTTCTCCCAGCGCACTGTAAAGAGCCTGCTCTTCGGCAGTGACGAGCTGAGAAATGTCAATTTGACCTTCGTAGCTGCGACCGTCCTTCTTCTCCTCGATGCGGACGATGTTGGAGGCACGCTTATAGGCCGCCAGCAGATTGGCGCCCTCATCGGACCCGACGAAGTCCTGCAGAGCCTTCACTCGTGCCAGCAGCCGCACCAGATCGTCCTCGCCGCCGAGGGCGAACACGGCATCGACCAGATCGTGACGGACGCCCTGCTCGCGCAGCACCACCTTCAGGCGGTCGGCGACGAAGGACATCAGGTCGCCGCCGACGCTGCCGGCCGGGGCGAAGCCGCTGACCGTATAAGCACCGTGGGCGGCGGTGAAGACCTCGGACAGCTTCACCCGCAGCCCGTTCTCCAGCACCAGCCGGATCACGCCCAGCGCGGCACGGCGCAGCGCGTAGGGGTCCTTCGAACCCGTCGGCTTTTCGTCGATGGCGAAGAAGCCGACCAGCGTGTCGATCTTGTCGGCCAGCGCCACCGCCACCGAAACCGGCGCAGTCGGGCAGGAATCCGACGGACCCAGCGGCTTGTAGTGGTCGGCGATGGCGTTGGCGACGTCGGCGCTCTCGCCCTGGCCCAGCGCATAGTAGCGGCCCATGATCCCCTGAACCTCGGGGAACTCGCCGACCACCTCGGTCACCAGATCGGCCTTGCACAGCAGGGCGGCGCGGCTGGCGGCATCGCTGTCGGCGCCGATGGCGCGGGCGATCTCGGCGGCCAGCAGCTGCACGCGGGTGACCTTCTCGGCCACCGTGCCCAGCTTGGCATGGAAGGTGATCTTCTCCAGCGCCGGGACGCGGGCTTCCAGCTTGGTCTTGCGGTCCTGGTCCCAGAAGAACTTGGCGTCGGACAGGCGGGCGCGAAGAACGCGCTCGTTGCCGGCGACCACGGCCTTGCCGCCGTCCAGCGTCTCGGTGTTCGCCACGACGATGAAGCGCGGGGCCATCCGGCCCTCGGCGTCCAGCACGGCGAAATACTTCTGGTGGGTGCGCATCGAGGTGATGAGCACCTCCGACGGCACGTCCATGAAGCTCTCGTCGATGTTGCCCATCAGCACGACCGGCCATTCGACGAGGCCGGCGACCTCCTCCAGCAGCGCGTCATCGGGCGACAGGGTTAGGCCCTGGGCCTTGGCCAGAGCCTCGGCGTCGGCCTTGATCTTGGCCTTGCGCTCCTCGCGGTCGAGCACGACCTTGGCGGCGCGCAGCTTCTCCTTGTAGTCGGCGAAGCTTTCCACCGTGAAGGCGTCGGGCGCCAGGAAGCGGTGGCCGCGGGTGCCGTTGCCGAAAGCGATGCGGCCCTGGGTGCCGCCGATGTCATAGCCGCCGTCGAGAACGCGCCCGCCGAACAGAGCGATGATCGAGTGCAGCGGACGGACCCAGCGCACGGTGCCGGTGCCCCAGCGCATCGACTTCGGCCAGGGCAGCTCCGCCATGGCGGCGGGGATGATCTCCGCCAGCACTTCGGCGGTTTCGCGCCCCTTTTTCTCGGTCACCGCGAAGTAGAAGACGCCCTTGCCGGTGTCGCGCTGCTCGCACTGGTCGAGGCTGTCGAGGCCGGCCGACTTCAGGAAGCCGGCGACCGCCTGCTCCGGTGAGCCGACGCGCGGACCCTTCTTCTCCTCGCGCACGTCGGCGGTGCGCTCCGGCAGACCGTCGACCACCAGCGCCAGACGGCGCGGGGTGGAGTGGGCTTCGGCCGTGGCGAAGGTCAGGCCGTTCGCCGCCAGCTTGTCGGTAACGAGGCGCTTCAGGTCGTCGGCGGCCCGCGCCTGCATGCGGGCGGGGATTTCTTCGGAGAAGAATTCGATCAGGAGTTCGGTCATTGGATTACTTCGCCCCCGTCCAGACTTCGCAGCAGGCCTTGGCCAGCGCGCGCACGCGGCCGATATAGGCGGCGCGCTCGACAACGCTGATCACGCCGCGGGCGTCCAGCAGGTTGAACAGATGCGACGCCTTGATGCACTGGTCATAGGCGGGCAGCGCAAGGTTCTGCGCCACCAGCGCCTGGCACTCGGCCTCGGCGTCTTTGAAATGCTGGAGCAGCATGTCGGTGTTGGCGAACTCGAAGTTATGCTTCGAGTATTCGACCTCGGCGCGCTTGAACACGTCGCCGTACTTCACACCCTGGCCGTTGAAGTCCAGGTCATAGACATTCTCGACGCCCTGCACATACATGGCGAGGCGTTCCAGCCCATAGGTCAGCTCGACCGCGACCGGATCGCATTCGATGCCGCCGACCTGCTGAAAATAGGTGTACTGCGTCACTTCCATGCCGTCGCACCACACTTCCCAGCCCAGGCCCCAGGCGCCCAGAGTCGGGCTTTCCCAGTCGTCCTCGACGAAGCGGATGTCATGCAGCGCCGGGTCGATGCCGATGGCGCGCAGGCTGTCCAGGTAAAGCTCCTGCGCGTTGGCCGGCGAGGGCTTCATGATGACCTGGTACTGGTAATAGTGCTGCAGGCGGTTCGGGTTCTCGCCATAGCGGCCGTCCTTCGGCCGGCGCGACGGCTGGACATAGGCCGCCTTCCAGGCATCGGGACCCAGCGCGCGCAGCGTGGTCGCCGGGTGGAAGGTGCCGGCGCCGACCTCCATGTCGTAGGGCTGCAGGATGACGCAACCCTGCTCCGACCAGAACTGGTGGAGCTTGAGGATCAGGGCCTGGAACGACAGGCCGCGGCGGTCGGCGGAGTTTCCGCCGTCGGAAGTCCCGATCTGGGAGGCCATGGACGGTCCACAATAGAAATGTTGAAAACGCGCCGCACGATAGGCGGGTGCCACCGCCAAATCAAGCCGCAGCGCGGAAAGGCCGCTCCCGCGGTCAGCGGCCGTAGGGGCAGGCGGGACGGCCGCAGGACACGGCGGAGCGGGGGGCGACATAGGCGCCGCATTCCGGACATTTCTCCATGTCCTCCGCCTCCACGGCGTAGGAGCCGGCGTCGCGCGACGAGGCGCCGGGTGCGGCATCGCGCCGTCCGGATTGATTGGGGCCGTCCTGGCGGCGGGCGGCGCTGCGGGCGCGGCCGATCTCCTGCACGCGGTTGACCCAGCGCCAGCCGTACCAGACCGCGCCGATCACCAGCGCAAGGAGAATTATCTTGGACAAGGATATCATCGCCGGCAGCCCGTCTGATCTCCCGGGCATTCAGCCCGCGGGCGACGGGAAGTCAAGAGAATAGGGCGGAAACGGAAAGGGCGGGACCGCCGCAAGGGGAGGCGGCGGTCCCATCCGGCCGCTTTACTTGGCGGCGACGGCCGGTTGCCAGCTGTATACCGGAACGACACCGTAGGTGCGGGTCATGTCGGCCTGCCGCACGCTGCGCACCAGCACCTCCGTACCAGTGGCGACGCGGATGTCGGTGCCGAGCAAGCCGCAATCCTCCGGCACGATGTTGATGCACTGGGTGGCGTCGACCCGGGTCAGCACGATGTCGAAGGGCAGGCCGTTGCGGGCATAGACGCCGAGCAGGCCGGGGGCGGAGGTCGCCGTACGCAGCGTCACCACCCCGGCCGGCAGCGCGCGGTCGCTGGGCGCGGTCGGACGCTGGTTGTGGCTTTCGTCCCAAATGGGCTGGCCCGAGGAATCCAGCTTGGACTGGGCTGCGGCACCGCCGCTGAAGCCGGTGAGGGCCAGGGTCGCGCCGCTCATTGCCGTCAGGGCCAGAACCGCCATCCGAAACCGCGACATCGTCGTACTCCGTTCTTGTGTCCGTTCTTCTTGTCCCCACGGTCGCGGGACCGGGAGGCGCGCTACTATATGGGATGCCGGGCGCGCCGCCACCCTAGCCCAGAACGCCTAGGGTGTTCCGCTTAGATGAAGGGGTAGTACCGACAGTTCGCTCTGGACGGACGGCTGATGCCTGTGAATGATGATTCGTCCATGCGTTGTTTACCACGGGGCCGCTATGTGTCTTCGGTTGTCGATTGTCCTCGATCTGCGCGCGACGCCAAGGGGCCTCGCAAAGGATATTCCCGGCTTGGGTTTGCCGTTTTTCCGGGGTTTTCTGGTCGGCGATGGTGGCATCCATGGGTGAACCGGTGCTGGAAACCGCGCGTCTGATCCTTCGGCCTACGCATGCGGAGGATTTCGACTCCTGGGCTGCGATGATGACCGATCCCCAGGCGACCGTCTTCATCGGCGGCCTGCAATCGCGTTCCGTGGCATGGCGGGGGTTCGTCGGCATGGCCGGTGCCTGGGCGATCCAGGGCTTCGGCATGTTTTCGGTGATCGAGAAGGACAGCGGCCGGTGGGTTGGGCGGGTCGGCCCATGGGTGCCCGAAGGCTGGCCGGTGACGGAGGTTGGCTGGGTTCTTCCACGCGAATGCTGGGGGCGCGGCTATGCGATGGAGAGTGCCGTCGCGGCCATCGACTGGGTGTTCGAGCATCTCGGCTGGACCGAGGTCGTCCACTCGATCCACCCGGACAATGCGGCCTCGCAGGCCGTGGCGCGCCGTCTTGGTTCCCGAATCCGCGGGTCGGGTCTTCTGCCTGAACCGATGGTCCCGGCCGAGGCCGATTTCTGGCGCCAGACCCGGGAGGAGTGGTTCGGCGGCGGCCGCACTCAAGCAGTCCGGTCGTTGCAGAGTCGGGCCTGATGATTCGATGGCTTGACGGTAGCAATATTCCCATCGAGCGCAACTTTATAACTTGTTCGAGGCTGAGGCTTCACAGTACCGTCGTCATGTCCGCTGGAACTGGCCGGCATGAATGATGGAGGCGATGAACATGGCCGACTCGACGGCTCTCGATCTCTTGAAGTCCCTCGCTACCGACCATGGCTTTCGCAGCCAGTTGCGATCCCTCGACGCACGGGGAAAGCGCGATCTTCTCCAGCGTTGCGGCTTCGGAACGCTGACGGCGTCCGACATGCGCACGGCTGCTGCAAACGTCTTCGGCACGCAAGCCGAGGCTGCTCCGGCCGTTGCTTCCAACCTCGCTTCGAGCGCAGGCATGATTGCCGAAGTTGCCGCGAGCGCGTCTGCGATCGAGACGACTGATGGCCGTGCGCTGACTCCGCGGCTTGTCGCTGCCAGTGCGTCGCTGATCGAGACGGTCGACGGTCGTGCGCTGGTGCCGCGGCATGTCGCCGCCAGCGCGTCGGCGATTGAAACGGTCGATGCCCATATGATGGCGTCGTTCACCGCAAATTTCAGCCGTGCGTCTGCCTCTGCTTACCAGAAGGCCGCCTGAATCCAGGAGCGGAAATGCGAGGCTGACTGGAGCAATGCCGAGTCGCTCCACTCGGCCCGCCGCTTTTGGCTTTGTTCATTGCGGCTACCGATTCGTCTTTGCATGGTGCAATTGATATCCGACGCAGTCTGATTGATTCGCCGTGTTTTCTTTGTGAGTCGATACCATTTTCGGCGCCGTTTCGATGCCGGGGCGTCACCTGACACGCCAGCGCCCCAACATTAAATTCACGCGCGAATCATCGGAAGCCGTCGGATTTTGGTAGAAACTGACTCGATTGCCTATGCTATTGGTTTAGCTGTTGCTCAACGATAGTAACAATCGAATTGGCAGTCCCGTTGCAGGAGGGGCCAAATGGCCAGCGAACAGGCTCTTGACCTTATAAAGCGTCTCGCCACTGATGGCGGATTTAGGGATCAGTTGAACACGTCGGATATTGCCGGCAAGCAAGCGCTTCTTGCGCAGGGCGGTTTCGCCGGAATAACGGCGGAGGATGTGCGGTCTGCTGCGGCCGAGGCATTCGGCAGCCTGTCAGACGAGACGGGTGTCGCAACCGTCGCTGAATCGATCGCGAATGCGGCGTCGGCTGTTTCGCTGGCCGGCGTTGCGCTTCCGTCCTTTGCCGGCGCGGGCATGGCCGGCCACGCCGCCGCAGGTGCTGCCGGTACGGCCGGGTTCGCCGCCGCCGGCGCTCCGTCGCCCGCGGCCAGTGCCGCCGGTATGGCCGGGTTTGCTGCGGCCGGCGCTCCGTCTCCTGCGGCCAGTGCCGCCGGTATG
>NZ_CAMLJP010000111.1 GCF_946480385.1 uncultured Azospirillum sp.
CCAGGTCGCCGATTACGGCCTCGTCGCGGACCTGTTCAAGGCCGTGCCGGAGCTGCAGCAGGCGCTGTGACGATCAGGCCGGGCCTCTCCGGGGAGGGAGGCCCGGCCGCTTCACGCTTGCCGCGGCGGGCCGGCTGTTCTATCGCTGGCGGCACAGCAACCCGACAGCGGCAGGACGCCATGAGCATCGACGGCATCACCGGACTGGACCATCTGGTCATCGCCACCCGCGACCTGGACGCGGCGCGCGACGCCTATACCCGGCTCGGCTTCACCGTGACGCCCCGCGGCCACCACACTCAGCTGAAGTCGGCCAACCACACCATTCTGTTCCCGACCGGCACCTATCTGGAATTGCTGGGCATCGAGGAACAGCGGCCGGCCAACGCCCATTACGCCGCCTTCCTGCGCCAGCGCGAGGGCATCGCCGCCGTCGCGCTGAAGACGCCGGACGCCCGCGCCGCCACCGGGCCGTTGACCGCCGCCAGCTTCCCGGTGTCCGAGCCCGTCGATTTCGGCCGCCCGGTGGACCTGCCCGGCGGCCCCCGCGACGCCAACTTCACCATCACCCAGATCGACCCGGCCGCCACCCCGGCCGGCCGCGTCTTCCTGTGCCAGCACCACACGCCCGAGCTGGTCTGGCGCCCCGACCAGATGGAGCACGCCAACGGCGCGACCGGACTGGAGGCGCTGGTGATCGCCGCCGCCGATCCCGATGCGGTCGCCGCGACCTATGCCAAGCTGCTGGGCGGCACCGTCACCGACCGTGGTTCCGCCCGCGTGGTGGAGCCGGCCCTTCCCGGCGACGGTCAGGTCCCGGTGCTGGTCGCCACGCCGGACCGGCTGAATTGGGCTTGGACCGCCGACCCGGCCTTTACCACCGCCACCCTGCCCTTCTTCGCCGGCTTCGTGCTGCGCGTCGCCGATCCGGTCAAGACCCAGCAGGCTTTGCAGAAGAGCAAGTTCCCGACCGTGGTCGGCGAAGGCGTGCTGCGGGTCGGGTCGGCCAGCGCCTGCGGCGCCATGATCGCCTTCGCCCAGGATTTCGACCTGAACCGCCTGATTCCCTGACTGCCCAAGGGACGGATCAGGCACCCGGATCAGGCGCCCGGATCAGGCGACGGTCTGGCGTTCGCGCAGAAGCGGCTCCAGCGCCTCGGCCACCGCGCGCCGCAGGTCGGAGGCGATCACCGGCTTGTGCATGACGCGGAAATTGCCGGCCTCCGCCTCCTGCGCGCGGGCGGGAGCGGTGTCGCCGGTGACCAGAATGCCGGGCAGGATGCGGCCAAGCGCCAGCCGGACCTCGCGGATCGCCTCGGTCCCGGTACGGCCGTCGCGCAACCGGTAATCGGCGACGATCAGGTCGGGAGCCGGCCCGCGATTGGCGAGGTCGAGCGCCTCGCTGCAGGATTCGGCCGCCAGGACGATATAGCCCCACTCCTCCAGCATGGCGCGCAGCCCTTCGCGCACGATTCCGTCGTCCTCGATCACCAGCACCGTGGTGGCGAAGGCCGGCAGGGGAGCCAGCGGAGCGGGCACGGTCTTGGCCGCCGGCGCGTCGGCGATCGGCAGTTCCACGGTAAAGACCGATCCCTCGCCGGGGGTGGACCGTACAGTGACCTGATGGTCCAGCATCGCCGACAGCCGCCGCACCACCGCCAGACCGAGCCCAAGGCCCCGGTCGCGGTTGCGGCTGGGATTGCCGACCTGCACGAACTCCTGGAAGATGTCCTCCTGCTGGTCGGCAGGGATGCCGATGCCGGTGTCCCACACCTCGATCCGCAGCATGCCGCCGCGGCGGCGGCAGCCGATCAGGATGCGCCCCTTGTCGGTATAACGCAGGGCGTTCTCCACCAGATTCTGCAGGATGCGGCCCAACAGCATCGAATCGCTGCGGACATAGGCGCTGCACGGGACGATGTGCAGGATCAGCCCCTTCTGGACGGCGACGGAGCGGCTGTTGGCAGCGACGCGGTCCATCACCTCCTGCAGCGGAAACACCTCCACCTCCGGCACCACCGCCCCGGCCTCCAACCGGGAGACGTCGAGCAGCCCGTCCAGCAGCATCTTCAGGGCGCCCAAGGCCCGATCCATGGTGCCCAGGACATTGCGGGTCATGCCGTCGCTGACGCGGGTGGACAGCACCTCCATCAGCAGCATCAACGACTGCACCGGCTGACGCAGGTCGTGGCTGGCCGCCGCCAGGAATTTCGACTTCGCGACGTTCGCAACATCGGCCTCCCGCCGGGCTTCCGCCAGCGCCGTCTGCGCCCGCTTGTGCTCGGAGATGTCGCGGACGGTGGCGATCAGGCTGACCAGACGATTGTCGTGATCGCGCACCGGCGATGCGCTCAGTTCCAGGCAACGCGGCCCCTGCGGGCCTGCCCCGTCCTCGACAAGGCCGGGACGGGTCAGTTCCACCCGCGCGTCCCGGCCCACCACGATGGCGTCGCGCAGCGGCTGCAGGGCCGACCGGTCGTTCGTCGCCCGCTCCAGCGCGGTCAGGGCGCCGCTGCCCATCAGGGCTGAGACCGGTGCGCCCAGCAGCTTTTCCAGCGCCGGATTGACATAGACGATGGGCATGCCGGGCTGGGTGGCGTCGGCGATCATGATGCCGTCATTGCTCCAGGCCAGCGCCCGGTTGCGCACCCGCAGTGCCCGGTCGGTATGGCGGCGCCATTGCAGTTCGACGATGAAGGCGATGACGAACAGCAGGATCACCACCGTGGTGGCGACCGCCCAGCCGATGTAGAGGCGAGCATTGTCGCGCCAGGGGCCGAACACCGTCTCCACCGATTCACCGACGACCGCGATCACCGGATAGTCGGGAGCCGACCGGAAGGCGGTGATCCGCTCCACGCCGTCGATCGGGCTGTTCATGCGCATATGGCCGACGGGGTGCTGCCTGATCGCCTGCCAAAGCTCGCCGTTGGCCGAATCGCGGCTCGATGCCGCCTTCATTCCCCCATTGCGGGCGATGATGATGCCGTCGGAGCGCAGCAGCGCCGCCGCACCGTCCGGAGGCAGGCCAAGCACGCGGTAGTAGCGGACGAAGGATTCAACCGGAATGTCGGCGACGGCAATCCCGGCGAAGGTTCCGTCGGCGTTCTCCAGCCGGCGCGATACGGGGATGATCAGATCCTGCGTTTCCGACGAGGCATAGGGGATGCCGATCACCAGCCCGCGCGGCGCACTGTCACGGGCGTTGCGGAACTCGTCGCGGTCGGTGATAGCCCCCTGAAAGGTGGCCCGTCCACCGCCCATGGTCAGCAGGCCCGAGGCGTCATAGACGCGAACGCCCACCACCAGCCCCTCTTCGAAGGCGCGGCGGGAATCCAGGCGCATGGCGCGGTTGCGCTCGGTGTTGGCGATCAGGTCCAGCAGCAGGTCGTCGACCCGGCGGAAGGTGGAGACCGCATGCTCCTCCACCAGACGGGCGATGACGGCCGTCTTCTCATGAGCCGTCAGGTCGAGCAGCCGCTCTTCCCGATGCAGACGGTCGAGCAGAATCCACCAAAGGGCGGCGATGGCCAGCGCAACCGCCAGAGCAGGCAGGACCAGCCGCCCGCCGAAACCGGAAAAAAGCCAGAGCGCCCGCTTCACGTATACCCCGAACGCAGTGGATCGTCCGCCGGCCGCGTCCTTCGGCGTGAAAGCGGACGCAGGCAGGCGGACGCAAGCATGCCGCAATGCCGATGCCGACGCAACGCCGTTACCGGCAAGGTGGCAGCGGCGGACAGTTGCTCCACCCATGCAGACCAGCGCCACCACCAACGGTATCGCATCCACCGCGCCGAAAAGCCGGCTTTGCCACGCTCCCATGGCCGGCTATACCGCCGCGATGAATTTCGCACGCGCCATCGCCACCGTCGGCGGCCTGACCCTGCTGAGCCGGCTGGCCGGCTTCGCACGCGACATCCTGACCGCGGCCGTGCTCGGCGCCGGTCCGGTCGCCGACGCCTTCTTCGTCGCGCTGAAGCTGCCCAACCTGTTCCGCCGGCTGTTCGCGGAGGGCGCCTTCGGCGTCGCCTTCGTTCCGCTCTTCGCTGCGGAATTGCAGACCCGCGGGCGGGCCGCCGCCATCCGCTTCGCGGAAGAGGCGCTGGCGATGCTGCTGGCGATGCTGCTGCCCTTCACGCTGGCCGCCGTCGTCGCCATGCCCTGGCTGATGCATGGTCTCGCTCCCGGCTTTTCGGACGAGCCGGCCAAGTTCGCCCTGGCGGTGGACATGGCGCGCCTGACCTTTCCCTATCTGGCGCTGATCTCGCTGGTGGCGCTGCTGGGTGGGGTGCTGAACGCGCTCGACCGTTTCGGCCCTTTCGCCGCCGCTCCCATCGCCTTCAACCTGACGCTGGTCGCGGCGCTGCTGATCGCCCCGCGGCTGGGGCTGGAACCCGGCACCGCCATGGCTGCGGCGGTCACGCTGTCGGGTGCCGTTCAGGTCGCGTGGATGTCCTGGGCCTGCGGCAAGGCGGGTGTCGCCCTGCGGCTGCGTCCGCCACGCATGACGGAGGGGATGCGGCGGCTGTTCCGCCTGATCGGGCCGGGCGCGATCGGGGCCGGCGTCATGCAGATCAACCTGTTCCTGAACATCGTGCTGGCCTCGCTGCTGCCGTCGGGCGCGGTGTCCTTCCTCTATTATGCCGACCGTCTGAACCAGATGCCGCTGGGCGTCATCGGCATCGCCATCGGCACCGCCCTGCTGCCGGTGCTGGCCCGTCATGTCGCCGCCGGGGACGAGCGGATGGTCCGCCATTATCTGAGCCGCGCGCTGGAGTTCAGCCTGCTGCTCGGCCTGCCGGCGGCGGTCGCGCTGGGCGTGGCGGGCGCGCCCATCGTCGCCGTCCTGTTCCAGCGCGGCGCCTTCGGCCCGGAGGAGGCGCAGGCCACGGCGATGGCGCTCGCCGCCTATGCCATCGGCATCCCGGCCTATGTGATCGTGAAGTCGCTGAACGCCGCCTTCTTCGCCCGCCACGACACGGTGACGCCGGTGCGGGTTGCAGTCATCGTGACGGTGGCAACCGCCCTGCTGGCGCTGCTGCTGATGCCCTGGCTCGGGCATGTCGGCATCGCGCTCGCCACCGGCCTGACCGCCTGGCTGGATGTCGGGCTGCTGGTCGTTGCGATGCGCAGGCGCGGGCTGTTCGACCTGGATGACCGGCTGAAACGCCGCGCACCGCGCATCGCCGTGGCGACAGTCGGCATGGGGGCGGCACTTTTGGTGGGCGAGCGCGTGCTGGCGCATTGGCTGGCGGCACCTTCCACCGCGGTGCGGTTCCTGGCTCTGGCCTTGCTGGTGTCCGGCGGAGCCGCGGTCTTCGGAGCGCTGGCGGCGCTGCTGGGCGGGGCTAAACTGGCAGACGTGAAGGGCATGCTGTCGAAGCAGGCGCAACCGGGCGGAGATCCGGTCGGCTGAACCAGTGGCGAACGGAAGCGGCGCCACTTCCGTGCCGTGCCTTACTTGATTGGCAAATAGACGTCGGTCAGAAGATCATGCTCCGGCGTCTCGCCGATGAAGTTCAGATAGTGGAAATAGACCGGGAAATCGCGAAGCTCTTCACCGCTTTCCGGAAGCCATCGGCCATAGAGAAACCGCACGACCTCCCCGATCTGCTCGTGCGCTCCGCGGTGCCTGACCACGGCGCAACGGCCACCGGGAATAAGCTTCTTCACCACCCCTTGGGGATTGTCCGGCATCTCGCCGTCGATCTCCCCGCAGATGTCGAACCGGAAGTCGGCCGGTTCGGTGGTTTCCGGGTTGTCGAAGGCGACGCCGAAGGTCCGGCACCGCTCCCGCGGCGACAGCCCGCTGCTCTTGCGCCAGTCGATGAAGATGCGAACGGAGTCATTCACGCCTTCGATCGGTCCCCGATGACAGTAGGCCGCGACCTGGACGGGCGCGACTTCGACGATTGAGACATCCATGGTCCTGATCCTTCTTCTTTTGATGTGACGATAGCGGTCGTGCCATTGCCGCCATTCCGGAGTTTTCCTGAACTCCGACGGCGTCTGGCCGAACGCATTCCGGAAGGCGCGGGAGAAGGATTCCGGCGTTTCGAAACCGGCGTCCAAGGCGATGTCGATGACCTTGTCGGCCGGATAGAAGGCCAGCCGGAACGACGCCCGCTTCAACCGTGCAAGCTGGATGTATTTCCCGATGCTGACATCGAAATGAGCAGAAAAGAGACGATGAAAGTGGAATTTCGAGAGGCAGGCGACATCGCTCAACCTGTCCAGCGACAGGTCTCCTTCCAGATTCTGATCGATGTAGTCGAACAGCCTGGAAAACCTCTCGTCATACTCTTGCCTGCTCATCGTCGGTCTGGCCTGCACGGTTGATGGAGGGAACCATAAGCTGGGGGTCCGGCAGCCGTCCTGGCACATCTTGCTGAATATCGACCGCGATTTCGGATCGGCAGACCGAATGGCGTCCGGAAAAGGGAAGGCGGCGCTACCCCACTTGACGGCGGTCATACGCAGTCGTACAAGCGAACCCACGTGGTGATTTGGTCGACCGGCTTGCGGGCCACGTAAAACAATCCGCTAAAAAGGTCCGAGCCGCGTCCGCGCCTCGACCCGATCGGTCGGGGCGTTTTTTGTTTGCGGCCGGCCTCGCCCCACCGGCGTCATTCAGGGGAGAGTTGCGGAATGTCGCGCACCGATCATCGCAATCCGAACGTCGCGGGGCTGCGCCCGCGGTCCAAGCTGGTCCATGGCGGCATCCGCCGCTCCCAGTTCGACGAGACCTGCGAGGCTCTGTACCAGACCTCCGGCTTCGTTTACGGCTCGGCCGAAGAGGCGGAGAACGCCTTCGCCAACGATGGCTCGCGCCATGTCTACTCGCGCTTCCGCAACCCGACCTCGGCGATGTTCGAGGATCGGCTGGCCGAGTATGAGGGCGCCGAATGGGCCTATGCCACCGCCAGCGGCATGGCGGCGGTGCATGGCGCGCTGATGAGCGGCCTGCGCGCCGGCGACCGGGTGGTGGCGCCGCGCGCGCTCTTCATCTCCTGCTATTGGATCCTGAAGGAGCTGTGCGGCCGCTACGGCATCGAGACCGTGTTCGTCGACGGCACCAACCTGACGGAATGGGAAGAGGCGCTGTCCAAGCCAACCAAGGCGGTCTTCCTGGAAACGCCGTCGAACCCCGGGCTCGAGGTCGTCGATCTCAAGGCGGTCTGCGATCTCGCCCATAAGGCCGGCGCGATGGTCGTCGCCGACAACGCCTTCGCGACTCCGGTCCTGCAGCGCCCGTTCGACTTCGGCGCCGACGTCATCATCTATTCGGCGACCAAGCACATCGACGGTCAGGGCCGCTGCCTGGGCGGCGTCATCCTGGCCAAGGACAAGAAGTACGCCTCCGAGGTCATCCACCCCTTCCTGCGCAACACCGGCCCGACCATTTCCCCCTTCAATTCCTGGCTGCTGCTGAAGGGCATGGAGACGCTTGAGCTGCGCGTGCAGGCCCAGTCGGCGGCCGGACTGCAGGTCGCGGAGTTCCTGGAAAGCCACCCGAAGGTCGCCCAGGTGCTGTATCCGCTGCTGCCCAGCCACCCGCAATATGATCTGGTGCGCAAGCAGATGACCGGCGGCGGCAACATGCTGTCGATCTTCCTGAAGGGCGGCAAGACCGAGGCGTTCAACACGCTGAACGGCCTGCGCATGGTGATGATCTCCAACAATCTCGGCGATTCGAAGAGCCTCATCACCCACCCCGCCACCACCACCCACTCCAAGCTGACGGACGAGGAAAAGGTCGCCGCGCGGATCGAACCCGGCCTGCTGCGCCTGTCCGTTGGTCTCGAGGACCCCCAGGACATCATCGAAGATCTCGACCGCGCGCTCGCCGAGGCGTAAAGATCGTGCCGGAACTTATGCTGCAGTGCAGCGTTGTCGCTGCAGCCAGGTTCCGGCAACGATTTTTTTGAGAGGGGCGACGCCCATGGCATCACAGAACGCCGGCAACGGCCATCCCACCGACAGGCTTCTTGCGGTGGCGGGCCAGCTTACCAAGACCGGCCTTCGCAGCAGCGAAATGGGCGTCGCGGCGGCGCAGACCATCGGCTATCGCACGGCGATGATGACGGCGGCGCTGGCGAACCCCATCGACTTCGCCAATCCGGAATTCATCCGCATGGGGTCCGAGAAGGTGGAGGCGGCGGTCGAAGCCTTCCATGCGGTCGCCACCGGCATCGGCGAGTTCGGGCAGGCCTGGATCACCATGATCACCAAGCAGACCCAGGCGGCGGCGGCCACCATCGGCGGGCTTGCCGCCTGCAAGAATCCGGTGGAGATCGTCGACGTCCAGCAGCGCCTGCTGGCGGACGCGGTCGATGCCGGCATCCATGCCAACCTGCGCCTGATCGAGGCGACGGCCGCTCTGGCCGCCGCCAGCATGAACCCCGCCTACCGCAAGGTGCGCGCCAACGCCCGCCGCCTCGCCCGCGAGCAGGTCTGAGCGATCAGACCACCTCCGCCGGAGCAAGGCGGCAGCAGCTGCCGTCCTGCTCCACCTGGATGGTGGCGTGGCCGATGCCGAAACGATCCTTCAGCACCGACGAGATCTCCAGCAGGAGACCGTCGTCCTGGTTGGTGCCGGGACGCACCAGATGGGCGGTCAGCGCGGTTTCCGTCGTGCTGATCGGCCAGATGTGCAGGTCATGCACGTCGGCGACACCGGGCAGTCCGGCGAGATAATCCTCGACCCCCTCGCGGTCGACGCCGTCGGGCACCGCATCCATCGCCAGCCGCACCGAATCGCGCAGCAGGCCCCAGGTGCCGGCGATGATGACCAGGGCGATGACGATGCTGGTCACCGGGTCGAGCCACAGCCAGCCGGTGAAGCGGATCACCAGCGCCGCGACGACGACACCCACTGACACCGCGGTGTCGGCCACCATGTGCAGATAGGCGCCGCGCAGGTTGATGTCCTGCTTCTGCCCGCCCATGAACAGCCACGCGGTCCAGGCATTGATGACGATGCCGATCACGGCCACCACCATGACCGTCGTCTCCGCCACCGGTTCCGGATCGGCAAGCCGGTTGGCCGCCTCCAGCAGGATGGCGCCGACGGCGATCAGCAGGATCATCGCGTTCAGCAGCGACGCCAGGATCGAGGCGTTGCCGAAGCCGTAGGTGTAGCGCCCTCGCGGAATCCGCCGGGTCAGCCACGCCGCTCCCCAGGCCAGCAGAAGCCCCATCACGTCGCTGAGATTGTGCCCGGCATCGGCGAGCAGTGCCGTGGAGTTGGCGAGCAGCCCATAGACCGCCTCGACGACCACGAACCCGATGTTCAGCAATGCCCCCAGCGCGAAGGACCGGTCGTAGCGTGCCGGCCCGTGATGGTGATGGGCGCCGTGGTCGTGCCCGGCATGGTCGTGCCCGGCGTCTGAAGAACCGCCATGGGAATGGCCGTGCGGCATGGTGGAAGGCCTCGTCATCGCAATACAGATCACAGCACCGCCGACTTTGGGCGTACGGGCGCCGCCGGACAAGTCCGGCGATGAAGGCGCTGCGCCCCCTTGCGCCGCCCCGCCGCGGCGCCTAGCTTCGCGCGGTCACTCACGATCAACAGTGAACGAAGGAAATGGTCATGAAGGCGCGCGTCACTTGGGTGGACGGCAAGATGTTCGTCGGCGAATCCGGCAGCGGCCATGCCGTGGTGATGGACGGCGCCCCGGAATCCGGCGGCCGCAACGCCGGCATCCGCCCGATGGAGATGCTGCTGATCGGCATGGGCGGCTGCACCTGTTTCGACGTGGTGATGATCCTGGAAAAGGGCCGTCAGCAGATCACCGACTGCGTCGCCGCCATCGAGGCCGAGCGGGCAGACACCGATCCGAAGGTCTTCACCAAGATCCACGTCCATTTCACCGTGACCGGCCGCAAGCTGGATCCCGCCAAGGTGGAGCGCGCCATCGCCCTGTCGGCGGAGAAATACTGCTCCGCCTCGATCATGCTGGGGCAGACCGCCACCATCACCCACGACTTCGAGGTGGTCGAGGCGCCGTAACTGCGGCGTCCTCGCATCTTTTCAGTTGCATTCATACGCATGACTCGCGAAGGATCGGACAGCATCCCCGACCCTTCGCGATCAGCGCGTGCGCCTCACCTCACTTCTCGTTCTTCTGGCGGTATCTTCGGCCCCCGCCCTGGCTGATGAGGCGCGATATAGCCTGTCCGACTGGGGCGGGATCGGGCTGTTGCAGATGCCGAATGCCCGGATGGCGCCGGACGGCTCTATGAGCGGCGGGCTGACCGCGCTCGGCGACCTCCACCGCCACTACACCATATCCGCCCAGCCGCTGCCCTGGCTGGAGGTCACCGCACGCAACAGTGCCTACCCCGGCTATTACGGCCTCACCGAGCCCGGCCTCGATCTGAAGCTCCGGGTGCGGCGGGAGGATGAGCGCGGGCCGGCATTGGTGATCGGCGGGCGCGACGTCACCGGGTCGGGGCTGGACCTGCCGGGCAAGGGCCGCTTTGCCGGCGAGTATATCGCCCTGTCGCGGCGCTGGTGGGATCTGGACCTGACGCTCGGCATGGGGTGGGGCGCGCTGGGAGAGGCCGGGCAGTTGCGCAACCCGCTACACTTCCTGGGCGGCCGTTTCCGCCGCGACCGCGATCCCTCGGCATGGCCGACCACGCGCGGCCCCCAGGCCTGGTTCACGGGCGAGCGGGTGGCGCTGGTCGGCGGGGTGGAGTGGCACACGCCGGTCGACGGGCTGAGCCTGAAGCTGGAATCCTCCGGCGACCGCTTCCGCGCCCAGCGGCAGGACGAGCCGGGCTTCGATCCCGGCAGCCGCTACAGCCTGGGCCTATCCTGGCGCCCGGCATCCTGGGCCGATCTGGGCGCGGCCTACGAGCAGGGCAGACGCTTGATGCTGCGGCTGTCGGTTCGCTTCGACCCGGCGGTGGACGCCGACCGCCCCAATCGCCCTCCCCCCGGCGTCGGGCCGCGCCCGTCCGCCGGGTCCGCCCTGTCTGCCGATGCCATCGCCCTGGTGGCGCGCAGCCGCGGCCTGCCGGTCCGCTCCACCCGCATCGAAGGAGAGGTCGCGACCCTGTGGCTCGATCCGGCCGGGAGCGGACGGATGCCGCTGGCGCGCGAGGTCGGCGACGCCGCCCGCCTGCTGGCCGATCTGGCGCCGCCGCAGGTCGAGCGGTTGCGCGTTGTCACCGGCGCCGGCGGCCTCGACACGGTCTCGGTTACCCTGCTGCGCCGCGACCTGGAACGGGCCGCCAATCACCGCGGCAGCGCCGAGGAGATCTGGCGGACAACCCAACTCGCCGCAACGGCGGCCCCGCCGCCGGACTGGCGCCCCCGGCTCGACCTGTCCACCCGGCTGGTCGCCAGCTTCGATCTGGCGGAATTGGGAACGGCGCTTGCCCAGCGCACCCACACCGACGTGATGCTGCGGGCAGAGCCTATGCGCGGGCTGGTGCTGGGCGGCGGGCTGCGCATCAACGCCGCAAGTGATTTGCAATTGCTGGACACCAACGCCGTGCCGGCGGCGCAGCCGGTGCGCAGCGACCTCCCGCGCTATGCCGACCGCCCGCTCGCCCTCGACCATGCCTATGCGGCGTGGCTGGCAAAGCCGGCAGACGGACTGACGACACGGCTGTCCGCCGGCCACTTGGAGGAGATGTACGCGGGTTTTGGCGCCGAGACGCTGTTCCAGCCATTCGCCGCCCGCTGGGCGCTTGGCCTCGACCTCAATCAGGTCTGGAAGCGGCGGCCGGAAAGCCTGCTGGCCTTCGACCACGGCGATGCCCGCGGCACCGGCCATCTCAGTCTCTATTGGGAAAACCCCGGCGCGGACACCACCACCGCGTTGCGGCTGGGCCGCTATCTCGGCGGCGATTGGGGCGGAACGGTGGAGGTGATGCGCCGCTTCGACGGCGGCATCGGCCTGACTGCCCATGCCACCTGGACCAAGGGTCCGGACGGCGCCCAGAGCCGTTTCGGCGGGCGAATGGATTGGGGGCTGGCGCTGGTGGTGCCGATCGCCGCATCGGGATGGCTGCCGGTCGGCGGCACCGTGGAAACGGCGGTCCGCACGCTGGGCCGCGACGCCGGGCAACGTCTGCAGCAACCGCTGCCGCTCTACGATCTCCGCATGCCGGGAGGCGTCGGCCACCTCACCGGCACATGGTCGAAACTGTTGGACTGACGTCAGCGGACCGGGTTGGTGGCCCGGGTGGTCGAAAGATCGCGGGGGTCGAGGATCACGGTGGTCCACTCGCCCTGCGGGGTCATGGCATTGGCGATGTAGCGCTCGCCCTCCTTGCGGAAGTCGCGCACCGCCACGAAGCCGGAGGCGCTCAGCTGGTTCAGCAGCGTGGTCTGGCGCAATTCGATCGGCTTCTGCCCAGGACCACGGCGTGCGGCGATGCTGGACCCCGTCCGGTCGGAGGAGCCAGCCGACCCCATGGTCGCCGAACGGGACATGTCGCCGCCGGTGCTGCCGGAATAGGCGCCCGAATGGCCTTGGGAACCCGAATAACTTTGCGAATAGCTCTGTTGCGCCATCGCGGCCGGAGCCACGGCGAGCGATGCGGTGATGGCCGCCAGGAACAATCCGGTCTTCATCTTCACCTCTCTGGTTGTCTGCCTCTATGGCCGGCAAACGCCGGGCCTCAAGATCCTGCAAACACCCCAACCGGCACCTTGTTGCATAAATGTCAGTCCGCACCCGCCGCACGGCGGTCCGATGCTCCGGTCGATCAGGAACCGGGAACATCGCGCTCACGACAGTGTTCTGGTCTTCGAATGCCGCCGCACCGGCTGTGCTTACCGTCACCTTGGCCCGACTTGCCAGCGAGGCAGTTTCCATGTGACGGAGACAACGGGACGGCGGGTGCGGCCACGACTTGTCTCATGCGTGACGCCGGCAGTCCTTGGTGACTATTCGGCCGAGCGAGGGAGGGTATGATGCTCTATTGGGCTCTTGTTTTCTTCGTCATCGCGCTGATCGCTGGTGCGCTCGGGTTCGGCGGAATCGCGTCGGCCAGTTCCGGCATCGCGCAGATCCTGTTCTTCCTGTTCCTGATCCTGTTCGCCATCAGCCTGATCATGGGGCTGGTGCGGCGACGGTAGACGGAAGGTCATCCGGCCGGGCGGTCGGCCCATGGGAGTCTCCGCCGGGATCTTTCCCGACGCGAAGGAACCATCGGCGGCTTGCCCGGTTGACTACGGTATCTCCTGACGCTGCAACACTCTCTCCTCCAGAGGTGACGTCAGGGCCGGCGAGCCCAGGCGGCGCTTCGATTGTCCCCGCCTCCGGCGGCGTCCCAAGCGGGCGCCGCCATTCTTTTTTCCATCATGTATTTGCATATAAAAACGGGGCACCCGGCGAGCGGACACCCCGTGAAATCCGTCATGTCTTCAAAAGCCGCCGACTTAGGCGTCCGCGTCGTCCGACGGGTTCTGGCCCTCCATCAGCAGGCGCAGCGCGCGGCGACCGCGCGACAGGCGCGATTTCACGGTGCCGATGGAGATTCCGAGGATGTCGGCCGCTTCGTTGTAGGAAATCCCCTCCAGACCGATCAGAAGAACGACCTCGCGCTGTTCGTTGGGAAGCAAGGCCAGCGCCCGGCGCAGGTCGCGCAGTTCCATCCGCACGAACTGCGAGCCTGGTGCGGCTCCGATCGCGGCCTGCGCCTCGGCGTCGATGTCGACCACCGGCTGGCGGCGGCGCACGCCGTTGATGTGCAGGTTGCGCAGAATGGTGAACAGCCAGGCGCGGAGATTGGTGCCGGGCCGCCACAGATGCAGCCGCGACAGCGCCCGCTCCAGGCATTCCTGAACCAAATCGTCGGCCAGCGTCGCATCCCGCACCATGGCACGGGCGAACCGGCGCAGTCGTGGGATTTCGTCCTCGATCTGGCGGATCACCGCGGGATTGGGCGGAGCATTGGGATCGGGGCGGAACTCGTCCTCGGCTTCCGCCTGAACGGCCACCACGTCGGCTACGGCCGTATCGGCGTCGCCGGCTTCGGTGCTGGCTTCGGCCCGCTTGGCCTCCGTATCGGCCTCCGCATGGGCAGTCAAATGGGTCTCCATCCCGGCATCGGCGGTTTTCTGGTCTGTGTACGTCGGCAGGCCGTCCGAACGGGTCCGGCCAACGGCCTCGGCGCCGAACGGCATCGGATCGGCCAGTGCCGGGCCGCGCAGTCGGTGGCTCAAGGTTGTCGCGACGTGGTTCGCCATCGGTGAAACGATGCCTCCTTCAATGCCGTTCGCCGCGGCGACGCCGTCCGCTTTCTGAAACGCGGGCGACAATGCCGGGGCCTCCGGCGCGACGGCCCCGGACGCGGAAATCTCCAAGGGAAATCTCCATCGTCCGGGGCCATCGAATTTGCAGCCGATTATCTGGCCCGATCCGTACGTAATGAGCGCACAAAGGAGCTGCCAGTTGGGAAAAAGGCTAATGGGTCATACAATAGGGCCGGCTAACCCCTAGAGTACCCCGTGTATCCCACGCCAATCACCGTTCGGGCGTTGGCGTAACATCTGGTCTTTCGTTATTTCTCCAACTCGATTGGAGGACGCATGACCAACGTGAAAAGAAAAAGACCGACCGACATTCGTCGATCGGCCTATGTATTTTTTATTGGCAGCGCCACATCAAGCACTTACGGCGATGTATTTCCCGGCAGCCGGCCTTCCGTTTCGGCTTATGCCGCCACGCCTGACACCCGGCCAGACGGATACAGCGGCGTCCTCCCTGAGAGTTCTGCTTCCGACCTTTCGATGGTCTCCGAAAGCTTGAAGAAAATCATACAGGGGGGTCCTGTGGAAGGCCACACGAACCTTTGCGGTACACCATCCGCGTCGCGCATGCCTGCAACCTCGCGGCGCATCGGCAGGCATGGAACCCGTCCTGCACGAATGGCCGCGTTGTCGGCGGCAGTGCTCCTGCCCGCCCTGCTGGCGGCAGCGCCGGCGAATGCCGGCATCGCCGAAAAGACCGTCGCCGCGCTGGAGGCTCTTGCCAGCAAGGGCAGCGCCCGTGCCCAGTATGAATTGGCGCAGCATTACGACCGCGCCGACGGGGTGAAGGCCGACCCGCGGCTCGCCTTATCCCTCTACTGCCGTGCCGCCCGCCAGGACTATGCCGACGCGGCATTGATGGCCGGCCGGATGCACATGGCCGGGGTGGGTGGCGTTTCGAAGGATGCCGACCTGGGCCGCGCTTGGCTGCGCAAGGCCGCATCCCTCGGCAACGAGCAGGCGGAGCGACTGGTCGGCAACGTCAGCGCCAAGGTGAAGACGCCCGACCGTTGCGAGCCGCCCAACCTGCGCTGGGGGATCATCCGCAAGCCGCCGGCCGAAATCCGCGCCATGGTGCAGAAGATGGCGCCGACCTACGGCCTCGATCCCGATCTGGTGCTGGCGGTCATCGCCGTCGAATCCGGCTACCGCATCGATGTCGTATCGAACAAGAACGCCCAGGGCCTGATGCAGCTGATCCCGGAAACCGCCGAGCGATTCGGCGTCTCCGACCCCTTCAACGCCGAACAGAATCTGCGCGGCGGCATGAAGTATCTGCGCTGGCTGCTGGCCTATTTCGACGGCAACGTCGCCTATGCGCTGGCGGGCTACAATGCCGGCGAGGGGGCGGTCCTGCAGTACAAGGGCATCCCGCCCTACCGCGAGACGAAGGATTACGTGACCAAAATCCGCAGCATCTACGCGCAGACCTATCATCCCTTCAACCGGGGTGTCGTCCAGTCTGCCGGCCTCGTCAGCAGCGCGCGAGAGGAGGTTGCCGAGCTGTCGCTTTCGACCAGGACGCGCAGCAACGGAAAGCGCTGAGAACGGGAGATTGCGACTCGGAAAAATGCGACTCGGACGACTCGGGAGGCGTTTGGTTAACACTTTGGTTATAAAGTGACGATTACCCTCGGGGCACGACGGATTTCGCAAGCGCTGGCGCCCATCGGGACGCCATCCCGCGTCACCCGCCAGCGTCTCACCTGCAACGTTTCATCCGAACGTTTCCCGAGGACCTGCCCGATGCCCATGGCCGCCGACGTCGACACCATCGAACGCACCTCCATCGTCGCCTACACGCTGCTGAACGAGCTTCATGAAGTCCTGGCCCTGCCCAAGGCTCCGGACGACGTCACGCTGGGCATCCTGATGGGCATGGCCATGTTCCTCGACGACAAGGTCGGCCCGATGCGCGCCAAGCGCCTGATGAGCGAGGCGCCGACCATCGTGCTGAAGACGGATGCCCACGTCACCACCGACCAGACCCAGCGCATCATGCCGGTCCTGCGCGCCTTCGGCGACCACCTGAAGGAACTGCGCATGAAGGCGGAGCGTCCGGTCAGCGGCTCCGTCGGCTGACGCCACCCGCCGATTTTTAAAGTTTTGCGGACCCGACGCCGACCGCGGCGCCGGGTCCGTTGTGTTGGCAGACTGTCAGGCTGCTTGACCGAACGGTAAAATGGGCCGAAGCTTGGCGCCCATGGACTGGTTCACCGGGATCAGCATCGTCGCCATCATGGCCGGCGTGACCGTCAGCACCGTCGTGCTGGTGGCCGTCGGATCGATCCGCCGCAGCCTGAACGAGGCGGCAACCCGCCAGTCCCAGCAAATCCGCAAGCTGACGGAGACGGTGGCGACCCTGTCCCAGCAGCAGCAGGCGGCGCAGACCCGCATCCAGCAACTGACCGACGCCAACCGCAAGCTGTCCGACGAGTTGTCGGCGCTGGGCGAACGGCTGAACGACGCCGACACGGTCCAGCGCGTGGCCGGCACGGCGAGGCTTCTCCATTGACCGCGACTATCCTTCCCGACGCTGCCTCTCCCGATGCCGCAAGAGAGCGTGACCGCTGGGCCGCCAGTGCCGATGCCTGGGATCGCTGGGCCGATCCGATGGCCGATCTGGCCGACAAGCTGAACCGTCCGCTTCTCGATGCCGCCGGTCTGGCGGAGGGGCACCGGCTGCTCGATCTCGCGTCGGGCGCGGGAGAGCCGGCGTTGAGCGCCGCGCGCCGGGCCGGACCGGATGGGCTGGTGGTGGGCAGCGACCTCGTTCCCGGCATGATGGCCGGGGCCGTCCGCCGCGCCCGCAGCGTGGAGGGTCCGGCCCCCGCCTTCACCGCCGCCGACATGACCGCCCTGCCCTTCGCCGACGCCGCCTTCGACGGCGTGACCTGCCGTTTCGGCATCATGTTCGTGCCGGGCGTGGACTCCGCCCTGCGCGAGGTGCGGCGCGTCCTGCGCCCCGGCGGCAAGGCGACCTTCATGGTGTGGGGTCCGCGCGCCGGCAACGGGCTGTTCGCGGAGATCGGCGACGTGGTCGCCGACCATCTCGGCGAGGACGGCAGCCTCGACCCGCTGTTCCGCTTCGCCGAGCCGGGATTGCTGTCCGATGTGATGCGGGCCGCCGGATTTGCGGAGACCTCGGAGACCGAGCTGACCCCGGTGCGCAAGGCCCCCGCCGGGCGACCCTTCTGGCGCGCCGCCCTGGACATGAGCTTCGGCCACCGGCTGGGGGGATTGAGCGCGGAGCGGCGCAAGGCGCTGGAGCAGGACATCGCCCAACGATTCGATGCCCAGGCGGTGGACGGCATCGTGCCGGTGCCGTCGCATGCGCGGATCGTCGTGGGGTGGTAGGGGCTTGGTGAGTTAGCCCCCCTCAGTAATCCTTCTCGTAGATCACCCCGAACTTCGTCTCCGAGTTGGCCCCGACCGACGCCGTGCCCTTCAGGTTCTTGGTGATGTCGATCTCGACCTTCGCCCGGCTCTGGTTGGCGCCGATGCCCTGCTCGACGCCGACATAGACGCGGTCGCTGACATAGCGGCCGGCCTGCACGGCGCCGCCCTTGCCGTTCTCGCCCTGGGTGAAGTCCAACCGGTCGACGCCCAGGCCGCGGCGCACCTTGTCCAGGATGCCGCCGCCGCCACCGCCGACCCCCGCCAGCGTCGCCGCTGACTGGGCCAACTGAACCGCCTCCGCCGCGCTGAGATCCCCGACCGACTTGCCGAACAGCACGCCGGCCAGCACCTCGTCCTGCGGAAGTCCCTGCGGAGAGGTCAGTTCGATTTTCGGCTGACGGGCGGTGCCGCTGACCACGACGTCGGCGGTGATGCCGTTGGCCGTCGCCTCGGCCAGCAGGTCGAGGCGGGGGTCGATGGGCTGTGTGCCGTCGAAATCGAAGATGCCGCGCTTGAACTCGAAATTCTTGGCCAGCAGGTCCAGGCTGCCTTTCAGGATGGTGAAGCGGCCGGTCACCTCCGGTGCTGCGGCGGTGCCGCCGACACGCAGGTTGCCGCCCAGTTCCGCGTTCAGCCCGCGACCGCGCACGAAGATCTGATTTGGCGCATTCACCGTCATGTCCAACGCCAGCACGAAGGGCGAGGCGGCTGGAGGCGCCTCCTCCGGCACAGGCACCCGGCGCGTGCCGCCGGCGGTGGACACCTGGGTCGTCCCGCGGGCGCGGCGGCCCTTGCCGACCTCGGTCACCTTCAGATCGACGACATTGGCGGGCATGCGGTCGGGAACCTGGATCTCGGCGCGGCGGATGTCGACCGGGCCGGCAAGCCGGGCGTTGGTGAAGCCGCCGGTCAGGGTCAGGTTCGCCCCGATCTCCGCCGTCACCAGATCGATTTCCAGCAGCCGGGCATTGTCGGCCTGCAACCTGATGTCCAACTGCCGGTCGGCCTCCGCGCTGGGGCGGATGACGCCGTTCGCGGTGATGACGCCGCCGTTGCGGGTCCGGCCGCGGAAGCTCTGTATGGTGAAGACGTCGCCGTCGCCGACCAGCCGCGCCTCGATGTTGGTGATGACGGCACCCGAGGCCCGGTTCTCGTAGCGTCCGTTCGCCAGCACCACCGATCCGCCCAGCGACGGCTTGTCCACCGTCCCGCCGGCCTGCACATCCAGCCGCAGCAACCCGCGCGCCCGGTCACCCGTTGCGGCGAGCAGGTCGTTCGCCAACGACATGTCCACCGTACCGTTGACCGCCGCGTCCAGCGCGCCATTCGGCGGAACACTGACGGCGTAGCTGTCCGGATTCATCACCAGCGGCAGGGCGGCGTTGGCGGTCAGCGTGCCGGCATTCTTCGGCATGGCGACCCGGCTGGCCAGCGTGAGCCGGCGGTCGCGCCATTGGATGTCCGCCGTCGCGTCGATGCCCGGCAGCCCGGCCTGGGTGGTCTGCTGCGCCTTCAAACCATTGATCCGAATCGTGGCGTCGGCGCGCGGGCTGCGCAGCGTGCCGCCCAGCGACGCCCGCGCATTGGCGATGCCGTCCAGCGCGAGCGTCGGGCTGGCCAGCTTCGCCAGCGCCAGCGGCAGGCGGTCGATGGTCAGTTCGCCGCTCAGCCGCTCTCCGTTCAGGCCCAGGTCGGCGGCGAGCCGGGCGCTGCCGGACGACAGCCGCAGATCCTTCACCTCATAGCGGCGGTCGGCCAGCAGGATGGTGGCCGGGGCGGTCATCCGCAGGTCCTCGCCGGCATAGCGCGCCTGCAGGCGGTCGAGCCGGATGCGGGTCACCCCGCCCTCCATCGCCAGTCCGCCAGCAAGGTCGAGCGCGACCGGCCGCGCGCCGGCGCCATTGGCGTTGGCCTGGAAGCTGGCCTTCGCCAGCGATCCGTCGACTGAGGCGGTGACGCTGCGCAGGTCGTTGCCGGCGGCGTTGCCGTCGGTCATCTCCACCCGCGCCTTGCCGCTGGGGGTGCCCAGCGCGTCGGCGACGTCGGCCTTGGCCGTCAGTTTCCGGGCGGTCAGCAGCGGTCCGCCCTGCCCCTCCACCCGCAGGTCGCTGGCGTCGGCGGTCAGGCTGGCCGCCTGCTTGCCGCCCTTGCCGTCCAGCGCCAGCGTGAATGTCGCCCCACCGCCGAGCGGCATTCCCGCCAGTTCCGACAGGCCGTTCAGATTGGGCAGCTTTCCGTCCAGCCGGCCGGTGGCGAGCAGCGTGTCGAGCGCCACCTGCGCCTCGCCGGTGATGCGGTTGGTGCCGTTGGCGATCGTCAGGCCGTCCAGCCGCAGCGTCTGTTCGCGCAGGGCATAGCGGCCGTCGAGCGAGAGCGGCGTCTTGTCCAGGTTGGTGCGGGCCGACACCGTGCCGTTCGGCGTGGCCGGCAGGCCGGCGGCGGTCGCCTTCACCTCTGTGGCGCCCAGCCGGCGGCC
>NZ_CAMLJP010000112.1 GCF_946480385.1 uncultured Azospirillum sp.
GGCTTCGGCTTCCGCTGCGGCTTCCTCGGCCTGCTGCATCTGGAGATCATCCAGGAGCGGCTGGAGCGCGAGTTCAACCTCGACCTCATCACCACCGCGCCGTCAGTGGTCTACAAGCTGACGATGACGGACGGGACGGTGCGGGACCTGCACAACCCGGCCGACATGCCCGACGTGATGCGGATCGACCACATCGACGAGCCGTGGATCAAGGCCACCATCATGCTGCCCGACGAGTATCTCGGCGGCGTCCTGCAGCTGTGCACCGAGCGGCGTGGCCAGCAGATCGAGCTGACCTATGCCGGCGCCCGCGCCATGCTGGTCTACCGCCTGCCGCTGAACGAGGTGGTGTTCGACTTCTACGACCGCCTGAAGTCGATCAGCCGCGGCTACGCCAGCTTCGACTACCAGATGGACAGCTATGAGGAAGGTGACCTCGTGAAGCTGTCGATCCTGGTGAATGCCGAGCCGGTGGACGCCCTGTCGATGATCGTCCACCGCAGCCAGTCCGAACGCCGCGGCCGTCAACTCTGCGAACGCCTGAAGGAGCTGATCCCGCGCCAGCTCTTCAAGATCGCGGTGCAGGCCGCCATCGGCGGCAAGATCATCGCCCGCGAGAGCATCAGCGCCATGCGCAAGGACGTGACCGCCAAGTGCTACGGCGGCGACATCAGCCGCAAGCGCAAGCTGCTGGACAAGCAGAAGGAAGGCAAGAAGCGCATGCGCCAGTTCGGCCAGGTCGAAATCCCGCAGAGCGCCTTCATCGCGGCGCTCAAGATGGGCGACGAGTAAGGATACGGAAAGGCGGGCTCAAGCCCGCCTTTTTGTTTGACGGCGGCCGCCGCTCAGGGCGGGAAATCGCCCTCCTCCCAGACCGTGGCGTTGGTCCGCAGATACTGGCGGAGGTGCTTGGGATAGCTGTGCTTGGCGTCGAGGTTGATGAACAGCGGATTGGTCTGCCGCGTCTTCTGCGCCTCGTCGAGAAAGGCAAGCTGGTAGCAGAGGATCACGAATTCCGAACAGAAGACGTTCTTCACCGCCCCCTGATGTTCGGTGTGCGACAGCCGCTCCTTGTATTTCTGCAGCCGCCCGAACGCGCCGGTGCCGAAGCCGGTGCTTCCCGCCCAGGCGAACACCGCCCTGGCCGTCCCGTAGGACGAGGAGGCCTTGTGCAGCCTCAGCGCGGTGTCCTGTACCGTCTGGGCTTGGGCGTCGCTCATCGCGCGCGGTCGGAACAGCCGCCCGGCCCCCATATTGATGACGTCGGACTTCTTGATGCCGTCGCGCGGCTGTTCGCTGCCGAAGCCGGTGGCGTGGAGCACCATCCAGTCGGTCCGTACACCGCCGCTGTATCTGACCTTCTCGCCGATCACGATGGCGCAGTGCGACACCGTTCCATCGGCGATGATGATGTCGCCGGGACGATAGGCCGGGGAAAGGGACGCCATGACTGAAGCCTCGCGACTGCCGATTCTGCGAGAAGGAGACTCTCAGAAATTAGTTCGCATTTAAAGCGAACTGTGGTTTCAGCCCTGCGACCGAACTGTCTATCTGATGACAGACCTGAGAAATAGCGGCTTACCGGCGAAACAAACCCACGGCTGAGGTGTCATCTCCTGCGAAGGGGGATCACATGCCGCCGCCGGCGGCCACGGTCTCCCCACATTCGGTTGAAGTCGGGAGGATGACATGCGCAAGTTTCTCGCCGCCGCGGTTCCGGCCCTGATGCTGATGGCCGTTGCCGCGCCGGGCCATGCCCAGACCAGCGAGTCGGCAAGGTCCAATGCGGTTGCCAACGGCACGATGGACAGCGGCGCCCGCGACGTCCAGGCCAGCCGGGCCATGATCGGCAAGCGGGTGGTCCATCGCCATGGCGGGCCGGTCGCCGGCACCGTCCAGAATGTCACCACCGACGCCCAGGGCCAGACGATGGTCGAGCTGAAGCTCGCCAAGTCCGGCCAGACCGTCATGCTTCCCCCGGCCTCCTTCGAACGGCGGGGCAAGCAGATCATCGTCATGCAGGATGCCAGCGAACTCCAGCAGCTCGCCCAGTACAGCAATCAGGCCAACACCGGCTACGGCAGCTCGACCGGCGGAACCATGGGCGGTCAGATGGGCGGCTCCATGGGCAATGGTTCGATGGGCACCGGCAGCATGAACCGTGGCTCCATGAACCAGGGCTCGATGAATCAGGGCACCATGGGCAACGGCACGATGAACCGCAGCACCATGTCGCCGAACCAGCCCGGCATGGGCCAGTAACCGTCTGCCGGAGGCGGAGGGTCCAACCGACGCCCCGCCTCCGGACAGCAACTCTCAGTCCCCGATCACCGTCAGTTCGCCCACCTGCGGCACCGGCATCGCCGCCTTGACCGCCTCGGTATCCAAACCTCCGGCCAGCAGGCAGACCAGCTTGGCGTAGCTGGCCTCCGGGGTCATGTCATAGGCGCCGATCGCTCCCACCGCGCCCAGCCCGGTGGCATAGGCGCCGGGCAGCACCGCGCCGCGCTGCACCTGGGTGTTGTCCATCAGCACGACCCCGGCCTTCACCGCGGCCGACAGGGCGCCGAGGAAGTCCGGGTCGGTCGGGCCGTTGCCTTCGCCGAAGGCCAGCAGCACCGCCCCCTTCACCGCCGGGCTGGTGCCGGTCAGCATCGCCGAGACCGTGCTGGCCCGAATGCCGGGATAGAGCCACAGCACGACGACGGAGAACCCCGCCAGCGCCGCCGGCAGGGCGTCCAGCGCCGCCAGCCGCTTGGCCCGGTTGTCGGGGTCGGCCAGCGAAACGGCCGGGTCCGGCATCGGCAGCCAGTACGGCTCGTTGCGGGCGACGACGCTGCCGACGGTGGCGAGCGGCGGGAAGTTCGGCGAATCGAAGCCGGCGAAGCGGTTGGCGTCGACCTTGGACGACCGGTTGCCGCGCAGCAGCTTGGTGTCGAAATAGACGCAGACCTCCGGCACCGGCAGGGTCCCCGCCACCACGATGGCGCCGACAAGATTGGCCGGCGCGTCGCTCAGCGTGAAGGACAGCGGCACCTGCGACCCGCTGAACACCACCGGCTTCGACAGGCCGGGCAGCAGGAAGGACAGGGCCGACGCGCTGTAGGCCATGCTGTCCGTCCCATGCAGCACGACGAAGCCGTCATACTGGTCATAGACCGACAGCAGCCGCCGGGCGATGGCGACCCAGTCCGCCGGCGTCATGTTGGAGCTGTCGAGCGTACGGTCGAACCAGTCCATGGTCCAACTCAGGTCCGGGTAATCCTGCACCCGATGGTCCGACAGGCCGGGCACCGCCAGCACACGCTTCTCGAATTCGGCACCCGGCACCGGAGCCAGCGCCCCGTCGGGATTGGTCACGCACCCGATGGTGCCCCCGGTATACAGCACATAAACCCGCGACATCGCCCGTTCCTCCCGGCTTTTTTGTCGGCGGCAGGATAGGCTGCCGCCCGCCTATTTCTCAAGGCACAGCCGCCCGGCGGCAACCGGCAGCGGCCGGCGGGTCGAGACCGGCGCCGGCTCCGCAACCATGACGGCATTGCGCACCGGCGTGGGCACGGCGGCCGGCACCGGATTGTAGGCAAGGCGGAAGCGCCGCGGCTCCGGCACCGCCGGGGTTGGGGCGGCGGGTGGGGCGATGCGGGCGGCTCCGAGAACCACGCTGGTCCAGGCGGCGAACAGCGACATGATCGGACACTCCAAGGGGTTCGGAGTCCGACAATGGGGCGGGCGCCATTCCCTTGGAAACGAATAGGCATTATGTTGTCATCACGATTCCTAATGACCGCGCCGTTGCGGACTGCCGGGCGCTCTGTTTGAATAAGCGGCAACTTCCGGTTCCCCACCATGCCCGCCAATCTCGACACCGACCTGCTGCGCGCCTTCGTCGCCGTCGCCGACAGCGCCAGCTTCACCCGCGCCGGCGAAAGGCTGGGCCGCACCCAGGCGGCAGTCAGCCAGCAGGTGCGCCGGCTGGAGGACACAGTGGGCAAGCGCGTGTTCGAACGCGACACCCACGGCGTGCGCATGACCCGCGACGGCGAGGTGCTGCTGGCCTATGCGCGGCGCATGCTGACCCTGAACGACGAGGTGCTGGCCCTGATGCACCGCAGCCCGACGGTGGCCAGCGTCCGCATCGGCACGCCCGACGATTACGCCACCATGCTGCTGCCGGAAATCCTGGCCCGATTCAACGCCGCCTATCCCGAGGTGATGGTCGAGGTCATCTGCGACAACAGCCCCGATCTGGTGGCGGAGATCGACAAGGGCCGCTACGACCTCGCCCTCGTCACCCGCCATGCCGGCGAGGCCGGCGGCGAGCTGGTGCGGCGGGAGCCGGTGGCCTGGGTCGCCCCGCCGCTCGACCCTGTTCCGCCGTCGGGGCCCCCTCCGGGACATTGCCCGGTGGAAAGCCTTGATCCTCTGCCTCTGGCCCTGTTCCCCAAGGGCTGCGTCGTGCGCGACCTCGCCGTCGCCGCGCTCGACGGCATCGGCCGCGATTGGCGCGTCGCCTTCACCAGCAAGAGCGTCGTCGCCGTCCATGGCGCGGTGATGGGCGGGCTGGGGGTGACGGCGATGGAGGCCTGCACCGTCCCGCCCAGCCTGCGCCGCATCGGCGCGGCGGAGGGGTTTCCCGACCTGCCGGACGTCGACATCGCCCTGCACCGCGCCCGCGGCACGGCGCCCAAGCCGGTGCGGCTGCTGGCCGACGCCATCCACGACCTCGTCGGCCGGGAAATGCTGGGCCGTCGGAAGCCGGACCCGGTGTCCGCGAAGGAAGCCGCCCAATGACCGCCGCGTCCCCACTCCGCCCGCTGCTTCCGGTGCTCGCCGCCCTCCTCGCCTGTGCCGGAATCGCTGCGTCCCCCTCGCCGGCGTGGGCGCAGAGCCCCGTCGCCATCGGCGCTCCCCTGACCGGCGAAGTGGTGCTGAACCGCGACATCGAGGTGCGGATCGGCCCCAGCGAGGACGCGCGCATCGTCATGACGCTGAAGCAGGGCAAGGCGCTGAACGCGCTCGGCACGCCCCGCGGCACCTATTGGACGGAGGTCGCCATCGGCGGCCAGCCCATCGGCTATGTTCCCGCCGATTCGCTGGACCCGGCGCTGATGGTCACTGGCCGGCCGGCCATCGGCGGCGAGGGACCGCGGGCGCACAAGCCCGCCGGGCCAGCCAAACCCGACTCCGGCAAGCCGTCGACGGACGCTGCGCCGCCCCACCGCAGCGCCGCCGTCGTGCCGCGCGCAGCCTGGGACAAGGCGGCCCAGACTCCGGCGGAGGGGTATGTCGTCGCCGCCGGCCCGATCTCCGCCACCGAGATCCTGAGCAACCGCAAGCGGCGCCACTTCACCCTGCGCCAGGGCGACGTGGTGGCGCTGATCGGTGCCGCGAACGGCGAGGCGACGCTGGCCCTGCCCGCCGGCACCCGCGCGCTGGCGCCGGTCCAGGGTCTGGTCGGGGTGGTGGCGCCCTATCCGCTGCCGGGCATGCCGCCGGTGGAGCCGGGCATGCTCTACGGCATCAAGCTGGGCGAATATGTCAGCTACGCCGAGGGGCTGCGCGCCTGGAAGGAGTTCACCGCCGGGCCGGGCAGTGCCTATCGCGACCTGCCGCCGATGGTCTGGCCGGTGTTCCGCAAGGGCCGCCTGCTGTACGAGGTCGGGGTGGCCCCCTTCACCCGCTTGCAGGTCGACACCGCCTGCGGCACGTTGGCGCAACGCGGACTCGATTGTACGGTGATCGAGCTGGATACGTTCTGATAGTTTGCACAAATGGGCCGGCCACGCCCACCCTCATGACCCTTTCGCGATTGAAGAGCCATGACCGACGCCGACCCGACTGGACCACAGGACGAGGCCCGAACCGATCCGGCACCGGAAAGCGGTGACGAGGATCTGGTGTTCCTCGACGATTCCGCCCCGGAGGGGGAGCAGGGTGCGGAGGAGCCGCCCGGCAGCCGCTGGACCATGCTGATTGTCGACGACGAGCCGGAGGTCCATGCGATCACCAAGCTCGTCCTGTCCGATTTCGCCTACAAGGGACGCAAGGCCCGGTTCCTGTCCGCCCATTCGGCGGCGGAGGCGCGGCGGATCCTGGCGCGGGAAAGCGACATCGCGCTGATCCTGCTCGACGTGGTGATGGAGACGGAGGATGCCGGCCTGCGGCTGGTCCACCACATCCGCGAGGAGCTGCGCAACCGCAATGTCCGCATCATCCTGCGCACCGGCCAGCCTGGGCAGGCGCCGGAACGGGCGGTGATCCTCGATTACGACATCAACGACTACAAGGCGAAGACCCAGCTGACCGCCCAGCAGCTGTTCACCACCACGGTCGCGGCGCTGCGCTCCTACGAGGACATCGTAACGATCGACGCCAACCGCCGTGGCCTGGAGAAGATCATCGAGGCGTCGTCGTCGCTGTTCCGCGCCCGCTCGATGAAGCTGTTCGCGGCGGGCGTGCTGACCCAGCTGTCGGGCCTGCTGGGGGTGGGGCCGGACGCCATCCTCTGCATGCAGCGCGGCGGCGCCGGCGCGGCGGGCTGCACCCCGCCGGGATGCGCCCCATCCGGATGTACCACCGGCCTCTATGTGCTGGCCGGATCGGGGCGGTATGAGGCGCTGATCAACGAGCCCGCCGCCGGCCATGTCGACCCGGCGGTGCTGGAAACGGTGACCGCCTGCCTGGAACAGCAGGCGCATGTCTACGCCGGCGACCATTGCACGCTCTACATCCGCACGCCCAACGACCGCGAGACGGTGGTCTATCTGCGCTCCAACCGGCCGCTTTCGGAGCTGGACCGCAGGCTGATCGAAGTGTTCTGCGGCAAGATCTCCGTCGGCTTCGACAACCTGCACCATTACGAGCAGCTCTACCGCGCCCAGCAGGGCACGCTGGCGGCGCTGGCCGATCTGACGGAACGCGGCCGCGGCGCACTGGGCACGGACGGCGCGGCAGCGGAGATGACGGCCGGAATGACGACTGAAATGGCTGGGGGCAGCCGCTTCAGCCGCTCGCTGCGCATCGCCGCGATCACCGAACGGATCGCCCGCCACCTGCATGCCAACGGCCTGTTCCCCGAGTCGCTGGACGAGTCGACGCTGGAGACCATCGGACTTGCCGCCATTCTGCATGACATCGGCAATGCCGCGGTCGATCCGGACATCCTGTCGAAGCCCGGCCCGCTCGATCCGGCGGAACGCAGCGCCATGCAGACCCACACGCTGGCCGGCGCCGCCCTGCTGCACCAGGCCAGCCATCTGGCCGACGGTCCGACCCATCTGCATCTGGGAGCGGCGGTGGCACGCTGGCATCACGAGAATTGGGACGGCACCGGCTATCCCGACGGCCGCACCGGGGTGGCGATCCCGCTGTGCGCCCGCATCGTCGCGGTCGCCGACGCCTATGACGCGATGACGCGCGACCGTCCCTATCGTCCGGCGCTGGACCACGCTCACGCCGTGGAGGAAATCCGGCGGCTGGCCGGCCTGCGCTACGATCCGGCGGTGGTCGATGCCTTCCTCGCCGTGCTGCCGGAAATCGACCGGCCCGGTTCCGGGACAGGTCCGGCGGCCTGACGGGCGGCTTGGCAGGCTGGTTGCCGCAACCCTACCCCCGCCCCCTTTTTCATCGTCCTGCCGGCTGCTGTCCTACCGGCTGCAAAGCGCCTCGACCGCCTCGCGCAGCGGCCCGACCTGCACCGGCTTCAGCAGCAGCTGGCAGCCCAGAAGTTCGGCCTCGTCACGCCGTTCGGGCGTGCTGTCGCCAGTCAGGATGATCGCCGGGATCTGCTGCCCGGTTTCGGCACGGACGCGCTCCACCACCTCCCGCCCGGTACGGCCGGCAGGCAGGTAATGGTCGGCGATGATCAGGTTCGGCGCCCGGTCCAGACCGCCGAGCTGAGCCTCCAGCGCGGCGGCGCTCAGTGCCTTCACGACCTCGTACCCCCAGCCGTCCAGCAGGATTGCCAGACCCTCGACAATCGAGCGGTCATCGTCGACCACCAGGATCAGTGGCCTGACGGACTCCGGTTTGGTTGCCTGACTGTCTGTAGGATCAGCCATTGATTTCTCCCGCTCCGTCGCTTGCACCAAATTGGCCATCGGGAATGCCAAGGCAATGCAAGCGCCGCCTGTGGCCTAACCGTGACATCGGACGCATCATGGGCTTACCAGGGGCAAACAATCCCAAAGCCCAATCCTCCCATAGAACATTGCACCGCCGTCAAACACTGAATTGCAACAATCGTCATCAGGATTTTCCCTTAGCGAATGCACTCAAGACTCTTCAATCAGCGATTCATCATATGATTGGGCAATCGGCGGATGGGAAAGACCCTTACGTGACTCCTTCGGCGAGGACAAAAAAAGAGCCCCCGTCGAAACGGAGGCTCTTTATCTTAAACAGCAGAAACTTCAACCTTTGAGGGATTTTCTCAGGCCCGGAGATTTCCACCGGTCGCCTTGACCACCGCCGCAACGATTTTCTGACCGACTGCTTCGATCGCCTCATCGGTCAGGGTTGCGCTGGTCGGCTGGTAGGTGACCGACACGGCGACGGACTTGCGCCCCTCGCCCACGCCCGGCCCCTCATAGACGTCGAACACCGCGACATCCTTGACCAGCGCCTTGTCGGCGCCCTTCACGGCGCGCAGGATCTTGTCGGCCTCCACCTTGCGGTCGACGACGAAGGCGAAATCGCGCTCCACCGGCTGGAAGGCGGAGAGCTGGACCATCGGCTTGGCGGTGCCGCCCTTCTTCTTGGGCAGCGGCACCGCGTCCAGCATCACCTCGAAGCCGACGACCGGCCCCTTGACGCCCAACGTCTCCAGCACCGACGGATGGATCTCGCCGAAGCGGGCCATCACGGTGGGGCCGAGTCGCAGCACGCCGGAACGGCCGGGATGATACCAGCCCGGCGCGTCGGTGGTGACCTGCAGGTTGCCGGCGGGGGCGCCGACCGACTCCAGAACCGCCAGCGCGTCGGCCTTGGCGTCGAACACGTCGACTCCACGCGCCTTCTCCGCCCAGTGGCGCGGCACCGCCGCCCCGGCGCGGATGCCGGCGGCGACCGTATCCTGCCCGTCCGGCGCCGGGCTGCGGAAGGCGGCACCGACCTCGAACAGCCGCACGTCGGCGAAGCCGCGGTCGGCATTGCGGCCGGCGGCCTGGATCAGGTTGGGCAGGATCGACGGGCGCATGACGTCCAGGTCGCTGCTGATCGGGTTGACCAGCCGCAGGCCGGGCTCGATGCCGCCGAACAGCTCGGCGACCGGACCAGCCAGGAAGGACCAGGTCACCGCCTCCGACAAGCCGCGGGCGGCCAGCGTCCGCTTGGCCAGCGCGACGCGGCGCTGCTTCAGCGTCAGGGCCGGCCGGGTCAGCACCGTCTCGCGCGGCAGCGGCGTCGCCGGGATGGCGTCGAAGCCGTGGACGCGCAGCACCTCCTCGACCAGATCGGCCTCGCCATGGACGTCGGCGCGCCAGGACGGAATGCCGACGCGCAGCCGGTCCTCCTCATCCTCGCCTTCAACGGTGAAGCCCAGATCCATCAGGATCTGCACCTGACGGTCGCGCGGCAGCTCGACGCCGCCCAGCGCAGCGACGCGCCCGGCGCGCAGGGTCAGGCTGCGCTTCCAGTCCGGCTCGGCCCCGGCGACCACCAGTTCCGACGGCTCGCCGCCGCAGAGTTCCAGGATCAGGCGGGTGGCGCGCTCCATGCCGGCGAAGACCGCAGCCGGATCGACGCCGCGCTCGAAGCGATAGCGCGCATCGGAGTCGATGCCCAGCCGGCGGCCGGTCTGTGCCGTGCGCACCGGATCGAACAGCGCGGCCTCGACGAAGACGTTGACGGTCTGCTCGGTGCAGCCGGTCGGCTCGCCGCCGACGATGCCGGCCAGAGCCTCGGCCCGCTCGTCGTCGGCCACCACGGTCATGGCGCCGTCCAACGCGTATTCCTTGCCGTTCAGCGCCGCCAGCGTCTCACCCTCCCGCCCCAGGCGGACGGTGATGTTACCCTTCACCGTGTCGGCGTCGAAGACGTGCAGCGGACGGGCGGCGTCGAAGGTCAGGTAGTTGGTGATGTCGACCAGCGCCGAGATCGGGCGCAGGCCGATGGACACCAGCTTGTCCTGCAGCCACTTCGGCGACGGGCCGTTCTTCACGCCACGGATGTAGCGGCCGACGAACAGCGGGCAAGCCTCGGGCGCGGCGATCCTGACGCCGATCGGGCTGGCGAAGCGGCCCTCCACCGGAGTGGTGTCGAGATGCCCCTCGGTCAGCGGCTTCAGCGTCCCCATCCCGGCTGCGGCAAGGTCGCGGGCGATGCCGCGCACGCCGGCGCAGTCGGCGCGGTCGGGCGTCAGGTTGATGTCGATGACCGGATCGTTCAGCCCGGCATAGTCGGCGAAGGCGGCACCGACGGGGGCGTCGTCCGGCAGCTCGATGATGCCCTCATGCTCGTCGGACAGCTTCAGCTCGCGCTTGGAGCACATCATCCCGTTCGACTCGACGCCGCGGATGACGCCCTTCTTCAGCGTGATGTCGGAGCCAGGCACATAGGTCCCCTCCGGCGCGAAAACGCCCTTCATGCCGGCGCGCGCGTTCGGCGCGCCGCAGACGACCTGCAGGGTGCCGGCGCCGGTATCGACCATCAGCACGCGCAGCTTGTCGGCGTCCGGATGCTTCTCGGCCGAGACGACATGGGCGACGCGGAAGGGCGCCAGCTCCTTCGACCGGTCATGGACGCCTTCCACCTCGAGCCCGAGGGCGGTCAGCTTCTCCGTGATCTGGTCGAGCGAGGCGTCGGTCTCCAGATGGTCCTTCAGCCAGGACAGCGTGAACTTCATGGGAGCGGGTCCGTGATGCGGTGATTGTCTGGCGGGCAGAAAGGGGCGACCGGAAGAGGGCGAGGGTCACTCGGCCGCGGCGGATTGGGCGAAGGGGTTGTCGGTCGGGTGGGCCTCGAACCAAAGGGCGTCGGCGTCCAGGTCCAGTTCACCCGGCCAGGACAGGGACCGGCCGCGCGGGCCGACCGTGACGGCGGCGAACAGGGCCGGGTCTGACAGCGCCGCGAACACGCCGCCGCGGGCGATCAGGGGGGCCATGTCGACGCTGGTCTCGGCACCGCCGACCCACCGCAGCGCAACCCGCCGTCCATCCGGAAGCGGTGTGGCGCTTTCGATTCGGTTCTTCAGCAAACCCGGCATGCTTTCCTCCAATCGCGCCCCGTCACAGGCGGTCCTGTCATAGGCGATCCGGCGCCACATGACTGCGGCACTTGACCCAGTTCAGCGCCAGATCGGCCTGCCTCGTCCGTGCCCATTCCGTGACGCGGCGCAGGATCCGGCCCGGCACATCCCCTTCGATCAACGCCAGATCCGCAACGCGGATCAGCGCTTCGCAATCACCGTATTCGATATGGAAATGGGGCGGATCACGATCCTGATAATACATCAGGATCTTGATCCCGTCGAATTCGGCGATGGTCGGCATCGCCTCAGCGCGTCAGGCCGTGGGCGATGTTGGGGATGTCGAGCGGCACGAAGCCGTAATGCTTCAGCCAGCGCAGGTCGGCTTCGAAGAAGGTGCGCAGGTCGGGGATGCCGTATTTCAGCATGGCGACGCGCTCCACCCCCATGCCGAAAGCAAAGCCCTGATACTTGGTGCTGTCGATGCCACAGGCTTCCAGCACGTTGGGGTGGACCATGCCGCAGCCGAGGATCTCCAGCCAGTCGCCGAAATTGCCCAGCTTCAGCTCACCGCCCTTGCGCGAGCAGCCGATATCGACCTCCGCCGACGGTTCGGTGAAGGGGAAGAAGCTGGGGCGGAAGCGCAGCGGCAGGTCGTCCACGTCGAAGAAGGCGCGGCAGAACTCCACGAGGCAGCCCTTCAGGTGCCCCATGTTGGTCGCCTCGTCGATGACCAGCCCCTCGATCTGGTGGAACATCGGGGTGTGGGTCATGTCGTAGTCGGAGCGGTAGGTCCGCCCCGGCGCTATGATGCGGATCGGCGGCTTGTTGTTCAGCATGGTGCGGACCTGCACCGGGCTGGTGTGGGTGCGCAGCAGCATCTTCTTATCGCCGGCGTCGGGCAGATAGAAGGTGTCGTGCATGTCGCGCGCCGGGTGGCCGGGCGGGAAGTTCAGGGCGGTGAAGTTGTGGAAATCGTCCTCGATGTCCGGCCCTTCGGCGACCGAGAAGCCCATCTCGGCGAAGATGGCGACCATCTCGTCCATCGTCTGGCTGATCGGGTGGATGCGCCCTTCGGTTTCCGGGCGGACCGGCAGGGTCACGTCGACCCGTTCGGCCTCAAGCCGCGCCTTCAGGTGGGCGGCGGCGAGGTCGGCCTTGCGCGCGTCTATGGCGGCGGCGATCTCGTCCTTCAGCGCGTTCAGCGCCTGACCGCGCTCTTTGCGCTCGTCGGGGGTGAGGTTCCCCAGCTCCTTCATGAAGCCGGTGATGCGCCCCTTCTTGCCGAGCGCGGAGACCCGCACCTCGTCCAGCGCCGAAAGGTCGGCGGCGGCGTTGACCTGCGACAGAAGTTCGTCTTTCAGCGCGTCGAGCATGGCGGTTCCCGGCAAGCGTGGGGAAAAATCGGTGCAAACAGAAAAAGGGAGCCGGCCCAGCGGCCCGGCTCCCTTCTCTTACAACTGACGCCGTGACGGCAAGCGTTCCCTAAAGCGGGAAGCGCGAAGCGCGTTACGCGGCGGCCTTGGAGGCGAGCGCGGCTTGGGCCTTGTCCACCAGGGTCTTAAAGGCCTCCGGCTCGCGCGCGGCCAGATCGGACAGGACCTTGCGGTCGATCTCGATGCCGGCCAGCTTGATGCCGTTGATGAAGCGCGAATAGGTCAGGCCGTACTGACGGACACCGGCGTTGATGCGCTGGATCCACAGGCCGCGGAAATCGCGCTTCTTATTGCGACGGTCGCGGTAGGCGTAACGAAGCGCCTTTTCGACCTTCTCGATCGCAATGCGGAAATTCTTGGAATTGCGACCCCGGTAGCCCTTGGCGAGCTTCAGGATCTTGCGGTGACGGGCGTGCGTCGTGACGCCGCGCTTAACACGAGCCATGGTTCAGTCCTTCCGAATTCTATGATGTGCCGAGATCAGGCGTTGCGCAGCCAGTTCTTCAGCACCGTGCGGGCGTTGGAGTCGCACAGGGTCATCATGCCGCGCGCGTTGCGCTTCATGTTCGGGGACTTCTGTTCCAGGCAGTGGCGCTTGTAGGCGGCCTGAGCGCGGACCTTACCCGTGGCGGTCACCTTGAAGCGCTTCTTGGCGCCGCTCTTCGTCTTCAGCTTGGGCATTTTCGTTTCCTAGAGGGAAATGAGGCGGAATTTCCAGCGGACGGTTGGGCATGCCCTGAGCCATACGGCCCAGCCTCGCCGCCCGTGGAAGGATGGGCTTATACGCGCGGGGGCGGTGGGATGCAAGGGGGATGTGGGGAGGAGCGGCCGGGTGAGAGGTAAGGCAAGGATCGGGAACCGCATGGTTTTCCGGCTCCCCTCCTCACCACCCCGTCCTCGTGCTAGGATTTTGCGCCTAACCACTTGAGGGGAAGCGCCAGATGGAACATCACCGGAAAAGTGTTTCACCCTGTTCCATCCCGCATCGAACCGCCGACACTCCGCCCAGCCGCGCCCGATGGAACAATCTCCGAAACCTGTTCCACGATGTTCCATCGGCCGCTTCCCCCGACCTGCACTCCCATCCGCCCTACGCCATTCGCCGCAGCGCTTGCCGCATTGCACGCCCCCGCTGGCGCATGGCCCCTGCGCGCGCTATCTTCCCGGCCATGAGCGACCGCACCCCCCCATCCTCCGCCGATCCGCAAAAGCCCGCGTCCGGTGCCGCCCCCTCCGGTGCCCCCACATCCGGCGCCGAAGGCAACTGGTTCGGCTTCACCCCCGTCGATCCGTCCGCCAAGTCCGGGCTGGTCCGCGCCGTCTTCGACAGCGTGGCGACCAACTATGACCTGATGAACGACCTGATGTCGGGCGGCATCCATCGGCTGTGGAAGGACACGCTGATGGAGATGGTGGCGCCCAAGCCGGACATGACCCTGCTGGACGTGGCCGGCGGCACCGGCGACATCGCCTTCCGCTTCCTGAAGAAGGGCGGCGGGGCGGCGGTGGTCTGCGACATCACCGAGGCGATGGTCCGGGTCGGCCGCGACCGCGCCATCGACCGCAACATCCTGTCCGGCGTGCAATGGACGGTCGGCGACGCGGAAAAGCTGCCGATCGCCTCGCGCTCGGTCGACGCCTACACCATCGCCTTCGGCCTGCGCAACGTCACCCGCATCGACGAGGCGATCAAGGAGGCGCACCGCGTCCTAAAGCCCGGCGGCAAGTTCTATTGCCTGGAATTCAGCCACGTCGTCCTGCCGGTGCTGCGCGAGCTGTACGACGTCTATTCCTTCCAGGTGCTGCCCTTCATGGGCCGCGTGGTGGCGAAGGACGAGGCGAGCTACCGCTATCTGGCCGAGAGCATCCGCCGCTTCCCGCAGCAGGCCGATCTGGCCAAACGGATTGAGGCCGCCGGATTCGGCGCCGTGCGCGTGCGCAACCTGTCGGGCGGAATCGCCGCCATCCATTCCGGCTGGCGGATTTAAGCTCCCGTGTTTCGAATCCTGCGCAACCTGATCCGGATGGCCGTGATCGGCCGGACGGTCGCCCGTCACGACGCCCTGCCCACCAGCCTCCTCGGCACCGCCCCCGGCCTGCTCTGGCTGTGGCGCCGCATCGCCCGCAAGGACGTGCCCGGCCGCGAGGGCGAGCGGCTGGCCCGTGCGCTGGCCGAACTCGGGCCCACCTACATCAAGCTGGGACAGCTTCTGTCCACCCGCTCCGATCTGGTCGGCGAGCGGATGGCCGTCGATCTGGCCGAGTTGCAGGACAAGCTGCCGCCCTTCCCCGCCCATCAGGCCCGCGCCATCATCGAGGCGGAGTTCGGCCAGCCGGTCCATGCCCTGTTCCAGAGCTTCGACGACAAGCCGGTCGCCGCCGCCTCCATCGCCCAGGTGCATTTCGCCGTCACCGCCGACGGGCAGGAGGTGGCGGTCAAGGTGCTGCGTCCGGGGATCGAGCAGGCCTTCGAACGCGACATCGACCTGTTCTACCGGCTGGCGGCGCTCGCCCAATGGGTGCTGCCCCGGCTGAAGCGGCTGCGGCTGACTGAAATCGTCGACACCTTCGCCCGCACCTCCCGCCTGGAGATGGATTTGCGGATGGAGGCGGCCGCCGCGTCGGAGCTGGCGTCGAACTTCAAGGACGATGACACCTTCAACGTGCCGAAGGTCGATTGGGAGCGCACCGGCGGCCGGGTGCTGACGCTGGAGCGCATCCGCGGCTTCAAGGTGGACGAGCCGGCCCGCATCTCCGCCGCCGGTTTCAACCGCGACGAGATCCTGGCGATGGCCTCGGCCAGCTTCTTCAACCAGGTCTTCCGCGACGGCTTCTTCCACGCCGACCTGCATCCCGGCAACCTGTTCATCAACGAACAGGGCACCATCACCGCCGTCGATTTCGGCATCATGGGCCGGCTGGACCGCGAGACGCGCTATTACCTCGCGGACATGCTGATCGGCTTCCTGACCGGCGACTACCGCCGCGTCGCCATCGTGCATTTCGAGGCCGGCTACGTCCCGCGCCACCAGTCGATCGAGATCTTCACCCAGGCCTGCCGCGCCATCGGCGAGCCCTTGCAGAACAAGCCGCTGGCCGACATCTCGGTCGGCCGCCTGCTGGCCCAGCTGTTCGCCGTCACCGAACAGTTCGAGATGGAGACCCAGCCGCAGCTGCTCCTCCTGCAAAAGAGCATGCTGACGGCCGAGGGCGTCGGCCGCCTGCTGAACCCCAACATCAACATGTGGGAGCTGGCCCGGCCGCTGATCGAGGAGTGGATGCGCGAGAATCGAGGGCCGGAGGCGCAGTTCATCAACGATGCCGGCGCCATCCTGTCCACCGTCCGCCGCATCCCCGCCCTGGTCAGCGAAGCCGAGCGGGTGACCCGCGACATCGCGGAAGGCGGTGTGCGCCTGCACCCGCAGACCGTCCGCCAGATGCTGAACGGCTGGGAAACCCGCCGCCGCTCGGACCGCGCCGCCCTGTGGGTGATCGCGGCCCTGCTGGCGGTGATCGCCGTCCAGATGCTGTAAACTCAATACCCCCGGCTGCGGTCCACCAGATTGGGCAGCGGCCGGCCCTCGCGCAGGGCCTTCACCGCGTCGGCCACCTGCACGGCGCAGCGGGACGGGTGGGTGATCCCGGCGACATGGGGGGTAATGCGGACCTTCGGATGACGCCAGAGCGGATGGTCGGCCGGCAGCGGCTCCGTCGCGAAGACGTCCAGGCTGGCGCCGTGCAGATGCCCGCTCTCCAGCGCGTCGAGCAGGTCCGACTCGACCAGATGCCCGCCGCGGGCGGCGTTGATCACCACCGCCCCCTTGGGCAAGGCGGCGAACAGGTCGGCATTCATGATGCCGCGGGTCTCGTTGGTCAGCGGCAGCAGGCAAACCAGAAAATCGCACTGCGGCAGCATCGCCGCCAGCCCGTCGGGACCGGAAAAGCTCTCCACCCCCTCGATGCTCTTCGGGCTGCGGCTCCAGCCCATCAGGCGGTATTCCAGGGTCCGCAGCGTGCGGGCCGACGCCGCCCCCAGCTCGCCCAACCCCAGGAAGCCGACGGTCACCTCGGAGGCCGGACGATGGTCCCTCTGCTCCCACCGCGCCTCGGCTTGGAGGGCGGCATAGCCGTCCATCAGCCGGTGCCAGTAGAGAACCTGAAAAGCCACATAGCCGGCCATGTCGACCGTCAGCCCGTCCGCCACCATGCGGACCAGCGGCACGTCGGGCAGGGTCGGATCCTCCAGAATCGGCTCCACCCCGGCGCCTAGCGAGACGATCAGCTTCAGGTTGGGCAGCGTCGCCAGCATGCCGGCCGGCGGCTTCCACACCACCGCCACCTCGATGTCGGCGGCGTCGCCGGTCTCGGGCCAGACGCGCATCTCCACGCCGGGAAGATGGCGGGCGATTTCCCGGCGCCAATCCTCGGCGCTGTCGCTGGCGGAGCAGAACAGAAGCGTCACGGCCGAACCCCTGCTATCAAGAGATCATGTTGGGGTGCGAACGATAGCGCCTTTCCCGAACCGCGCAAGGAAGCAAGCCCGTGCCGCGCCTGATCCTGCTGAACAAGCCCTATGGCGTGCTGCCGCAATTCACCGACGACCAGGGTCGTCCGACCCTGGCGGAACTGGTGCCGGTGAAGGGTGTCTATGCCGCCGGCCGGCTCGACCGCGACAGCGAGGGGCTGCTGGCGCTGAGCGACGATGGCCCGTTGATCGCCCGCATCGCCTCGCCCGCCAACAAGATGCCCAAGACTTACTGGGTGCAGGTGGAGGGTATCCCGACCGACGGAGCGCTGGAGGCTCTGCGCCGCGGCGTCACGCTGAAGGACGGCCCCACCCTGCCGGCCGAGGTGCGGCGGATGGAGGAACCGGAGTCGCTGTGGCCGCGCGATCCGCCTGTGCGCTACCGCGCCGCCATCCCGACCAGCTGGATCGCGCTGACCATCCGCGAGGGACGCAACCGGCAGGTCCGCCGCATGACCGCGGCGGTCGGCTTCCCCACCCTGCGGCTGATCCGCTGGGCGATCGGCGACTGGACATTGGACGGGCTGGCGCCGGGGCAGTGGCGGGAGGTCCCCCAACCGCCCGCGACACCCGGCAAAGGGCCAAAGGCCCCGGCACCAACCGGTAAGCGCGACCCCGTCAGGCCGCGCCGAACAGTTGCTCCTCGCTCAGCGCCATCACGCTCGCGGAGCCGTTGACGACGGTCGCCCGCAGCGCCGCCGCCTTCGGCAGCACATGGGTGGCGTAGAAGCGGGCGGTCAGCGGCTTGGCCGACAGGAAGGCGGTGTCGGCATCGCCCTCCGCCAGCCGTTCCGCCGCCACCTTGGCGGCGCGGGCAAGCTGCCAGCCGCCGGCGACGACACCCATCAGCTCCAGCAGCGTCACCGACGCGGCGGCCGGCAGGCGCGGGTCCTGCTTCGCCACGCTCAGCACCCAGGCCACCGCCTGCTTGGCCTCATGCACCGCCGCGACCAGCTCGGCGCCGGTGACGCGCAGCGACTCGTCGGCATGGCCGGACAGCTCGCCGCCCAACGCCGCGATCTCGTCCAGCAGACCGTTGGCGGTCGCCCCGCCGTCGCGCAGGATCTTGCGGTTGATCAGGTCGTTGGCCTGGATGGCGGTCGTGCCTTCATAGATCGTGGTGATGCGGGCGTCGCGCAGATGCTGGGCGGCGCCGGTCTCCTCGATGAAGCCCATGCCGCCATGGACCTGCACGCCGTCCGACGCCAACTGCTGCCCGGTCTCGGTGCACCAGCCCTTGGCGATGGGGGTCAGCAGGTCGACCAGCATGGCGGCCCGGCCGCGCGCCGCCTCGTCGGCATGGTGGTGTGCCACGTCGACCGCGGCGGCGGCGGTGTAGAGGACGCCGCGCATCGCCTCGATCCGCGCCTTCATGCCCATCAGCAGGCGGCGGACGTCGGGATGGTTGACGATGCCCTTCGACTGGCCCTCGGCCCAGCCCAGCGGCTTGCCCTGCACGCGGTCGCGGGCATAGGCCAGCGCCTGCTGGTAGGCGCGCTCGGCGATCGACAGGCCCTGCATGGCGACGTTCAGCCGGGCGTGGTTCATCATGGCGAACATGTATTCCAGGCCGCGGTTCGGCTCGCCCACCAGGAAGCCGGTCGCCCCGCCCTCGTCGCCGAAGGACAGAACGGCGGTCGGGCTGCCGTGGATGCCCAGCTTGTGCTCCAGCGACACGCACTTCACCTGATTGCGGGCGCCCAGGCTGCCGTCGGCATTGACCAGGAATTTCGGCACGACGAACAGGCTGATGCCCTTCACGCCCGGAGGCGCATTGGGCAGCCGGGCCAGCACCAGATGGACGATGTTCTCCGTCAGGTCATGGTCGCCATAGGTGATGAAGATCTTCTGGCCGCTGACGAGGTAATGGTCGCCGTTCGGCACCGCGCGCGACCGCGTGGCGGCGAGGTCCGACCCCGCCTGCGGCTCGGTGATGTTCATGGTGCCGGTCCACTCGCCCGAGATCATCTTGGGCAAATAGATGTCCTTCAGCGCGTCCGAGCCATAAAGCCGCACCGCATTCACCGCCCCCTGCGTCAGCATCGGGCAGAGCGCGAAGGCCATGTTGGCGGAATGCCACATCTCCTGCACGGCGGTGTTCAGCAGGTTGGGCAGCCCCATGCCGCCGCGCGTGGGATCGAAGGGCAGCCCGTTCCAGCCGCCCTCCACCAGTGCCTGCCACGCCGCCCCCCAGCCCTCCGCCGTGCGGGCGATGCCGTCGGCGCCGAGCTTGGCACCCTGGACATCACCGATGCGGTTCAGCGGGGCCAGGATGTTCTCGGCGATCTTCGCCGCCTCGCCCAGGATGCTGTCCACCATGTCGGGGCTGGCATCCTCGAAGCCCGGCAGAGCCGCCACGTCGGCCATGCCGGCGAGGTGGTCGAGGACGAAGCGGATCTCTTTCAGCGGCGGGGTATAGGGGATCGCGGCGGCGGTCATGGGGGACCTCTTCGGGGGAACGGAGGAAATGAACGGGATCAGACGGCCTGCTGCAGCTCCGGCAGCGCCTTGAACAGGTCGGCGACGAGGCCGTAGTCGGCGACCTGGAAGATCGGCGCCTCCTCGTCCTTGTTGAT
>NZ_CAMLJP010000113.1 GCF_946480385.1 uncultured Azospirillum sp.
GCGTCGTTCGCGTCGGGAGGCGCTTTATAGGCGGCACCCCCCGACCCACGCAAGACCTTTTTTCGTCCCCATGACGATTTTTTGGATGTAGGGGCGCTGAGGTCCAATCCGCCTCAATCGTTGAAAGGTATGACCTTTTGACCATAGGATTGTTCGAATCCCATGGTGAGCGGCCATGCCCGTCGAGTTTGAAAGCGTCGTCACCGTCAGTGCGGCTAAGCAGATCGCCGACAGCCTGCGCGCCGCCATCATGGACGGCCGGCTGAAGGTGGACGAGCGGCTGCCGACGGAAGAGGAACTGGCCCAGCGCTTCAAGGTGTCCCGGCCGACCGTGCGCGAGGCGTTGAAGCGTCTGGCAGCCCAGCACCTGATCCGATCCCGCCGCGGGCCGACCGGCGGCAACTTCGTCGCCAGTCCGGCGCCGGAGGATGCGGCGCGGTCGCTGGCAAATGCCACCACGCTGATGGTCGCGGTCGGCGATATCGGCTTGGACGACATGGCGACGGCTCGGCTGGAGCTGGAGGGTGTCTGTTGCCGGCTGGCGGCCATGCGGGACGCCCCGGCTCTGGACGCGCCCCTCGAGGCGATGCGGGAGGAGTTGGCGCGGCAGCGCGACCCGGCGCTGTCGGACGAGGAATTCTGCGCGTCGGATGTCCGGTTTCACCGCGCGCTGGTGGAGGCTGTCGGCAATGCCCTACTGTCCTACCTGATGCATGCGGTGGTCGAGGCGCTGCAGCCGGTCAGCAACATGATCATCTATCGGGTGCGCGAGCGTGAGGCCATCGTCGGCTTTCATGCCCGCCTGTTGCTCGCGCTGCAGGGGCGGGATGCCGAGGCCGCGACGGCGGCGCTCGGCGATCTGGTCGCCTACACCCGCGACCGCCACCGCGAGGCGCTCGAAAAGCGATCCGAGCGCCCCCGGTGACGGAGGTTCAGCCGATGGCGCGCAGGTGACGGACCGGTCGGCCGGGGGATGCCGCCTCGGCCGCCGCGACGATGCCGTGGGCGTCGATGCCATAATGACGATAGAGGTCGGCGATGGTGCCGGTCTGGCCGAAATGCTCCACCCCCAAGGCCCGCGTGCGGTGGCCGGCAACGGACCCGAGCCAGCTGAGGGTCGCCGGATGGCCGTCGACCACGGTAACCAGCGCACAGTGGGGCGGCAGCCCGTCCAGCAGGCGTTCGATATGCCCGCGGGCATGGCTGAGGCCGCGCTCGCGCGCCCGCTGGGCAGCGCTCCAGCCGGCGGACAGTCGGTCGGCGGAGGTCACGGCAAGCAGGCCGACGTCACGCCGGTCCTCCCCCAACATGCCGACGGCGGCGATGGCCTCCGGCGCAACGGCGCCGGTGTAGGCAATCATCACCTGGGCGTTCGGTCCGGGCCGGCGCAGCCAATAGGCGCCGTCGACGATGTCGTGGGCGAGGTCCTCGTCCATCGTCCGGGTCGGCTGCTCCAGCGCGCGGGAGGACAGGCGCAGATAGACCGAGCCGCCGGTCTCGTCGCGCAGCCAGTTGCGCTCGCTGGGGTTCCCCTCCCCGTCCCGCTGCATGTAGTCGAAGGCCCAACGCATCACCACCGCCAGTTCGTCGGCAAAGGCGGGTTCGAAATAGGCGAGCCCGTCCTGGGCCATGCCGACCAGCGGTGTAGCGATGGACTGGTGCGCCCCACCCTCCGGCGCCAGCGTGATGCCGGACGGGGTCGCCACCAGCATGAAGCGGGCATCCTGATAGCAGGCATAGTTGAGCTGGTCGGCTCCGCGCATGATGAAGGGATCGTAGACTGTGCCGATCGGCAGCAGCCGCTCCCCGAACAGGCTGTGCGACAGACCCAGCGCCGACAGCAGGATGAACAGGTTGGACTCGGCGATGCCCAATTCCAGATGCTGGCCCTTCGGCGAGAATTCCCAACTGTAGGTGGAGGGAATGCGTTCCTTCTTGAACAGGTCGGCCATCTCGCTCTTGGCGAACAGGCCGCGGCGGTTCACCCAGGCGCCGAGGTTGGTGGAGACGGTGACGTCGGGAGCGGTGGTGACGATGCGTTCGGCCAGCGGCGAGCGCTCCCGTCCGATCTCGTTCAGGATCAGGCCGAAGGCGGCCTGGGTCGACAGGCTCTTCTGCGTCGGAACCGCCAGCGCTGCCGGCACCGAGACAGCCGGGGCCTCGAAACGGCGGCGGCCCTTCTGCGCGAAGGGAACGCGGCGCAGGAAATCCTCCAGAGCGGCTTCCGGCAGGGAGAGGCCTTCGAAGCGGTCCCACTCATGGCCGGGACGGACCTTGTTGGCGGCGCGGAAGCCGTCCATCTGCTCGCGCGTCAGCAGGCCGGAATGGTTGTCCTTGTGGCCGGCCAGCGGCAGGCCGAAGCCCTTGACCGTGTAGGCGATGAAGCAGACCGGCCGGTCGTGAGTTCGGGCCTCGGCGAAAGCCTCCAGCAGCGAGGGCAGGTCGTGGCCGCCGAGATTGCCCATCAGCTGGGCCAGTTCTTCGTCGCTGCGGCGCTCGATCAGGCGGGTGACGTCGCCCTGGTCGCCCAGCTCGTCCATCAGGCGACGACGCCACGCGGCTCCCCCCTGATAGGTCAAAGCCGAATAGAGCTGGTTGGGGCAGGTGTCGATCCATTGGCGCAGGCGTTCGCCGCCCGGCTCCTTGAACGCCTCCTGCATCAGGGTGCCGTATTTCAGGATCACCACGTCCCAGCCGAAGGCGCGGAAGATGTTCTCCAACCGCTCCCACAGCCCTTCGCGAATCACCGCGTCCAGGCTCTGGCGGTTGTAGTCGACGATCCACCATGTGTTGCGCACACCATGCTTCCAGCCTTCCTGCAGGGCTTCGAAGATGTTGCCCTCGTCCATCTCGGCATCGCCGACCAGCGAGACCATGCGGCCTTCCGGCAGGTCGGCGGCCCAACCCTTCGCCTTCAGGTAATCCTGGACCAGCGAGGCGAAGAGGGTCTGCGCCACCCCCAGCCCGACCGAGCCGGTGGAGAAATCGACGTCGTCCACGTCCTTGGTGCGGGAGGGGTAGGACTGAGCGCCCTTATAGCCGCGGAAGTTCTCCAGCTTCTCCCGCGTCTGGTTGCCCAGCAGATACTGGATGGCGTGGAAGATCGGGCTGGCATGGGGCTTCACCGCCACCCGGTCCTCCGGCCGCAGGGCCGAGAAATAGAGCGCCGTCAGGATGGTCGACATCGAGGCGCTGGAGGCCTGATGGCCGCCGATCTTAAGCCCGTCCAAATTGGGGCGGACATGGTTGGCGTTGTGGATAGTCCAGGACGCGAGCCAGAGTACCTTGCGTTCCAGCTCGGCCAGGCAGGCGAGATCGGCGGAGGACGGCTGGATCGCGGTCATGGGGATGCTCCCGAACGGGGTGTTTATGGTTCGAGAAACTTATCATTTGTGATCCGGCAGATGCTTGCGAAGTGGCGCAGGCCGCGGTTCCGCTTTAGCATCGAATGCCAGGATTACATAGGAAACAGCATTCGATGCCAAAACATCCCCTCGACCGCATCGATCGCAAGATTCTGGCGGTCCTCCAGCAGGACGGTCGGCTCCCCAACAACGAACTGGCCGAACGGGTCGGGCTGTCGCCTTCCCCCTGCCTCCGTCGGGTAAAGGCTCTGGAGGAGGCGGGGGTGATCGCCCGTTATGTGGCGCTGGTCGATCCGGCCTCCGTCGACCTGCCGGTCAACATCTTCGTCAATGTCAGCCTGGAACGGCAGGTGGAGGCGCGGCTCGACGGCTTCGAGGCGGCGGTGATGGCGCGGCCGGAGGTGCTGGAATGCTACCTGATGACCGGCGACGCCGATTACCTGCTGCGGGTGGTGGTGCCGGACCTTGCCAGCTATGAGCGGTTCCTGAAGGAACACCTGACCCGCATCCCCGGCGTCGCCAACATCCGCTCCAGCTTCGCCTTGAAGCAGGTGCGCTACCGCACCGCCCTGCCGCTGGAGCATCTGCAGGAATAGAACATTATGCTTTGGCCGCTGCCGGCTTGGCGCGGCTGCCGACCATCGGCACCAGCACTGCCGCGAACAGGCAGAGAGCGCCGGCGGTGGCGAAAGCCGGCAGATAACTCTGCAGAGCCGTGCGCGACAGCCCGGCGCCGAAAGCGGCGACGGCGGCGCCCAGCTGGTGACCGGCGAAAACCCAGCCGAAGACGAGGTTGGCTCGCTCCCGACCGAAGCGCTCCGCCGTCAGCCGCACGGTCGGCGGGACGGTGGCGATCCAGTCAAGACCATAGAAGACGGCGAAGATCGACAGCCCGTAGAGGGTGAAGTCCGAATAAGGCAGATAAAGCAGCGACAACCCGCGCAGACCATAATACCAAACCAGGAGCCAGCGGTTGTCGTAGCGGTCGGACAGCCAGCCGGACCCGACCGTGCCGATGAAGTCGAAGATCCCCATCAGCGCCAGCAGACCGGCCGCCTGCACCTCCGGCACGCTGAAATCGACGCAGAGCGGGATCAGGTGGGTCTGGATCAGGCCGTTGGTGCTGGCGCCGCAGATGAAGAAGGTGGCGAACAGTACCCAAAAGGTCCGCGTCACCGCGGCCTCGCGCAACGCCCCCAGCGCCGCCGGCAGGATGGCGCCGGCCGGAGCGGCTGGCGGCGCGCGCTCGACTTCGCCGAAGGCGGACAGGCCGAGGTCGGCCGGACGGTCGTGCATCAGCGCCAGCATCGCCAGGGCGGCCACGGCCATCAGGCCGCACAGCAGGGCGATGGCGCTACGCCAGCCATAAGCTTCGGTCAGCATCGACAGCATCGGCATGAAGACCAGCTGCCCGGTGGCGGAGCTGGCGGTCAGCAGCCCAATCACCAGCCCACGGCGGGCGACGAACCAGCGGGTGGCGATGGTGGCGCCCAGCACCATGGCGGTCAGGCCGGTGCCGAAGCCGACGACGAAGCCCCACAGCAGGATCAGTTGCCAGACCTCCCGCATCGCCAGCGAGGCAAGCAGGCCGCAGCCGACCAGCGTCAGGGAGGACAGCACCATGCGGCGGACGCCGAAACGATTGATCATCGCGGCGGCGAAGGGACCCATCAGCCCGAACAGCAGCAGGCGGATCGCCATCGCCAGGGAGATGTCGGCGGTGTCCCAACCGAATTCCCGCTGGAGCGGCAGCAGTAGGACGCCGGGCGCACCCACCGCCCCGGCGGACACCAGCATGGACAGGAAGGTGACGGCGACAACGACCCATCCATAATGGATGTCACGGCGGGCCAAGGTGGCAGCGAGAGGCGTGGACAGCATCGGCTCGTAGCTCCGGTAACCGGTGTTGTTATTGCGCGGTCACGCCGCCGTCGATGTTGATCGATTGGCCGGTGACGAAGCCGGCAACGTCGGAGCAGAGCCAGAGCACGGCTGCAGCCACTTCCTCCGGGCGACCGACGCGGCCAACGGGATGACGGGGGCCCAAAACCGCCTCCACCCGTTCGGCGCCGCCGAAGGAGGCCTGGGTCATCGGCGTCTGGATGATCGCCGGGCAAACGGCGTTGACGCGCACGCCAAAGGCAGCGACCTCGATGGCCGCGGTGCGGGTCAGCCCCTCCACTGCCGCCTTGCTGGCGGAATAGGCGGCATTGCCGGCCATGCCGATCTGCCCCAGCACCGACCCGGTGTTGACGACGGCGCCGCGGCCCTGGCGGCGCATGATCGCCAGTTCATGCCTCAGGCAGAGCCAGACGCCCTTCACGTTGACGGCCAGCATGCGGTCGAAGGCGGCCTCCTCCATGTCGGTCAGCGGCGCGACCTGATGAATGCCGGCATTGTTGAATGCAAAGTCGAGGCGACCATGGTCGCGTTCGATCCGCTCGAACAGCGCCGCGACTTCCGCTGCGTCGGCGACATCGGCGGCAACGAACTGGCCGACGCCGCCGGCGCGGCCGATCAGGTCTACCGTTTCCAATCCCTCTGCCTCGCGCCGGCCGGTGACGATCACCGTAGCCCCCGCCCCGGCGAAGGCGAGCGCCGTCGTACGGCCGATGCCGGATGTGCCGCCGGTGACCAGGGCGACCCGCCCGCTCATGTCCGCCCCCGTGGTGTTCATCGCACTGCTCATGACCCTCTCCTGTTCTTGATCCGGCTTCTGCGCTCCGGCCAGCGCCGGACAATATTGATGACGATCATCATTAATGTGGTTATTCATGATGTCCATCATTAAAATACCGGCCGAGCCGTGAATCCCTGAGCCTCAGCCATGCATGGTCCGAATGGCGCGTGACGACGGGCGACACCACATCTGCACGGGAACGGGCGGGGGCTGCGAGTTGCAGGCGCCGGTCCGGCGATGCCCACCGATCCGGGAGGTCCATTCTGGTCCTGGTTGCAACGTTGCCGAACACCGGCAACCGGAACGGCACACGGCGCCCGCCATGGCGAAAGTCATGGATCCGGGGCCATGTGGTGAGCCTGACACACGGCCCTCCCCTTCGCTCCGGCACCTTGAGGATAAGCTTGACCGCCGCCGCGCAACGGATCATGAAGGCGCGAACATGCTGCTTCATGTATCCGCATGTATCGGGTGCCGTCGGGTCTTCCTCTTTCTTTCGGTCGGGCGAATGTTGCTTTCGCAGCGCTTGGGCAGCCCAAGACTTGGCATCTCCCATCGGCACAGGTGCCTCCAAGCCGGATGGCAAGCATTCGTTAACCATAAAGCACCACAACTAGCGAGCGGCCCATCGCCGCGTTCAGCCGACCGCCGGGACCGTATGACGAACGGGTCCGTTTGGCGCCACCGCGCTGACTCCTTTTGGAAGGCTGACACAGCGTGACTCTGCTGACTGCGCGGGCCAACGGCCCGACCGACGTTTCCCCGGCCGGTCAATCGACGATCTCCGCTCCGTGGAACGCCACTCCATTGGTGCCGACCTTGAGCGGCCCGATCGATCCCTCCCTTCTCCGCGACGAATTGCTATCCGACATCCCGCAGGCGACCGCCGCGGCGCATCCGGACCGCACGGCCATCGTCTACGAAGGCCGGCGCGTCAGCTATGCCGAGTTGGACGCGCGCGCCAACCGGGTCGCCCGCGGCCTGCGGGCGCGGGGGATCGGCCCCGGCTGCTTCGTCGGGCTGTGGATGGCGCGGTCGCTCGACCTGCATGTCGCGCTGCTGGGCATCCTGAAAGCCGGCGCGGCCTATCTGCCCTTCGACGCCGACGCTCCCGCCGAGCGTGTGGCGGTCAGCCTGGCCGACTGCGCCGCCCCGGCGATCCTGATCGATCTGGTGACCGGAACGAAGGCGGCGACGCTGGCCGAGGCCGGCGCGGAGGTCCAGGTCCTGCGCATCGGCGATGTGCTGAGCGACGATGAACAGCCATTCGACCTGCGGGCCGACGGGGTGACGCCGGACAGCCCGGCATACGCCATCTACACCTCGGGCTCGACCGGCAAGCCCAAGGGCATCGTCATCAGCCACCGCAACATCTGCCACTATCTGCGCGCCGCCAACAGCGTCTACGGCATCAGCGCCGACGACGTGGCATTCCAGGGCGCGTCGGTGGCCTTCGACCTGTCGCTGGAGGAGATCTTCGTCCCCTATCTGGCCGGCGCGACCCTGTGGGTCGCCAGCCGGCAGGTGCTGGACGAGGTGGACCGGCTGGCCGACGTGCTAAACGAGGCCGGCGTCACCGTTCTCGACACCGTCCCCACCCTGCTGGCGATGCTGCCGAAGGACGTGCCGTCGCTGCGCGTGGTTATCCTGGGCGGCGAGGCGTGTCCGCCCGCGGTCGCCTCGCGCTGGTGCCGGCCGGGCCGGCGCCTGTTCAACAGCTATGGCCCGACCGAGGCGACCGTCGTCGCCACCGTCGCCGAGGTGCTGCCCGACACCCCCGTCACCATCGGCCACCCGATCCCCAACTACACCTGCTATGTGGTGGATGAGGCGCTGCAGCCGGTGGCCGCCGGCACCCAGGGCGAGCTGCTGATCGGCGGTCCCGGCGTGGCCCAGGGCTATCTCGGCCGGCCGGAGCTGACGGCGGAGAAGTTCATCGCCAATCCGTACCGCACCGGTGCACACGATCCGCTGCTCTACCGATCCGGCGATGCGGTCAGCGTCGATGCCGACGGCAACCTGCGCTTCCATGGCCGCATCGACGATCAGGTGAAGATTCGCGGCTTCCGGCTGGAACTGGGCGAGATCGAGGCCAAGCTGACCGACCTGCCGGGCGTCGCCCAGGCCACGGTCGTGCTGCGCAACGACAACGGGTTGGACCGGCTGGTCGCCTTCCTGGTCGCGCAGCCGGGTGCGGCGCTCGACAGGACCGTTCTCCGCGACGCTCTGCGTGCGCAACTGCCCGCCTACATGGTGCCCGCGCATTATGAACAGGTGGCGGAACTGCCGCGCCTGACCTCCGGCAAGGCCGACCGCAAGACCCTGCAATCCATGGTGCTGACCGAGGATGCAGGCTCGGGCGAGCAGGAGGAGCCGCGCACCCCAACCGAGGCCGCGCTGCTGGATGCCGCCCGCCGCGTTTTCCCCGGCCAGTCGATCCCGCTTGAGGCCGACTTCTTCCTCGACCTGGGCGGCCACTCGCTGCTGGCCGCGCGCTTCGTCTCGGCGGTGCGCGAAACCGCCGGGCTGGCCAGCCTGACCCTGCAGGACGTTTATGGCGCCCGCACGCTGCGCGCCATGGCCGAACGGCTGGACGCCAAGGCGCCCGCCGGCCATGGCGCGGCTCCGGCCGACCTGTCCTTCGATCCGCCGCCGCTCGGCCGCCGCCTGCTGTGCGGTCTGGCCCAGGCCGCGGCGCTGCCGATCATCCTGGCGCTGATGACGGTGCAGTGGCTGGGCGTCTTCGTCAGCTATATGCTGCTGTCCGGCGAGGATGCCGGGATTTTCGGTGAGATCACGACGCTGTTCGGCGTCTATGTCGTCATCAACATCGCCACCGTCGCCATCGCCATCGCGGCGAAATGGCTGATCATCGGCCGGACCAAGCCGGGCCGATATCCGCTGTGGGGCGTCTATTATTATCGCTGGTGGCTGGCCCAGCGCTTCGTCGCGCTGGTCCACCTCAAGTGGTTCCAGGGATCGCCGGTGATGCGGCTGTTCCTGCGCGCCCTCGGCGCCAAGGTCGGCGCCGACGCGATGATCGGCGAGTTCGAATCCGGCGCCATCGATCTGGTCAGCATCGGCCGGGGCGCCTCGACCGGCGGCAAGGTGAAGCTCGCCAATGCCGAGGTGATCGGCAACGAGCTGGTGATCGGCACCATCGAGATCGGCGAGGATGCCTATATCGGTACCTCCTGCGTCATTGGCCATGATGCCGTGGTTGGCAAGGGCACCGAGCTGGCCGACCTGACTGCGCTGGCCGCCGGCACCCACACCGGCGACCATGAGTCCTGGGACGGCTCGCCCGCCCGTAAGGTCGGCACCGTCGACAGCGCCGCCCTGCCGCAGGAGCCGCGCGCCGGTATCGTGAAGCGCGCCACCCAGGGGCTGATCTATCTGGTCGCCCTGGTCGGCCTGCCGCCGGTGGCGCTGATCCCGATCTTCCCGGCCTTTTACCTGTTCGACAGGCTCGACGCCTGGATGGGCGGGGTGTTCAAGGTCAACTACCTCTACTATGTGCCGGCCATCGCGTGGCCGACCGCCATGTTCCTGGTGGCCTTCACCGTGCTGCTGATCGCCGCCATGCGCTGGGTCGTGCTGCCGAAGGTGGAGGCAGGCTCCTACTCGGTCCACAGCTGGTTCTACGTCCGCAAATGGGTCGTGGCGCTGGCAACCGAGGTGATGCTGGAAACCCTCAGTTCGCTCTACGCCACCGTCTACATGCGCGCTTGGTACCGCCTGATGGGCGCCAAGATCGGCCGCGATGCGGAGATCTCGACCAACCTCGCCGGCCGCTACGACCTGGTGGAGATCGGCGAGAAGTGCTTCATCGCCGACGAGGTGGTGCTGGGCGACGAGGACATCCGCCGCGGCTGGATGCATCTGCAGCCGGTGAAGACCGAGGCCCGCGTGTTCGTCGGCAACGACGCCGTGGTCCCGCCGGGTGCCTGCATCCCCACCGGCACGCTGATCGGTATCAAGTCGAAGCCGCCGGCCAACGCCGAAATGCAGGCCGGTGACACCTGGTTCGGCAGCCCGCCGATCAAGCTGCCGGTGCGCCAGAAGTTCGACAACGTGTCCGCCAACTGGACGTTCGAGCCGTCGCGCGCCCGCCGTCTCGGCCGCGCCGTGTTCGAGGCCTTCAGCCTGTCGATGCCGTCGATGCTGTTCATCACCTTCGGCACCTTCGCGGTGGAGTTCTTCGCCAAGGCCATTCTTGACCAGCGCTGGGGCGCCTTCGCCTGGCAGTTCCTGGCTGTCAGCGTCGCCATTCCCATGGCGATGGTGCTGATCGTGGCGCTGGTGAAATGGGCGATCATGGGCCGCTATGCCCCCACCATGAAGCCGATGTGGTCCTGGTGGGCCATGCGGACCGAGGCGGTGGCGGTGCTGTACTGGGGTCTGGCCGGCAAGGTCCTGCTCGACCATCTGCGCGGCACGCCGATGCTGCCCTGGGTGCTGCGCCTGTTCGGCACCAAGTTCGGCAAGGGCGTCTACATGGACACCACCGACATCACGGAGTTCGACTGCGTGTCCGTCGGCGACTATTGCGCCATCAACGCGCTGTCAGCCCTGCAGACCCACCTGTATGAGGACCGCGTAATGAAGGTCGGCCGGGTTTCGGTCGGGACCGGCGTCACCATCGGGGCCGGCGCCACGGTGCTGTACGACACCCATGTCGGCGACTTCGCCCGCCTGGGCCCGCTGACCCTGGTGATGAAGGGCGAGGAAATCCCCGCCCACGGCGACTGGGTCGGCGCCCCGGCCGAGCCCGCCGTCCACGCCCACGCGGCGGTCGATGGACAGGTGAAGGCGGCGGCGTAAGCAGCCTGAGTGAGTGACGAAAAGACGAGGCTGGTCATACCATTGCGGTGTGCCGGCCTTTTCTTTTGCCCCTACTTTGGTCGACGACAAACCGCCGCGCCGCCTTCCGCCTTGCCGATGGTTGTCTCCGCTCCGCAGCGGTGTATAAGGGGGGCCGAGCGCGGCCTGCCCCCTTCGCGCGCCCGGCCGGGCGCGTACCGCGGAGGCGAGCGGACGCCATTGGATCGCCACGAAGGAACGCCCCAATGCCCGACGACATCGCCTCAGCCCGCGGTCTCTTTCCGCTCGCCAAGGACGACACGACCTACCGCAAGCTGACCTCGGATCACGTCTCGGTCGTCGAATTCGACGGCGAGCAGATCCTGAAGGTCGAGCCGGAAGGTCTGCGCCTGCTGGCCGAGGCTGCCTTCTCCGACATCAACCATCTGCTGCGTCCGGGCCATCTGGCCCAGCTCGCCAAGATCTTGGACGATCCGGAGGCCTCGGCCAACGACCGCTTCGTGGCGCTCGACCTGCTGAAGAACGCCAACATCGCCGCCGCCGGCACCCTGCCGATGTGCCAGGACACCGGCACCGCCATCATCATGGGCAAGAAGGGCCGCCGCGTCTGGACCAAGGGCGGCGACGAGACCGCCCTGTCGGAGGGTGCGCGCGACGCCTATCTGAAGCGCAACCTGCGCTACAGCCAGCTGGCGCCGATCTCCATGTATGAGGAGAAGAACACCCGCAACAACCTGCCGGCCCAGATCGACATCTATTCCGAGGGCGAGGACTATTACAAGTTCCTGTTCATGGCCAAAGGCGGCGGGTCGGCCAACAAGACCTTCCTGCATCAGGCCACTCCGTCGGTGCTGGCGCCCGACCGGCTGCTGAAGTTCCTGGAAGACAAGATCCGCTATCTCGGCACCTCGGCCTGCCCGCCCTACCACCTCGCCATCGTCATCGGCGGCCTGTCGGCGGAGCAGAACCTGAAGACGGTGAAGCTGGCGTCGGCCCGCTATCTCGACAATCTGCCGACCGAGGGCGGCGAGGACGCGCACGCCTTCCGCGATCTGGCGATGGAGGCCGAGGTCCACAAGCTGACCCAGAACATGGGCATCGGCGCCCAGTTCGGCGGCAAGTATTTCTGCCACGACGTCCGCGTCATCCGCCTGCCGCGCCACGGCGCCTCGATGCCGATCGGCATCGGCGTGTCCTGCTCGGCCGACCGTCAGGCGGTGGGCAAGATCACCAAGGACGGCATCTTCCTGGAGCAGTTGGAGACCGATCCGGCCCAGTATCTGCCGGAGATCGGCGACGAGCATCTGTCGGGCGAGGTCGTGAAGATCGACCTGAACCAGCCGATGGAGCAGATCCGCGCCACGCTGTCGCAGTATCCGATCCGCACCCGCCTGTCGCTGACCGGTCCGCTGATCGTCGCCCGCGATCTGGCCCACGCCAAGCTGCGCGCCCGCCTGGACGCCGGCGAGCCGCTGCCGGACTATTTCAAGAACCACCCGATCTACTATGCCGGCCCGGCCAAGACGCCGGAAGGCTATGCCTCGGGCTCCTTCGGGCCGACCACGGCGGGCCGTATGGACAGCTTCGTCGACCAGTTCCAGGCGGCGGGCGGTTCCATGGTCATGCTGGCCAAGGGCAACCGCAGCGCGGAGGTGACGGCGGCCTGCAAGCAGCATGGCGGCTTCTATCTCGGCTCGATCGGCGGCGCCGCTGCCCGTCTGGCGCAGGATTGCATCAAGAAGGTGGAATGCGTCGAGTATCCCGAACTCGGCATGGAAGCCATCTGGCGCATCGAGGTCGAGGACTTCCCGGCCTTCATCATCGTCGACGACAAGGGCAACGACTTCTTCAAGGAGTTGAAGCTCGCCTGATCCGGGTGAACTGGATGTGAGAGGGGGCGCGGCGCCTTGCGAGAGGCCCGCGCCCTTTTTCCTGCCTGATTGCCGGAGCGCACCGGGGGCGCCTATCTTCAGTGCATGGGATCGGTGGAGGGCTTTCAATGGACGGTGTCTATGACCGGTGCGCGCCGAAACTCGAAGAAAAGCCGTTGCCTGACAGGTTTGCAGCGGCGGAGCGTGAACATCGCCTGGATGCCGTGATTAAGGCATGGAACGAGTTTGACGAGAAGCACGGCTCCTTCGCGGATGACTATGTCAAAGACATCCTATAGACCTCCTGATCTTCCGCACCTGGGGATGAGTAGCCCGTGACACCCGCCCAAATCCAAGACCGCATCCTGTACCGTGACGGGCTGATGCTGATCCTCGACAAGCCTGCCGGGCTGCCGGTCCATGCCGGTCCCGCCGGCGGGCCGAACCTGGAGCGGCATTTCGACGCGCTGCGCTTCGGCTTTCCCAAGCCGCCGTCGCTGGCCCACCGACTGGACCGGGACACGTCGGGCTGCCTGATCCTCGGCCGCCATGCCAAGGCGCTGCGCAAGATCGGCATCCTGTTCCAGAACGGCAAGGTCGATAAGACCTACTGGGCGGTGGTGGCCGGCACCCCGCCGCAGGAGTCCGGACGGATCGAACTGCCGCTCGCCAAGGTTTCCAACAAGACCGGCGGCTGGCGCATCGTCGGGTCGCCCGACGGGCAGACGGCGGTGACCGACTATGTGGTGCGCGGGCGGGCCGATGGGCTGACGTGGCTGGAACTGACGCCGCACACCGGCCGTACCCACCAGATCCGCGTCCATTGCGCGTCCATCGGCTGCCCGCTGGTGGGCGACCCGCAATATGGCGGGCCGGAGGGTAAGCCGCTGCATCTGCATTCCCGCGCCATCTCGCTGCCGCTCTACCCGAAGCGCGATCCAGTCGGCGCGGTGGCGCCGGTCCCGCCGCACATGCAGGCGGCGCTGGCGGCTTGCGGCTTTACCGAGGCTTCATAGCTCGGCTGCTACCCTCCGTCCTTGCTGCAATGCAGCAGGCTGCCCCATGATCCCTAACGGAGATGGGGCGATCACCGCCGGGGGGACGAGCGCATGATACCGATCGGCACGACGACTGCCCGCTGGATGACCCTGCGCTATGTCCTGGCGCTTACGCTGATCGCGCTGGGCACGCTGGCCGGTTTCGTCATGACCGAGCGGGTCATCGGCCAGCACGAACGCATGCTGGAGGTCGTCAACGTTTCCGGCCGGCAGCGCATGCTGTCGCAGCGGACGGCCCTGCTGGTGGAGCAGTTGAAGACCGCGACCGATCCCGCAACGCGCGTCGAGCTCGCACGGTTGCTGGACGACGCCACGGACATGTTCGAAGCCGCCCACCGCCGGCTGAGCGGCCGGGCCGGGCCGGAGGAAGGTCCGACTCTGGGACCGCCGCCGCAGGATCTGTTCTACAGCGGACCCGACCCGCTGGACTCAGTGGTGAGCGAGCACATTGCCGCCCTGCGCCGGGTCATCGCCGCCGCCGCAGCCGGTCAGCCGCCGGATCCAGCGGAGGCGAACCGCGTCACCGCCCAGGCGCTCGGCCCGCTGCTGGACCGGCTGGAACAGGTGGTGGCGCTCTATCAGGAAGAGGGGGAGGCAGGATTCCAGACCCTGCATCGGCTGGGGCTGGCGGCGCTGCTGATCACCCTGCTGATCCTGGCGGTGGAAGCGCTGGCGATCTTCCGGCCGATGACCCGGCAGGTGCGCCGGCAGTTCACCGAGATCCTGCGCATGGCGGAGACCATCGAGCGGGCCAACGCCACGTTGGAACAGCAGGTGCGCGAACGGACGGCCGAGTTGCACGCCGCCAAGACCGCCGCCGAGCAGGCCCACCGCGCCAAGTCCCGCTTCCTCGCTCATGCCAGCCACGATCTGCAGCAGCCCCTTCAGGCCATCGGCATGTTCACCGGCATTCTGGAACGCCAGCCGCAGAGCGGCAAGACGGCGGCCCTGCTGACCGACCTGAAGGCGGCGCAGCGGTCGATGCGGGACCTGCTGAACGCCATCCTCGACATCTCCAAGCTGGAATCGGGGGTGGTGACGCCGAAACCGGCCGACCTGCCGCTGTCCCCTTTGCTCGACCAGTTGGAAGCGGAGTTCGCCGGGCAGGCGGAGGCGAAGGGGCTGCGGTTGCGCGCCATTCCGACCAATGCCGTGGTGCACAGCGACCCGGCGCTGCTGGAGCGCATCCTCCGCAACCTGGTCGCCAACGCCATCCGCTATACCGAGACCGGCGGCGTTCTGGTCGGCTGCCGGACCCGCGGCGACAAACTGTGGATCGAGGTCTACGACACCGGCCGCGGCATCGCCGAACCAGACCGCCGGCGCATCTTCGAGGAGTTCGTCCAACTCGACCGCCCCGACCGTGACCGCAGCGAGGGCATCGGGCTGGGCCTTGCCATCGTCGAGCGGCTGGCAAGGCTGCTCGGCCATCCGGTGACGGTTCGGTCGGTGGAGGGACGTGGGACCGTGTTCGCCGTGGGAGTGCCGCTGGCGGGGTGAGATTGTCTCGCTGACAAGAACGATCTGATGTTAACTGGTTGGATTGTTCTGCGGGCCGTTGGGTGCCAAATTCCCCTCCAGACAACGACACACACCTCAACGGCACGGAGGGTTCCATCATGATCACCATTCGCCATCGCGACGAGCGTGGGGTCGCCAACATGGGTTGGCTGAACAGCAATCACACATTCTCGTTCGGCCATTACTTCGATCCCGGCCACATGGGCTTCCGCGCCCTGCGGGTCATCAACGAGGACCGGGTGATCCCCGGCGCCGGCTTCCCCACCCATGGGCACGCCAACATGGAGATCGTCTCCTACGTGCTGAACGGCGCGCTGGAACACAAGGACTCCATCGGCACCGGGTCGGTGATCCGTCCGGGCGAGGTCCAGGTGATGAGCGCCGGCCGCGGCATCCGCCACAGCGAGTACAATGCGTCGGACACTGAGCCGGTGCATTTCCTCCAGATCTGGATCCTGCCGGAAGCCAACAATCTGGCCCCCGGCTACCAGCAGGCGGATTTCCCGGCGGAGCAGAAGCGCGGCACGCTGAAGCTGGTCGGGTCGCGTGGCGGCCGCGACGGCAGCGTCACCATCCATCAGGATGTGGACCTGTATGCCGCGCTGCTGGACGGCGAGGAAAGCGCCACCCTGCCGCTGCGCCCCGGCCGCCATGCCTGGGTCCAGGTCGCCCGTGGTCGGGTCCATCTGAACGGCACGCTGCTGAAGGCCGGCGACGGTGCCGCACTGACGGAGGAGGAGGCGGTGACGCTTGACCGGGCGGACGAGGCGGAAGTGCTGGTCTTCGACCTCGCCTAGGGTCACGTCACAGCACCTGCTTGGGCAACGACAACAGCTCCTTCCTGATGCGGTTCAGGCTGGGGCGGTTGTCGGGGCCGAAGGCGATGGGGCGGCACAGGTGCATGGCAGTCAGCCCGACCCGCGCGGTCAGCAGGCCATTGATGACCCCCTGCCCCATCCGCGTGGAAATTGCGGCGGCGAGCGACCCGCCCAGCGCCTCCACCGCCACATGGTGGGCGCTTTCAGTCACCCCGGCGACGGCGATGTTGGCGAGCATCCGGCGCAGGAGCCGCAGCGATCCGACATAGCCCGGCCGAGCGCCATAGAGGCTGGCGATCTCCCGCACCAGCTTCAGGTTCCGCCACAGCACCACCGCGAAGTCCAGCAGCGCTGCCGGACTCAGCGCCGTGGCGATGGCGGTGTCGCGGGACGCGCGCAGAACCCGCTGATAGGCGGCGCGGTCGAGCGGGCTCAGCACCTCGCGGTCCAGCAGCCGCACCACCTCATGCTCGTCATGGGCGTCGGTGACATGGTCGCGCACGCGGGCCAGCGCCGGGGCCAGTTCCCGGCGGTCGGCATAGAGCGCCACTAGCGACCCGGCGAAGCGGTCGGCCCGGCCGCCGGGGGCATCGACCTCCAGCCGGCCGGCCTCCGCCCGCAACTCCTCGATCCGGCGCAGGCGGCGGAGCGACAGCAGTTCGGTCACCAGCATCGCCAGTGCTGCGATGCCGGCGGTCGCGGTGAGCAAGGCGACCAGCACGCCAAGGGCGATGCTGGTGGCGAAGGCGCGAGCCAGCAGGTCGGCGGTGTCGAAGCCCAGCGCGACCAGAACCAGCGCCGCCAGCGCGCCGAACAGCCAGCGCCCAAGCCTGCGCGTGGTGCGCACCGGCGTGGCGGGGGCCGACAGCAGGTCGGCCGGGTCGCCGCTGCCGGTCAGCAGGGCGGTCTCCTCCTCCGCCGGCACCGGCGCCGCGCGGTCGAGGTCCAGCTCCATCGGCGGGACCCAGCCCGGTGAAGCTTTGCGGGTCTCGCGCTCCGTCACGTCAGGTAATCCCCCAGCAGGAATTGCAGGGCCTGATCGACGCGGATGTGCGGCAGGCCGCGCGGGTCGCGGCCGAGGTCGTCGGGCGGGCGGAAAGGCAGGAAATTATATGGACGGTCGCGGCCGGGTGGGAAGGCCTCGGCATCCTCCGGAATCTCGCCGGGGAACAGCACGGTGGGACGGTCGCGGCCGACGGGGATGCCGCGGACACAGCGCAGTTGCCGGCCCTCATGCTCGGTCACCACGCTTTCGGTGCATTTCAGCGCGGCGATGGCCATGGTCTCGACCTGGGCGCCTTCGAAGCGGATGGCGTTGCGGGCGTCGCCGACCAGCCGGTCGAGCAGCGCGCGCAGCTGGGCATGCTGGTGCGCGGCGATGTGGTCAGCCTTGGTCGCGGCGAACAGCACGCGGTCGATCTTGCTGCCGAACAACCAGTCGAACCATCCGGACGAGCCATGTCGGAAGGGCTCCAGGCTCAACTCCAGCGCGCGCTTCATGTCGGCCATCCCAGCCGGTCCGGCGTTCAGCGCCCCCAGCACGTCGATCAGCACGATCTGGCGGTCGAGGCGGGAAAAATGCTCGGCGAAGAAACGGCGGACGACGTTGGTCTTATAGGCCTCGTACCGCTCCTCCATCAGCGCCCACAGGCTTCCCCTGCCCCGCTGATTCCCATGCAGAGGGCAGAAGGTCAGCAGCGGCGCGTCCTTCATGTCGCCGGGTTCAACGAAGCGGCCGGGCTGGATCAGGCTGAGCAGCGTGTCGGCACGGCGGCAGGCGTGGAGATAATCGGTGTAGAGCGCCGCGCCACGCCGCGCCGTCTCCTCCTCCGCCGAAGCCGCCGGGTCAATGGTGGCGAGCCAGCCGCGCCAGGAGGAGGACAGCTCGTCGCGCGGCGGCCGGGCGGCGAGCTCCAGGGTCTGGGCGCTCCATTCCGCGAAGCTCTGGCGCAGCAGCGGCAGGTCGAGCAGCCATTCCCCGGGGTAATCGACCAGATCGAGATTCAGCGTCGCCATCGGCTGCACAGTGCGCTTCAACGCCGAGTCCGGGCGGTAGCGCAGGGAAACGCGCATCTGGCCGATGCCGCGCGTCGGCTCCGGCCAATGGGGATCGGGGCCGGTCAGGGCGGCGAGATGGCCTTCGAAATCGAAGCGCGGCACGTCGGGATCGGGCTGGGGCCGCAGCCGCGCCGCCTGGAAGCGGCCCGATGACATGACGTCGAGGAAGGGCAGCCGTCCGGCCTTCAACAGGTTGTCGACCAGCGCGGTGACGAAGACGGTCTTGCCCGCCCGCCGCAGACCGGTGACGCCCACGCGCACCGTCGATTCCAGAAGAAGCCGGCTGCCGGCATCGTACAGGCTGTTCAGGTCGGGAATGCGCACGGGCGGACGTTCACCTCTGGCCGATGACCGGCCCTATATGGGGTTGAGTCCGCAGGATGCGAGGGGGCCGGATGCGACGTTTGGAACAGCGTGAAACAGTTTTCGGGGGTGTGTTCACTGTTCCATCTGGGCGGCATCGGCGGGGACCTCCGCGGGTGTGGACCGGAGGTCATTCGTATCATGGATGCGGGGGAGCGGGTAATGGCGGGATGAAAAGTGGGTGGGACACATGCAGAAACCGCCCTCTCCCGGGGCGGGAGAGGGAACCTAGCCCCCGATGTAGTGCGGCATCAGCTTCGCCTGATCGCCGATCCAGACGCTGCAGCGGCTGTCCTGGTTGCGGAAGAAATAGGCCTTGCCGGGCTGGCGGCGGTTCTGCGGGTCGATCAGGTTGGCGCCGCCGGAGAAGGCGACGCCATAGCGGTAATCCGGCGTCGCCGCCCAATAGAGGCCGTCGATCTGCTGCAGGAAGGCGCCGCGCTGGCACAGGTGCGACAGGGTGCGGTCGAGCGTCGCAAGCCCCTTCAGGCCCTCGGGCAGCTTGTAGACCGCGCGGCTTTCGGTACGGCGCAGGCGCGGCTCGTGGCCGGGCGGCGGCGGTTCGTAGGCGCGGAAGGGAGGGCGGAGATGGCTGGGGTCGGTGCGGTCGGTGCGCAGAACCTCCTGTGCACCGGCGGTGGCCGGCAGCAGGAGAAGAACCAGAAGCGGAGGGATGAGGCGGCGGGTCATCGCACCGACGGGTTGTTGGCGACGAAGGCAAAATAGGGCAGCCGCCGCACCGCGTCGGCCACCATCAGATAGGCGACCGCGAAGGCCAGCAGCGAGCTGAGGAAGTAGCCGTACCCATACCACGGAAAGCCCATCCGGCTGAACAGCAGGGTGAAGCCGGCATTGGCCGCCATATAGACCAGCTGCACCGTCAGGTTCCGCGCCCGCAGGTCGAAATAGGCGAGGATCACCGTGCAGAACAGGAACATCACCTGGAAGAAGGCGCCCAGCACG
>NZ_CAMLJP010000114.1 GCF_946480385.1 uncultured Azospirillum sp.
CATCCCCGACGCCTGCACCGCCGAGTTCGAGGCCCGCGCCATCGCCGGCATCGACCCCGTCACCCTGCTGGAGCCGGTGCGCGAGGCGGCGGAGCGGCTGGAGGCGCGCGGCTTTGCCGTCGACTGGACGCAGACCGGCGCCTATCCCGCCCTGTTCCTGGCCGCCCGCTCGCCGCTGGCCCGCCTGCTGGAGGAGTTGACCGGGCAGGAACCGCTGGCCGCCGTCAGCTACGGCACGGAGGCCGGGCTGTACCAGACCGCCGGGATCGACGCGATCATCTGCGGCCCCGGCGACATCGCGCGGGCGCACCGTCCCAATGAACACATCCTCGTCGAGGAACTGACCGCCTGCCAGTCGATGATCGAGGCGCTGGGCCAGCGCTGCCGTCTTTGACAGCCCTTCGAAACTGCCGCGCATCGCCAAAGGACCGTGTATGACCTTCCTGTTCAACTCGGATGCCGCGCGCGGCGCCGTCTTCGCCAAGGCCTTCGCCGCCGACCTGCCCGACCTGCCCTTCTCCATGGACCCAACCGGCGTCGATCCCGACGCTGTGCGTTACCTCATCACCTGGACCATCCCGGACAACCTCGCCCGGTACCGCAATCTGGAGATCGTCTTTTCCATCGGCGCAGGAGTGGACCAGTTCGCGATGGCCGAGTTGCCGCCGTCCGTGAAGGTCGTGCGCATGGTTGAGGACGGCATCGTCCGCATGATGCAGGAATATGTCACTTTGGCCGTACTGACCCTGCACCGCCAGATGCCGGCCTATCGCGCCCAGCAGGCGGAGCGAGTCTGGCGTGCCTTGCCCCAGCCGCAGGCGGCGCAGCGGCGGGTTGGCGTGCTGGGGCTGGGCGTGCTTGGTCAGGCGGTGCTCGATCGGCTGAAGCCCTTCGGCTTCCCGCTGGCGGGCTGGAGCCGCTCGCAGCACCTCATCGACGGCGTGACCTGCCATCACGGCGCGGACGGCCTCGACGCGATGCTGGCCGAAACCGACATCCTGATCGTTCTGCTGCCTCTGACCCCGGAAACCCGCGGTTTCCTTGATGCCCGGCTGTTCGCCAAGCTGCCCAAAGGGGCCGCGCTGATCCATACCGGGCGCGGCCCGCAACTGGATCACGCCGCCCTGCTGGACGCACTCGACAACGGGCAACTGTCGGGGGCGGTGGTGGATGTGACGGACCCGGAGCCGCTGCCGGCCGCCCATCCCTTCTGGACCCATCCAAACATCGTGCTGACCCCGCACATCGCCAGCGTCACCCAGCCTGAAAGCGCGGCCCGGACGGTCATCGACAACCTGCGCCGGCATTTTGCCGGACAAGACCTGGTCGGTCTCGTCGACCGACAGCGCGGCTACTGACGCCGGCATCAAATCCTTTCCCGCGGTACGGCCGCATACCAACAAGGGTTCCCCCATGTCACTCCTGAAGACCATCGATACTGCCCCGACCTTCGCCCCGCGTGAGTCGACCCCGATGCCGGAACGGTTGATCGCCGGATCGCCCGCCTTCAAGACCTGGGCGCAGGACGCCGCCAAGGACGACACCATCAAGACCGGCGTGTGGGAAGCCACGCCGGGCGAAACCCGCTCGATCAAGGGCGAGACCTTCGAGTTCTGCCACATCCTGTCCGGCGTCGTCGAAATCACTCCGGATGCCGGGGAGCCGGTGATCTACCGGGCGGGTGACAGCTTCGTCATGAAGCCGGGCTTCACCGGCGTGTGGAAGACCATCGAGACGGTCCGCAAGATCTACGTCACCATCACCTGAGGGCGCGTCATGAGCCTGTCCTTCGATCCGGACCGCCTGCCGCTGCCCATCGGGCACTTCATCGGTGACCGCCTGATTCCGGCGGCCATCACGAGCGGGGGCGGGCTGCCCATGCATCGCCCGTCGGACGGACGGGCCTATGCCGACTGCCCGGTGGCCTCACCCGACCTCGTCGACCAGGCGGTGGCCACCGCGCAAGCCGCGCTGAAGTCCAGCAACTGGGGCGGCGTACGCCCGCGCGAACGCACCGCCGTGCTGCAGCGCTGGGCCGCCCTGATCGAGGAGGAGGCGGAGACCCTGGCGAAGGTGGAGGCGCTGTCCTCCACCCGTCCGGTCGGGCAACTCGTTGCCGGCGACGTGGCGGTGACGGCCGAGCAGATCCGCTTCTTCGCCGAGTTCGCCGACAAGGAGGGCGGTGACCTCGCCCCCACCGACGATGGCAGCTTCGGCATGGTGATGACGGAACCCTACGGCGTCGTCGGTGCCATCACGCCGTGGAACTTCCCTCTGTCGATGGCGGGCTGGAAGCTCGGCCCGGCGCTGGCCGCCGGCAACGCGGTGGTGCTGAAGCCGTCGGAGATGACGCCCTTCTCCACCGTCTTGCTGGCGCAGTTGGCGGTGAAGGCGGGCGTTCCCGCCGGGCTGATCAACATCGTCCAGGGCGACGGTCCGACCACCGGCGCCGCCATCACCCGCCATCCCGGCGTCGCCAAGGTCAGCTTCACCGGATCGACGGCGGCCGGCTCGGCGATCATGGCCGACATCGCCCGCACAGGCGTCAAGCCGATGACGCTGGAGCTGGGCGGCAAGAGCCCGCAAATCGTCTTCGCCGACGCCGACCTGGAGAAGGCCGCAGCATCCATCACCACCAGCGTGCTGTCCAATGCCGGACAGGCCTGCGTCGCCGGATCGCGCCTGCTGGTCGAGGCGAAGGTGGCAGAACCGCTGATCGACATGATCCTGGGTCACATGCGCGCCGTCCGCCCCGGCTCGACCTGGAACGCGGAGACACGCTATTCCCCCATCATCTCCGAACGGCAGCGCGCCCGCATCCATTCCATCGTCACGGCATCGCTGACTGGATCGGTGGAATGCCTGACCGGCGGAAAGCCGATGGACTGCGACGGGTATTTCTACGCACCGACGCTGATCGCCGGGGTGGATCAGACCTCTCCCGCCGTTGTGGAAGAGATCTTCGGCCCGGTCCTTACCGTGCAGAGCTTCGACAGCGAAGAGGAGGCGATGGCGCTGGCCGACCATCCGATCTACGGGCTGGCGGCCGGCCTCTACACCCGCGACCTCTCGCGTGCCATCCGCCTGACCCGCCGGCTGCAGGCCGGAACGGTGTGGGTCAACCGCTATGGCCGCTCGCGCGACCATATCCTGCCGACCGGCGGCTACAAGCGCTCCGGCATCGGCAAGGATCTGGGTCGCGAGGCCTATCTCGCCAACCGCCGCAGCAAAAGCGTGCTGATCGGCCTTTAAGGGACGTTCGATGAAAACCCACAACATTGCGATCATCAAGGGCGACGGCATCGGGCATCCCGTGGTCGACGCCGCCTGGGAGGTTCTGCAGGCCGTGGCGAAACAGTCCGGCTTTGCCCTGACGGGCACCGAGATGCCCTGGTCATGCGCCCATTACAAGGAAACCGGCGTCATGATGCCGGCCGACGGTATCGACACGCTGCGCAAATACGACGCCATCCTGCTGGGTGCGGTCGGCTGGCCGGCGGAGGTGCCGGACGCGGTTTCGCTGCATGGGCTGCTGCTGCCCATCCGCAAGGCGTTCGACCAGTACGCCAACGTCCGCCCGCACCGGTTGCTGCCGGGGGTGGAAGGGCCGCTGCGGCGCGGCGGCTTCGACATCCTGTGCATCCGCGAGAACACCGAGGGCGAATATGCCGGCGCTGGCGGGCGCATTCATCAGGGAACGCCGCAGGAGGTGGCGGTGGAGACCGGCGTCTTCACCCGCATGGGAGTGGAGCGCATCCTGCGCTTCGCCTTCGCCCAGGCTCGCGCCCGGCGCGGCAAGCTTGCCTCCGTCACCAAATCGAACGCGCAGAAGTATTCGATGGTGTTCTGGGACGAGATCACCCGCCAGTTGGCCGCCGAACACCCGGACGTCGAAGTCACCAGCTACCATGTCGACGCCATGGCCGCACGCATGGTGACGGCGCCGGAGAGCCTGGACGTCGTCGTCGCCTCCAACCTGTTCGGCGACATCCTCACCGATCTGGGCGCGGCGATCCAGGGCGGGCTGGGCTTCGCCGCCTCGGCCAACCTGAACCCCGACCGCAAGGCGCCGTCGATGTTCGAGCCGGTGCACGGCTCGGCCCCCGACATCGCCCATCTCGGCATCGCCAATCCCATTGCCGCGATCTGGTCCGGCGCGATGATGCTGGAGCATCTGGGAGAGAAGGCCGCCGCCGACCGCGTGATGGCGGCGCTGGGCGACACCACCGGCCGCGGCATCGGCACGGTTCCCGGCCAGGACAAGACGGACGCAATCACTGCCGCCGTGCTGTCGGCGCTGTCGTGATGCCGGCCCTTTCAAGAACACCCGCAGCGGAAAACACACGATCATGACCCATCACCTGACGGACCCTTCCCTGTTCCGCGAACAGGGGCTGATCGGCGGGCGCTGGTGCGCCGGGGCGGCCGGCCGGACCATCGACGTCCAGAATCCGGCGACCGGCCGCGCCCTCGGCAGCGTTCCCGACATGGATGGAACCGACGCCCGCGACGCCATCGCCGCGGCTGCCGAGGCCTACCCCGCCTGGCGCCGGCGCACCCATGCCGACCGTGCCGCGCTGCTGGAGCGCTGGCATGCTTTGATGATCGAAAATCTGGAGGATTTGGCCCGCCTCCTGACGCTGGAACAGGGCAAGCCGCTGGACGAGGCGCGGGGCGAGATCCGCTATGGCGCCTCCTTCGTCAAATGGTTTGCCGAGGAGGCGCGGCGGATCGGTGGCACCACCATCCCCTCCCCCACCCCCGACCGCCGCATCGTCGTGCTGAAGGAGCCGGTCGGCGTCTGCGGCATCATCACGCCCTGGAACTTCCCCAACGCCATGATCACCCGCAAGGTGGCCCCGGCGCTGGCCGCCGGCTGCACCGTGGTTATCAAGCCGTCGGACTTCACGCCGTACTCGGCGCTGGCGCTCGGCGTGCTGGCGGAACGGGCGGGCATCCCGGCCGGCGTGATCAATATCCTGACCGGCCGCCCCGAAGCCATCGGCGAGGAGCTGCTGGCGAACGAGACCGTCCGCAAGATCTCCTTCACCGGCTCCACCCGCGTCGGCTCCCTGCTGATGCGCGGGGCCGCCGCCGGCATCAAGCGGCTGAGCCTGGAGCTGGGAGGCAACGCGCCTTTCATCGTGTTCGACGACGCCGATCTGGATCAGGCGGTGGACGGGGTGATCCTGTCCAAGTTCCGCAATGGCGGTCAGACCTGCGTCTGCGCCAACCGCATCCTGGTGCAGTCCGGCGTCTACGACGCATTCCGTGACCGGCTGGTCGCCCGCGTCAATGCCATGCGCGTGGGATCCGGACTGGAGCCGGGAATCGCCATTGGCCCGATGATCAACGCCGCCGCCGTCGAAAAAATCGAGCGCCACGTCGCCGACGCGGTTGTCAAGGGTGCGCGCATTGCGTCCACCGCCACCGTCGCGGCACAGGGTCCGCAGTTCGTCACCCCGGTGGTGCTGACCGACGCCACCACCGACATGCTGCTCGCTCACGAGGAAACCTTCGGCCCGGTGGCGCCGCTGTTCCGCTTCGAGACGGAGGAGGAGGCCATCGCGCTCGCCAACGCCACGCCCTTCGGGCTGGCGGCCTATTTCTACACGCAGAACCTCGCGCGGTCCTGGCGGGTGGGCGAAGCGCTGGAGGCCGGCATGGTCGGATTGAACACCGGCCTGATCTCCACCGAGGTCGCCCCCTTCGGCGGCGTCAAGCAGTCCGGCCTGGGCCGCGAAGGGGCACAGGTGGGGATCGAGGAATATCTGGAGATGAAGACCTTCCACATCGGCGGTCTGGGCTGACGCCATAGGGCAGCAAAAAAGCCCGGCGGGAGCGAAGCACTCCCGCCGGGCTTTTTGTTTTCTGACGATCACTGAATCCGGTCTAGCGCTTTGTAATAGAGCCCCACCAGCGGCAGGAACCAGGGCTTGCCGAAGTGACCGGGCACCGCCGGCCAGGACAGCCCCTTCAGCGGATTCCGGTCCTCGCGGCCCAGGATCGCGTCGGCCATGGTCATGCCGAGATGGGTGGACAGCTGCGCCCCATGGCCGGAGTAGCCCATGGCGTACCACAATCCGTCGTGATAGCCGGCGCGCGGGTAGCGGTCGCTTGTCATGTCCACCAGCCCGCCCCAGCAGTAATCGATGTCGATGCTGGCGATCTGCGGGAAGATCCGCGCGAGGCTCGCCCGCAGGATCGCGCCGCTCTTGGCGTCGGACTGCTGGTCCGAGCTTGCCGAGAAGCGCGCCCGTCCGCCGAAGATCAGCCGCCGGTCCGGCGACAGACGGAAGTAGTTGCCGATGTTCATCGACGTGACGTAGGTGCGGTTGCCGGGCACCACCGACGCGATCTCACTGTGGCTCAAGGGGCGGGTGGCGATGATGAAGCTGCCGACCGAGATGATCCGGCGGCGGAAATGGCTGAAATTCGGCGTGGTGTAGGCGCCGGTGGCGACCAGCACCTCCTTGGCGGTGACCGTGCCGCGCGGGGTGGACAGCGTGTGGCGGTCGCCCGAACGGGTGACGGCGCCGACAGGCGCGTTCTCGACCAGCACCGCGCCGTGCCGCTTGGCGGCGTCCGCCAGCCCGGTGACGAAGCGGCCCATATGCATCATCGCGCTCTTGCGCGACAGCATGGCCCCGTAGAAGGGCGAACCGACCTCCCCCTTCAGATCTTCGGCGCTCAGCAGCGCGGTGTCGGGGTCGACCTCGCGGTGCACGACCTCGAAATTGCGAGCGATGGTGTCGAAATGCGCCGGCTTCGAGGCCAGCTTCAGTTTCCCGGCATGGCGGAAATCGCACTCGATCCCCTCCTCGGCGATCAGCGCCTCCAGCGTGTCGATGGACTGGTCGAAGGCGCGGTAGAGCGCGATGGCGCGCTCCGTCCCCAAGGCGGCCTTGGCGGCGATGAAGCTGTGCGCCAGACCGTTGTTGAGATGCCCGCCGTTGCGACCGGACGCCCCACCGCCGATGCGGCCGGCCTCCAGCACGACCACCCGCGCTCCGGCCTTGGCCAGTTGGCGGGCGGCACCCAGGCCGGTGAACCCCCCTCCGACGATGGCGACGTCGTACTGGCCCTCGACAGTTCCCTCGGCCCCGCCTGTGAAGGCCGGAGCGGTGTCGTGCCAGTAGGAGACGAATTTCATGACCTGGGTCCTTCCCATTACAGCCTGAACCGTAAAATCCGTCCCTTACAGCCCGACCACGCCGGGCAGGCCGGAGATGTCGCGAATCTCTGTATAGCCGTAATAGGGATTGGCCGGTTCGTGGCCGCGGTTGACCCACACCTTATTGCGGATCCCCAGATCATGCGCCGACATCAGGTCGTAGCGGAAGGAGGAGGAGCAGTGCAGGATGTCCTCCGGCCCGCAGCCGAGCATGTCGAACATATATTCGAACGCCTGGAAGCGCGGCTTATAGGCCTGCGCCTGTTCGGCCGTGTAGACGGCGTGGAAGGGCGCGCCGAGCTTCGCCACGTTCGAAGGGATCTGGTCGTTCATGGCGTTGGACAGGATGACCAGCGGGATTTCCTTGGCGACCTTTGCCAGACCGGCCGGCACGTCGGCATGCGGCCCCCAGGTGGGAACCCGCTCATAGACCATGCGCGCGTCCTCGTCGCGGAAGACGACGTTGTTGCGCTTGCAGGTGCGCTCCAGCGAGTTGTGCACGACCTCCGCGTAGGGCTTCCAGTCGCCCATGATCTCGTCGAGGCGGTACGCGGCGAAATTCTTGATGAACTCCGTCATCCGCGCCTCGTCGAGGATCGACCCGTACAGATCGCGCGCGGCTTCGGCCATCTGAAAGTTGATCAGCGTGCCGTGGCAATCGAAGGTGACGTATTTCGGCCGAAACTGGCTCATGGCTGCTTCCTCGGGATGGGGGCGGGGGGAATGCAATGGGGCGCGATCGGCCCTGCCCCATGATCCTAGCGTCGCCGCGAAGATGGGCCTGACCGAATTGCCCGGCGCGAAAGCACAAAGTTCCGTTTCCGTCTCGACGCTCAGCATTTGGTTGGGAGCGAAACGGCGTTCACGCTCCTGGAGCGGGGCCAGAACAGGGTCCGAGCGCCCCATCCGCGGCATTGGCCGGCCCCGCCACGGCATAAGATGCGGCCGGCCGCCGAAGCAAAGGTGGAAGATGTCGCGGCGGGCGTCGCCTTCAGACGAACGTCCGGAGGCGGTGCGCCCACTCTTGAGGCAGAGGGTGAAAGGACTGCCCATGAGCAAGAATACGGTTTCCAAAAGAACGGTTCACTGTGTGGCTTTCGAACCGAAGCATCTCAAGGATGCGCTCGCATTGTCGCGGCAGGCGCAATGGCCGCACCGTCTGGAAGACTGGTCCCTGACCCTCGCGCTCAGCCAGGGGTTGGTCGCCGTGGATGCCGAGGCGCCGGAGGGCGCACAGGTCGTCGGCACGGTGCTGATGACCCCCTATGGCGAGGATGCCGCCACCATCAACATGGTGATCGTCGATGAAGGCTGGCGCGGGCAGGGCCTTGGCCGCCGCCTGATGGACGAGGCCATGATTCTCGCGGGAGGCCGCCCCCTGCGCCTCGTCGCCACCACCGACGGGCTTCCGCTATACGAAAAACTGGGCTTCCGCGAAATCGGCACTGTCCTTCAATACCAGGGGGAGGCCAGTCCGATGTCAGCGGTTGCGGCGGAAGACGTCACCCCGGCCCGCGCCGGCGACCGCGCCGCCATCGCCGCCCTCGACCGGCAGGCCTTCGGTGCCGACCGCAGCCTGCTGCTGGAGCGTTTCGCCAAGATCGGCTCCTTCAAGATCCTGCGCCGCAACGGCGTTCCCGTCGGCTTCGCGGCGCTGCGCGACTTCGGCCGCGGTCAGGTCATCGGTCCGGTGGTTGCGCCCGATGCGGACGGCGCCAAGGCTCTGATCGGTCCGATCATCGCCGCGAATCCCGGCAATTTCCTGCGGGTGGACACCACCGCCGACACCGGCCTCGGGCCCTGGCTGGCCGACTGCGGCCTTCGCCATGTCGGCGGCGGAATCGCCATGCGCCGCCCCGCTCCCACCGCATCGGCGGCATCGGCACCCGCATCGACCGCCCCCGTTTCGACTTTCGCGCTCGCCAGCCAGGCACTCGGCTGATCCGGAGAGGACCATGCTCAGCAATTCCCTGATCGAACTCGACCGTGCCCATCTGGTGCATCCCGTCGCCTCATACCGTGGCCATGAGAAGACCGGCGTCCGGGTGATCGCCTCCGGTTCCGGGGCGACCCTCACCGACACGACCGGCCACCGGCTGGTGGACGGCTTCGCCGGCCTGTGGTGCGTCAATGCCGGCTATGGGCAGAAGAGCCTCGTCGAGGCCGCCACCCGGCAGTTGCAGGAACTGCCCTACGCCACCGGCTATTTCGGGCTTGGCAGCGAGCCGGCGATCCGGCTGGCGGCGGCGCTGGCCGAACGTGCCCCCGGCGATCTGAACCACGTCTTCTTCACGCTGGGCGGGTCGGACGCGGTGGACAGCACCATCCGCTTCATCCGCTATTACTGGCAGGCGAAGGGCCAGCCACAGCGCGACCAGTTCATCTCGATCGAGCAGGGCTATCACGGCTCCTCCACCGTCGGCGCCGGGCTGACGGCCCTGCCCGCCTTCCATGCCGGCTTCGGCGTGCCGTTCGACTGGCAGCACAAGATTCCGTCGCATTACGCCTACCGCAATCCGGTCGGCGACGATGCCGACGCGATCATCGCCGCCTCGCTCGCCGCGCTCGACGCCAAGATCGCCGAGATCGGTGGGCCGGAGCGGGTCGCCGCCTTCTATGCGGAGCCGATCCAGGGGTCTGGCGGCGTTCTGGTTCCACCCGACGGCTGGATGAAGGCGATGAGCGACCGCTGCCGCAGCCTCGGCATCCTGTTCGTCGCCGACGAGGTCATCACCGGCTTCGGCCGCACCGGCCCGCTGTTCGCCTGCACCGACGACGGCGTGGTCCCCGACCTGATGACCACGGCGAAGGGCCTGACCTCCGGCTATGTGCCGATGGGGGCCGTATTCCTGTCGGACGCGGTGTATGCCACCATCGCCGATGCTGCCGGCCCCGCCGCGGTCGGCCATGGCTACACCTACTCCGCCCACCCCGTGAGTGCCGCGGTGGGGCTGGAGGCGCTGCGGCTGTACGAGGACGGCCTGCTGGCCAACGGCGTGAAGGCCGGCGCCCGGCTGATGGCCGGACTGCGTGCCCTGCGCGACCACCCGCTGGTCGGCGATGTGCGCGGGCGCGGCATGCTGGCCGCCATCGAGCTGGTGGTGGACAAGGACCGCAAGACCCCGCTGCCCGCCGCCGCCGAGCCGTCCCGGCGGATTTTCGACCGGGCCTGGACCAACGGCTTGGTCATCCGTGCATTCGCCAACGGCGTCCTGGGCTATGCCCCGCCGCTCTGCTGCACCGATGATGACATCGACGCGATCCTGGAGCGCACGGCCCGCACGCTCGACCAGACATTGGAAGACCCCGACGTCCGCCGGGCGATGCGATAGGCGAAAACGGGGGCGTCCGCGCAAGAATCCGTGAACACCCCCGTATCCGGCATTTTCTGCTGTCCGGCATCGAAATTCAGAGACAGGCGTCAAGCCCTTAGACCACACTGGATGGGACAGAAGACCGGAACTCTGGGCTATCTCCAGAGGGGCCACCTCCAGAAACACCCCGGCGACCGATCCCGCCGGACCTGAAACGCTCCGCCGAACCGGAATGGTTCCCACGCGGTCCTTGATGAGGAGTTGGTGCGTTGCCCAAGAGTCTGCTGAATTTCAAATATCTGACCTTCGACGTCGTCGGCACCCTCATCGACTTCGAAGCCGGCATCAAGGACTGCCTCGCCGCAATCGCAGCGGAGGCGGGAACAACGGTGGACGGCGAAGCGGCGCTGACCCTCTACCGCGAAGCGCGCTATACCGACGCCACCGACCTGTTCCCCGACGATCTGGTGCGGGTCTATTCGGTCATCGCGCCGAAGCTGGGCCTGCCCGCCGGCACACAGTACGGTGAACGCCTGCGCGATTCCGCAGCGTCCTGGGCCGGCTTCCCCGACAGCAGGGATGCCATGGCCCGTCTGGCCAAGCGGTACAAGCTGATCGCGATGACCAATGCGCGGCGCTGGGCCTTCACCCATTTCTCCCGCGAGCTGGGCGACCCGTTCTTTGCCGGCTTCACCGCCGACGACACCGGCGTCGAGAAGCCCGACCCCGCCTTCTTCCAGCAGGTGTTCGACTTCGTCGAGCGCGACGGCGGCAGCAAGGACGACATCCTGCACGTCGCCCAGAGCCAGTATCACGACATCGGGGTTTCGCGGCGCCTCGGCATGACCAATTGCTGGATCCAGCGGCGGCACGCGCTGAAGGGCTATGGCGGCACCATCGAGCCGGCCGAGTTCACCGAACCGGATTTCCATTTCCGCTCGATGGCGGAACTGGCCGATGCCGTCGACGCGGCCGCCGCTACGCCGAAGACGGTCTCCGCGTAACCGGACCAAACCGGAGCGCGCCAAGAAATAAGAAACTGACAACACACGAACAGAGTGAGGCTAGCATGACAAAGACGCCTGATAGCTGGACCCGGATCGACGACAGCATGGTCGAAAGCGCCATCCGGCGCGGGGCCAACCGCCGCGATCTGCTCAAGATGCTGATGGCGGGCGGTGTGTCGCTCACCGCCGCCAACCTCCTCGTGGGCCGCGCCAGCGCCGCGGTTTCCGATGAACCGGTGAAGGGCGGTGCGCTCAAGGCCGCCGGCTGGTCGTCGTCCACCGCCGACACGCTCGACCCGGCGAAGGCGTCGCTGTCGACCGACTATGTCCGCTGCTGCGCCTTCTACAACCGCCTGACCTTCCTCGACAAGGCCGGCATCCCGAAGATGGAGCTGGCCCAGTCCGTCGATACCGAGGACGCCAAGACCTGGACGATCAAGCTCCGCAAGGGCGTCACCTTCCACGATGGCAAGTCGCTGACCGCCGACGACGTGGTGTTCTCGCTGAAGCGCCATCTCGATCCGGCCGTCGGGTCGAAGGTCGCGAAGATCGCCGCCCAGATGACCGACATCAAGGCGGTGGACAAGAGCACCGTCGCCATCACGCTGGCGACCGCGAACGCCGACCTGCCGACCATCCTGGCCATGCATCACTTCATGATCGTGGCCGACGGCACCACCGACTTCTCCAAGGGCAACGGCACCGGCGCCTTCATCTGCAAAAGCTTCGAGCCGGGCGTGCGGTCCATCGGCGTGCGCAATCCGAACTACTGGAAGGGCGGCCCGTACGTCGACTCCTTCGAATTCTTCGCGATCAGCGACGACAACGCCCGCGTCAACGCGCTTCTGTCCGGCGACATCCACCTCGCCGCCTCGATCAACCCGCGCTCCACACGGCTGGTCGAGGGGCAGCAGGGCTTCTCCCTGTCCAAGACGACGTCCGGCAACTACACCGACCTGAACATCCGGCTGGACATGGAGCCGGGCAGCCGCAAGGATTTCGTGGACGGGATGAAATATCTCGTCAACCGCGAGCAGATCGTCAAATCCGCCCTGCGCGGTTTCGGCGAGGTCGGCAACGATCAGCCGGTGTCCCCGTCCAGCCCCTTCCACAACGCCGCGCTGAAGCCCAAGGCTTTCGATCCGGAACGGGCCAAGTCCCTGTTCAAGAAGGCGGGCGTGCTGGGGCAGTCCATCCCGGTGATCACGTCGGATGCCGCCTCGTCCGCCGTCGACATGGCCATGGTGATCCAGGCCGCCGGCGCCGACATCGGCATGAAGCTCGACGTCCAGCGCGTGCCGTCCGACGGCTATTGGAGCAATTACTGGCTGAAGGCGCCGATCCATTTCGGCAACATCAACCCGCGCCCGACGCCGGACATCCTCTTCTCCCTGCTCTACGCCTCCGAAGCGCCGTGGAACGAGAGCAAGTACAAGTCCGAGAAGTTCGACAAGATGATGATCGAAGCGCGCGGCACGCTCGCCTGGGCCAAGCGCAAGGAGCTGTACGACCAGATGCAGGTGATGATCTCCGAAGAGGCCGGCACCATCATCCCCGCCTACATCTCCAACGTGGACGCCATCACCGACAAGCTGAAGGGACTGGCCCCGAACCCGCTGGGCGGCATGATGGGCTACGCGTTTGCCGAATATGTCTGGCTGGCCGCCTGAAACAGTAAATCGGCGGGCCGGGCCGGGCGACTGTCCGACCGTCCCGGCCCGCCGTGGCCCCTCTCGTCGTCGCCCAACCGGGCAAGCCCTCCGGGGGCGCCTCACCATGCAGAGGCCAGGCATGACATCACGTGTTCCCTCCCTCATCCTCGGCCGGCTGTTCATCGCGCTGGTCACCCTGACCATCGTGTCCTTCGCGGTGTTCTTCGCCACCACGCTGCTGCCCGGCGATACGGCGACTATCCTGCTGGGTCAGGCGGCGACGCCGGAGGCGATCGCCGGCCTGCGCACGGCCATGCATCTCGACGAACCGGCCCTTCTGCGCTTCTTCTACTGGATCGGCGGGTTGTTCCAGGGCGATCTCGGCACCTCCTACGCCAACCATATGCCGGTGGCGTCGCTGATCGGCGGCCGGCTGCTCAACACGCTGAAGCTTGCCGCCATGACCACCCTGATATCGGTCCCTCTTGCGCTGACGCTCGGCATCACCGCGGCCATGTGGCGGGGCACGCTGTATGACCGCGTCGTCACCATCGCCACCATCGGCATCATCTCGGTTCCGGAATTCGTGTTGGCGACCTTGGCCGTCCTGGTGTTCGCGGTTTACCTGAAATGGCTGCCCGCCCTGTCCTTCACCTATCAGGTGGACAGCTTCTCCGGGCTGTTGCGGGCCTATGCCATGCCGGTCATCACGCTGACCTTCGGGGTTTCGGCGCAGATGATCCGCATGAGCCGGGCCGCCGTGATCGAAACGCTGAACACGCCCTATGTCGAGATGGCGCTGCTGAAAGGCGCGTCGCGCCCCCGGCTGGTCCTGCGCCATGCCTTGCCCAACGCGCTCGGCCCGATCTCCAACGCGGTGGCGCTGTCGCTGTCCTATCTGGTGGGCGGCGTCATCATCGTCGAGACGATCTTCAACTATCCCGGCATCGCCAAGCTGATGGTCGACGCGGTGTCCACCCGCGACCTGCCACTGATCCAGTCCTGCGCGATGATTTTCTGCCTGGGGTATCTGATCCTGATCACCGCCGCTGACATCGTCGCCATCCTGTCGAACCCGAGGCTCCGATGAAGACACATACTTCCACCGGCTCCCTCGCAACATGGTCCGGCTACAGGATCAATCCGGTAGGCCTGGTCAGTTTCTGCGTGGTTCTGTTCTGGGCGCTGGTCGCCCTGTTCGCCCCCTACCTCGCCCCTCACTCCGTGGGGGACATGGTCGATTTCGATTACTTCGGTCCGATACGGCCCGGCCTGTGGCTCGGCTCGGATTATCTCGGCCGTGACATGCTGTCCCGCATCATCTACGGGACGCGCTACACCGTCGGCATCTCGCTGGCCGCGGTCTCCATCGCCTGCTTCTCCGGCGTCGTGCTGGGCATGACCTCCGCCGTGCTGCGCGGGCCGGTGGACATGGTGGTCAGCCGGGTGCTCGACGCCATGAACTCGATCCCCAGCAAGCTGTTCGGCCTGATGGTGGTGGCGGCGGTGGGATCGTCGATCCCGGTTCTGATCCTGACCCTGTCGGTCATCTACATCCCCGGAGCCTACCGCTTCAGCCGGTCGCTGGCGGTCAACATCGACACCATGGACTTCATCATGGTCGCCCGCATCCGCGGGGAGAGCCTGCCCTATCTGATCGGGTCGGAGATCCTGCCCAACATCGTCGGTCCGGTTCTGGCCGATCTTGGCCTGCGCTTCGTCTTCATCGTGCTGCTGCTGTCGGGCCTGTCCTTCCTGGGGCTGGGTGTCCAGCCGCCCTACGCCGACTGGGGGGCGCTGGTGCGCGAGAACATCGGCGGCCTGCCCTTCGCGGCGCCCGCGGTGATCGTGCCCTCGCTGGCCATCGCCACCCTGACCATCAGCGTCAATCTGCTGATCGACAATCTTCCGCGGAAGATCCGGGATCGGAGTGCCTCCTGATGACGAACCTCGTCGAAATCCGCGATCTGACGGTCGAGGCCACCACCGATTCCGGCCGCTGGATCCAAATCCTGAAGGGCATCGACCTCGACATCGCCGCCGGCGAGACCGTCGCCTTCATCGGCGAAAGCGGGTCCGGCAAGACCACCGCCGCCATGACGCTGCTGGGCTACGCTCGTCCCGGCTGCCGGATTTCCGGCGGCACCGTGCGGGTCGACGGCCATGACATGGTGACCCTGTCGGAAAAGCAACGGGCGGCCCTGCGCGGCACGGTCGTCGCCTATGTGCCGCAGAGTGCGGCGGCCGCCTTCAACCCGGCGGCGACGATCATGGATCAGGTCATCGAGGTGACGCGGATCCACCAGCTGATGGCGCCGGACGAGGCCCGCCGCCGGGCGGTCGCCCTGTTCCGCGCCCTGTCGCTGCCCAATCCCGACAGCATCGGCGATCGCTACCCGCACCAGGTGTCCGGCGGGCAGTTGCAGCGGCTGGCGGCGGCGATGGCCCTCATCGGCGATCCCAAGGTGGTGATCTTCGACGAGCCGACCACGGCGCTCGACGTCACCACCCAGGTCGAGGTGCTGCGCGCCTTCAAGGCGGTGACCACCAAGCGCCGGATCGCCTGTGTCTATGTGTCCCACGATCTTGCCGTGGTCGCCCAGATCGCCGACCGCATCATGGTGCTGCGCCACGGAGAGGTGCAGGAAACCGGCAGCGTCAACGACATCCTGACGCGCCCGACCCATCCCTACACCAAGGAATTGCTGCAAGCCTTCCACCCCGACACCGGCGGGCGGGTTGCCGCGGCGGAGGCCTTTGCCACCGATGCCTCCCCGCTGCTGGAAATCAAAACGCTGAGCGCCGGCTACGGCCCACCGCAGTCGAACGGCCAGCCGCTGGCCCTCGCGGTCAAGGGGGTGAGCCTGCAGGTGAAGCGGGGCACCAACCTCGGCATCATCGGGGAGTCCGGCTGCGGAAAATCGACCCTGGCGCGCGCCATCGCCGGCATCCTGCCGGCCTGCAACGGCGACATCCAGTTCGACGGGCGGGAGCTGTGGCACAGTGCCCGCCAGCGCAGCCGCGAGCAGTTGCGAGACCTTCAGATCGTCTTCCAGCATGCCGACACGGCGCTGAACCCGGCCAAGTCGATCGAGGATATTCTCGGCCGTCCGCTGACCTTCTATCACGGCCTGCGCGGCAAGGCCCGCGATGCGCGGGTCGATGCGCTGATGGACATGGTCCGCCTGCCCCGCGCCTTGCGCCACCGCCTTCCGTCGGAACTGTCTGGTGGACAGAAACAGCGGGTGAACTTCGCCCGTGCGCTCGCCGCCGAACCGAAACTGATCCTGTGCGACGAGATCACCTCGGCCCTCGACACCGTCGTCGCATCGACGATCATCGATCTGCTGAAGGAGCTGCAGCGCGAGCTTGGCCTGTCCTATGTCTTCATCAGCCACGACCTGTCGGTGATTGAGGCGATCTGCGACGAGATCATCGTGATGTATCGTGGGCAGGCGGTCGAGACCATCATCCCCTCCGCCCGGCAGCAACCGCAGCATCCCTATTCGCAGCTGCTGTTCTCGTCGGTTCCCAAACTGGATCCGACATGGCTCGACACGCTGGACATCGACGCCGACCGGATGCGGGTCGCCTGACTGCCCCCCCCCGCATCCCGCGCGGTTCGCCGCCGCGCGGGATGCGGCGGTTCCGCCGCGACGGCCCTCACATTGGAAACAGCGTGGTCAGCGGCATGTGCGCCCGGACGATCGGCGACTTCAGCACGACGTAGCTGAAGTATTTGTCGATGCCGATGTCCATGTCGGTCAGCTTCTCCATGATTTCCTGATACTCGCCGATGCCGGACGTGACGAACTTCAGCATGTAGTCGTAGCCGCCGGACACCAGATGGCATTCCAGCATCTGTTCGATCTTCTTGACGGCGGCCAGGAAGCGGGCGAAATCGACCTGCCGGTGGTTCTTCAGCGTCACCTCGGTGAAGACGGTCAGTGTCTGGCCGAGTTTGCTGACATTGATCTGCGCCGTATAGCCTTCGATGTAGCCCTCGGCCTGGAGCTTCTTGACGCGCATCAGGCAGGGGCTGGGCGACAGATTCACCAGCTCGGCCAACTCCACGTTGGTGATCCGGCCGTTCTTCTGGAGCTGATGCAGAATCTTGATGTCGATGCGGTCCAGCTTCATGGGGAACCCATCCGGTTCGAGGGCAGGGAACGGAAAACGACAGCAGAAAATTCTGCCGGTCGGACCAAGTCAGCTTAGCACGCACCGCCTGCCTGTCGATGACCAAGACGCAGGTCCCCGGCAGAACAAAGCATCATGTCCTCCGGCAACGACAGAAGATAATGCCGTTGAATCGGCCAAAGCAGCGCCTACCGGGCCGCGTGGCATGGCTAGATGACGCAACGCCGAAATCGGAGATCCTCCCAATGCCAGCCCCATTGCAAACCATCGCGTCCTCACAGCACCTGCCCGAACAGGCGGACGTCGTCGTGATCGGCGGCGGCATCGTCGGCGTCTGGGCGGCCTACTATCTGGCCCGGCGCGGACTGTCGGTGGCCCTGGTGGAGAAGGGGCAGGTCGGGGCGGAGCAGTCGAGCCGCAACTGGGGCTGGTGCCGGCAGCAGAACCGCGACGCGCGGGAACTGCCGATGGCGACCAAGAGTCTGGATCTGTGGGAGCGTTTTGCCGCCGAAAGCGGCGAGGACACCGGCTTCAGCCGTTGCGGCCTGCTCTATCTCAGCAATGACGACCAGGAATTGGCAGGCTGGGCGCGCTGGCGCGACTTCGCCCGGACGGTCGGCGTCACCACCCACATGCTGAGCGGCGCCGAAGCCGCGGAGCGTGGCCGCGCAACTGGAAAGACCTGGAAGGGCGGCGTCTTCTCGCCGTCGGACGGCATCGCCGATCCGGCCCGTGCGGCTCCCGCCGTGGCGCGGGCGATCATGACGCTGGGCGGCACGGTGCATCAGGGCTGCGCCGCACGCGGGCTGGAAACCAGCGGCGGGCGGGTCAGCGGCGTCGTCACCGAAAAGGGCACGATCCGCACCAAGCTGGTGGTCCTGGCGGGCGGAGCCTGGGCCTCCTCCTTCTGTCACCAGATCGGCGTGCGTTTCCCGCTCGCCTCCATCCGCTCGTCGATCCTGTCGGTGGGCCCCAGCCCCACCGGCCTTCCCGACGCGCTGCACACCGCTGCGGTGTCGATCACCCGGCGCGGCGACGGTGGCCACACGCTGGCGATCAGCGGGCGCGGGCGCGTCGATCCGACCATGCAGCAGATCCGCTTCGCGCCACAATTCATGCCGATGTTCAAGCGGCGCTGGCGCAGCCTGATGCCCGGCGGGCTGGAGGGGATGCGCTCCGGCCACGAGACGCTGCGGCGCTGGCGGCTCGACCGCCCGACGCCGATGGAGCGGGTACGGGTGCTGGACCCCATTCCGGACCGCAGCACCATCCGCCTGACCCATGAACGGGCCATGGCCCTGCTGCCCGGCCTGAAGAACGCGCCGGTCACCGCCGCCTGGGCCGGCTACATCGACAGCACGCCCGACGGCGTTCCCGCCATCGGCGAGGTCGGCAGCCTGCCCGGCCTGATCCTGGCGGCAGGCTTCAGCGGTCACGGCTTCGGCATCGGCCCCGGAGCAGGGCATCTGATCGCCGACCTCGTCACCGATCAGGCGCCGATCGTCGATCCCAAGCCCTACCATCCCGACCGCTTCGCCGGATTCTCCGCCGGCAAGGTCGCCGATTTCTGACTAGAAAGCGTGACCTTCAGGCGCCGCCCGGCACCAGCGAGCGCGCGGCCCGGCGCAGGCAGTCGCGCATCAGGTCGTGACTACCGGACAGCGGCCGCTCCTTGCTGGTCAGAATGGTGATGGGCACGAGGATACTCGGGCGGAAGGGCCGCTGGACAATGCCGGAGAACTGATTCCACGGCAGAAGTCCGTCGACGACCGCCACGCCTATTCCCTCGCGTACGAAGGGCAGCGCGGTGATCGACAGATCGATTTCCACCGCCGGGGCGTAGACGCCGCCCTCCGCCTCGACCGCACCCGCCAACAATCGGCCGGGCAGCGTGTCCACGCGGTAGGAAATCAGCGTCTCCTCCGCCAGATCGGCAAATCCAACTTCAGCCTGTTCGGCCAGCCGATGCCCCTCCGGCAAAAGGCAGACAAGTTCGGCATGCCCGACTGTCTCGACATCAAGGTCGTGATGGGGCATGTCGTTCATCGCCACCCCCAACAGAACGTCGCCGCTGCGCAGCATGTCCAGAATGCTGGCGACCGGCGCGACAAGCGACCGTACGACGATGTCGGGATGCGCCTCGCGAAAGGCGGTCAGCGCCTTGGGAACGATCGACATGGAGGGTGGAGCCGAAGCGGCGAGAC
>NZ_CAMLJP010000115.1 GCF_946480385.1 uncultured Azospirillum sp.
CCGCCATGGCTCGCCTGTCCGCCCTTGCGGCCGGCTTCCGCCGCCAGCGAGGGGTTCTTGGAGAAGCTGCGCGAGGAGGCGGGCACGCTGCGCCCACCCTTGCGCCCGGCTTCCGCCGCGAGTTCCGGGTTCTTTGAAAAGCTGCGTTTGTCGGCCGGTACGCTTTCGCCGCCCTTGCTGGCAATTTGGCGTTGCCGATCAGGGTCCATCGACGCGAAGCCGCGGCCCGACGTACGATTGCTCTCTTTCGAGGCCATAACCAACCTCCGACTGTGCCTTGTTGATTCGACAACCGGACAGCCGGGGGGTTGGTTCCAAATCACCAATAAATTCTGCAACCGGAATTGTCGGTGCAGCGATCATTTCGTTTCGGCAACAGTCTTGCCGCTGCTCACCCCGCGGTTTGCAGCTTGGCGATGGCGTCGGCCAGGGTCACCAGCCGGCGGGCGTTCTCGACATGCAGGTTCTCCACCAGCTTGCCGTCGACCAGCACCACGCCCTTGCCGGCGGCGGCTGCCTCCGCATGGGCGGCGATGATGCGGTGGGCTTGGGCGATTTCCTCGTCATCCGGGGCGAAGGCGGCGTTGCAGGCGGCAATCGTCTTGGGATGGATCAGCGTCTTGCCGTCGAAGCCCAATTCCCGCCCCTGCCGGCAGGAGGCGGCGAAGCCCTCGTCGTCGTTCAGGTCCAGATGCACGCCGTCCAGCACCGCCAGCCCATAGGCCCGTGCCGCCAGCAGGCACAGCCCCAGGCTGGTGATCATCGGCAGCCGCTCTGCCGTGTGGGCGGCGTGCAGGTCCTTGGCGAGGTCCGAGGTCCCGAGCACCAGGGCGCCGACGGCGGGGGAGGCTCCGGCGATCTCCTTGGCGTTCAGGATGCCCAGCGGCGTTTCCATCATGCACCAGATCGTCTGCCCGGCCGACGCCCCGGCGGCGCGCAGCACCGCTTCGGCCTGCCGCACGGCGTCGGGGCTCTCCACCTTCGGCAGCAGCACGGCGTCGGCGCCGCTGGCCGCGGCCATGCGCAGATCGTCATAGCCCCAGGGCGTGTTCAGCCCGTTCACCCGGACGATCAGTTCTCGCCCGCCATAGCCGCCGGCCGACAGCGCGGTCGCGATTGTGTCGCGCGCCATCGCCTTGGCGTCGGGGGCGACCGCATCCTCCAAGTCGAGGATCAGCCCGTCGGCGGGCAGGCTGCGCCCCTTCTCCAGCGCGCGGGCGTTCGAACCCGGCATGTAGAGCACGCTGCGGCGGGGGCGGACGGTCGTGGCCATGGCGGTTTCCCGGAATTGCGAATGGTTGGAGACGGCAGCTTTAGCCGCGGGGCGCCACCCTGTCCATGGGCCAGGCCGTCACAGTGTCCGCACGGGCAGGCGCATGGCAGCCATGCCGCTAGCCCCGGCCATCGTCCCGGAGTCGGCGGCTTTACGCCCGGCGGACGGTCGCTTACGCTTGCTGTCATGAAAAGCGTCCTCACCATCCAATCGCACGTCGCCTATGGCTATGTCGGCAACCGGGCCGCGGTGTTTCCGCTGCAGCGGCTGGGGATCGACGCCACGGCGGTGAACACCGTCCAGTTCTCCAACCACACCGGCTATGGCGCCTGGACCGGACAGGTCTTCACGGCGGAGCACATCGCCGACATCGTCGACGGCATCGCCGCCCGCGGCGTGCTGCCGGCTCAGGACGCAGTGCTGTCCGGCTATATGGGCGCCGTCGAGCTGGGGCAGGTGATCGTCGAGACCGCGGCGCGGGTGAAGGGCGCCAATCCGCATGCGATCTATTGCTGCGATCCAGTGATGGGCGATGTCGGGCGCGGCTTCTTCGTGCGGCCCGGCCTGCCGGAATTCATCCGCGACCATGCGGTGCCCGCCGCCGATCTGATGACGCCGAACCAGTTCGAGCTGGAATATCTGACCGACCGCAAGGTGGAGACGCTGGACGACGCGCTGGCCGCCACCGCGGCATTGCGGGCACGCGGGCCGCGGCTGGTCCTGGTCACCAGCCTGACGCGCAGCGATGCCGATCCCGACAGCATCGAGATGCTGGCGGACGGCGCCGACGGCTCCTGGCTGGTGTCCACGCCGCGCCTGACCTTCGACCCGCCGCCCAACGGGTCGGGCGACGCGGTGGCGGCGCTGTTCCTCGCCCATTACCTGACCGCCTTCGACCCGGCCGATGCGCTGGAAAAGGCGGCCGCGGCGATCTTCGCCATCTTCGAGACGACCAAGCGCATCGGTACGCGGGAGCTTCAGCTGATCGCCGCCCAGGACGATTTCGTCAATCCGCCCCGCCGTTTCACCGCGACGCGCATTCGCTGATCTGGCTCTTCCGCATGGGTTTTGCGTCCTCCGGCCGCGTGCGTCGAGGCAGTCTCAGGCCGCGGGCGCGGCGTGGCTGTCCATCTTGATCGAGCGATCGATCACCCGTTCCGCCGGCAGCCGTACCGTCATCGCGGTCCCGGCCTCCGGCGTGCTGCGGCAGGTCAGCGTTCCGCCATGCAGGTCGACGAAGTTCTTCGAGATCGACAGGCCCAGCCCGGTGCCCTCGTACCTGCGGTTCGCGGCATTCTCCGCCTGACGGAAGGGCTGGAACAGGTCGGCCATGAAGTCGGGCGGGATGCCGATTCCGGTGTCGGCCACCGTCAGCGCGAAGCCGCCATCCTCGTCCAGACCGGCGGTGATTGTGATGCTTCCGCCGCTGGGCGTGAACTTCACGGCGTTGGACAGCAGGTTCAGGATCACCTGCTTGAAGGCCCGGCGGTCGACCCACAAGGTGGCGACGGCGGCCGTCGCCTCGTTGTGGATGGCGACCCCGCCGGCGGCGGCACGGTCGCGCACCATCATCAGGCATTGCCCGACCGCCTCATGCGCCTCGACCGCCTCTTCGCACAGCTCGAACTGGCCGGAGTCCAGCTTCGACATGTCCAGCACGGCGTTGACGATGTCGAGCAGATGCCGGCCGCTGTCGTGGATGTCGGCGATGCAGGACTTCTGCCGTTCATTGACGGCGCCGAAGAACTCGCTGTCCAGCACCTCGGCGAAGCCGATGATTGCGTTCAGCGGGGTGCGCAGCTCGTGGCTCATGTTGGCGAGGAATTCGCTCTTCGCCCGGTTTCCCAGTTCCGCCTGCGTCTTCGAGGCGATCAGTTCCGCCTCCTGCTGCTTGCGGCGGGTCATGTCGCGGATGACGCCGACATAGATGCGCGGTTCGTCCGGACGCAGCGCGCCGACGGAGGCCGGGTAGGACGCAGGAGCGCAGGGACCGCCGCCCAGCCGCAGATCGCTGACGGTGAAGCCGACCGGGAAGGCACGGCCGTCGCGGCGCAGGGCCGTCAGGTCGCGGTCGTTGGCGCCGCCGCGGGCGTCGGGGATCAGCGCCTCGATCGGTTGGCCGATCATCTCGCGCTCCGGCACGCCGAACATCATCTCGGCCGCCCGGTTGAAGGTGACGATGCGCCCGGCGCTGTCGAAGGTCACCACCGCATCCAGCATGGAATCGAGGATGCCGCGGATCCGGCGTGAGGCACGGGCCAGCCGGGTCTGATCCTCCTCCCGCCGGGCATGCTGGCGGACGACGAAGGCGGTCAGCAGAGCGATGGCGATGGTCATGACCGTGCCGATGGCGGTCCAGGCCGCCGTATCGCGCCGCCATTCGGCCAGCGCCGCCCCCACCGGCAACGTCGCCACGATGACGAAGGGATAGCCCTGCACCCGCCGCACGCTGACCAAACTGTCGACCCCGGGCTGCGGACCAGCGGGACCTGAAACCGGCATGGCGTCGCGGATGGTGGCCTCGTCATGCGCCGCCAACGCCTGCCAGACCGCCGGCCAGTCGGTCAGCCGGGCCGGCGCATTGTGACCCGGCGGCCGGTCCAGCAGGATGGTGCCGTCCGTCAGCGCCAGGATCACGCCGCCCTTGCGGTCGATGTTCCGCGATTCCAGCGTCGCCGCCAGCCGGTTCGGGTCGACCATGGCGACCAGCACGCCGCGGAAGCCGCCGCTGCGCTCCGTCCAGCGCCGGCTGAAGGGAATGACGCGCGTCCCGGCCCGCACCCGGCTGGCGATGGCGGCGCTGACATGCAGCCCCTCTCCCGCACCGTCGCGCGGCCCGGTGAAATAGGCACGGTCCGACAGCGTCGCCGTCGGCAAGGGCGCCTCGGCCGAATGGTGCAGGGCGAGGCCGTCGGCGCCGACCACCACCAGATCGGCCAGTTCAGCGAAGGAATCGCGCCGCTCCCGCAGATGGTGATGGATGGCCGGACTGCCGCGCCGGGTGCCGTCGGGAAGCATGTCGAGCGCGAAAGCGAGGTCCCGCAGCAGTTGGTCGACCGAAAAGGCGGTGCGCAAAGTCTGCGCTTCCAGCATGCGGGCAAGATCGCGGGTGGCGCGCTCCCCCGCATCCAGGGCCTCGCGCCGGCCCAACAGAATGCCGTAACCGATCAGCGCGTTCACCACGAGGATGAAGGCGAGGCCGGAGGCGGTCATCAGGAAGCGCACCGATCCCAAACGTCCACGCAGTGCCTGCGCCAGACCGGCGGTGGAGCGGGGCAGCGGCGGAGAGGCAGACCCTGGAACGGGCATCGGCGTTGCGGCTTCCAGTGAGGCTTGCGGCCGGACGGCCCGTGTTGATCGGATGAGCCGATACCCTAAAGAAAGTGCAACGGAACTGAAACATGGGGATTGCCGATGCGCGCACATGCCGCGCCGCCGCATTTCCGTTCCAGGGGCCGTCATGGCGTCGTGCGCCACCCTGCCATTCCCCTTCCGCCATCCTGTCGGCGGTTGCCGGGAGCGTTTCCTTCCGCTAGGTAAGGGCCATCTAGGCAGCCGGATCGCCCATATTCCCATGACCGACGGACCGCTTTCGCTCTACCGCGCCCGCCGCGGCAGCGGCACTCTTCGCCCCGATCCCGACCAGGAACTGGCGGCGGAGAAGTTCCAAAGCCTGTATCAGGCGCTGAAGGGCTATCAGCCGCAGCCCGCGGGTGACGACAGGCCGGCCGGGGGAGGGTGGCTGGAACGGTTCGGGCTGGGTCGCCGCCGCGCCGCGCCGCCGCCGCCGGATATCGCCTCCACCGCGCCGCAGGGGCTGTACATCTACGGCAGCGTCGGGCGCGGCAAGTCGATGCTGATGGACCTGTTCTATGAGACGGCGCCGGTCGACAAGAAGCGGCGCGTCCATTTCCATGAATTCATGCTGGAGATCCACCAGCGCATCCACGACCACCGGCAATCCGGCAAGGGAAAAGGAGACGGCCCCGACGAGGCGCTGCCCGAATTGGCCCGCGCGCTCGCCGACGAGGCGTGGCTGCTCTGCTTCGACGAGTTCCACGTCACCAACATCGTCGATGCGATGATCCTGGGCCGGCTGTTCACCAACCTGTTCGATCTGGGCGTCGTGGTGGTGGCGACCTCCAACTGGCCGCCGGACATGCTGTACAAGGACGGGCTCCAGCGCGAGCTGTTCCTGCCCTTCATCGCGCTCCTCAAGGAGAAGCTCGACATCCTGTCGCTGGACGGCCCGACCGACTACCGGCTGGACCGTCTGAAGGGCGTGCCGATCTACCACCACCCGCTGGGCGCGGCATCGGATGCTGCCATTGCCAAAGCCTTTTCCGACCTGACCGGAGGAGCGGCGGGCGAGCCCTGCCATCTGACGGTGCAGGGTCGCCGGGTCGAGATCGACCGTGCCGCCAAATGCGTGGCCTGGGTCGATTTCTGGAACCTGTGCGGCAAGCCGCTGGGGGCCGCCGACTATCTGGCCATCGCCACCCATTTCCACACGGTCCTGATCGACCATGTGCCCACGATGAAGGACGAACTGCGCAACGAGGCCAAGCGTTTCATGACGCTGATCGATGCGCTGTACGAGCACAAGGTGAACGTCGTCATCGCCGCCGAAGGCCCGCCCGAACGCCTCTATCCCGAAGGCACGCATGCCTTCGAGTTCGAACGCACGGTCAGCCGGCTGATGGAGATGCAGAGCGAGGACTACCTGCAAAGACAGCATTTGACTTAAGCGGGTTTCCGTGCGTCCTGAAAGCTGCAACCCGTTTCGGCTTGTCGCTTTCTGGGCGGTCGGCCTGTTGGGTTCCATGCGGCATTCGCGAGAATCGACCCCTGACGTGGATTATTTTGCATCGGGCCTTGTTCGTGTCGATTGAAAGCAATCCACGGCGGGGCATTCACCATGAAGGCGCGTTTTATTGTGCTCGGCTGCCTGCTGGCGGCCGAGATGGCCGGTTGCACCCCAAGGCCATACTTCGAAACGACGACGACCTATGTTTCTCCGACCGGAGAGGCAGGACAGCTCTGCATCGCCCAGTGCAGACAGGGGAGGTCCATTTGCGAATCTGCGAAGGAACTGGCCCTTCAAACCTGCAAGGCCGAGGGCCTGACCCGCGCGCATGAGGATTATCGGGCCTATGTCAAGTCATTGCCCAAGGATTTCAATAGAAAGAAGATGAAAAGGATCGAGGATTTTGAGCGCGAGATCAGCTGTTCCAGTAATCTTTTTTGCGGAATTGACTATAATGAGTGCTTCAAATCCTGCGGCGGCCGGATCGAGCAGCAGACCTTTTGCGTCAAGGATTGCAAGCTGATGAAGCCGCCACAGCCGGACGGGGTCGCGGTCGGGCCGAAGACCACGCTCTGACCCCAGCGGTCCCGTCGAAGACCGCTGGGGTCAGAGCAACGCTCAATCCTTCATCGCCGCCCGCCGCCGCAGCTCTTCGAAGTCGCGGCCGGCGTGGTGGGAGGAGCGGGTCAGCGGGGTTGCCGACACCATCAGGAAACCCTTCGCCCGCGCCACTGTGCCGTAGCGTTCGAACTCCTCTGGCGTGACGTGGCGGGCGACCGGGTGGTGGTTGGGGGTGGGGCGGAGATACTGGCCGATGGTCAGGAAATCGACGCCCGCCGCCCGCAGATCGTCCATCACCTGCAGCACCTCCGCCGGCTCCTCGCCCAGTCCGACCATGATGCCGGACTTGGTGAAGATCGACGGGTCGCGCTCCTTCACCCGCTCCAGCAGGCGCAGCGAGCCGTAATAGCGCGCCCCCGGCCGCACATCGGAGTAGAGCCTCGGCACGGTTTCCAGATTGTGGTTGTAGACGTCGGGCCGGGCATCCGCCACCGCCTCCACCGCCCCGGGCTTGTTGCGGAAGTCGGGAGTCAGCACCTCCACCGTCGTGGTGGGGGAGGTATCGCGGATGCGGGCGATGCAGCGGGCGAAATGCGCCGCACCGCCGTCCGGCAGATCGTCGCGGTCGACCGAGGTGATAACGACATGGGCGAGGCCCAGTTCGCCCACCGCCTCGGCCAGCCGGTCCGGTTCGTGGGGATCGAGCGCGTCCGGCCGGCCGGTGGCGACGTTGCAGAAGGCGCAGGCCCGCGTGCACACGCTGCCCAGGATCATCACCGTGGCGTGCCGCTTGCTCCAGCATTCGCCGATGTTGGGGCAGGCGGCCTCCTCGCAGACCGTGTTCAGGCCGTGGCGGCGGACGAGCGATTGCGTGTCCTCGAACGCCGCACCGCCGGGCGCGCGGGCGCGGAGCCATGCCGGCTTTTCGGCCCGGTGCTCTGGGCGGGCGGGTTTCATGTGCATCGCGGGCAGGGCCATCAGTGGACGAGCTCCGGCTGTTCGGCCGCAGCAAGCGCCATCTGCGGCTGCACGATGATCTTCACGTTGCGGTCCTTGTGGGCGACCAGTTCCTCGAAGCCGCCGCTGACAATGTCGTCCAGCGTGATGCGGCCGGTGATCAGCGGCTGCACGTCGATGCGGCCATCGGCGATGAAGCGGATGACGTCGGCGAATTCGCCATTGTAGGCCAGCGAGCCGATGACCTGCTTCTCGGTGGCGACGATCTCGAAGAAGTTGAAGGAGCTGGGCTCTTCGAAGATGCCGACCAGCACCGCCTTGCCGGCCTTGCGGATCACGTCGATGGCGAGCTTGGCGGTGTCGCGGTGTCCGATGCATTCGAACGACACGTCGGCGCCGTAGCCGCCGGTCAGCGCCTTCACCTCCGCCACCGCGTCGCACTCCTTGGGGTCGAGCACGATGGAGGCGCCGACCTCCAGCGCCTTGGCCTTGCGGGCGGCGGACATCTCCAGCACGATGATCCGGCCGGCGCCCGCGGCTTTCGCGCACATGATGGTGCAGAGCCCGATGGTGCCGGCGCCGACCACCACCACGGTCTCGCCGACGATGCTGCCGGCCTTCTTCACCGCGTGCATGCCGACCGCCAGCGGCTCGATCAGGGCGCCGGCCTCGGTCGGGAAGCCGTCGGGCAGCTTGTAGAGCAGTTCGGCCGGGACATTGACCAGGCTGGCGAAGGCGCCGTTGTTCATCAGGCCGGTGAAGGCCAGCTTCTCGCAGATGTTGTACATGCCGTGCTTGCAGTAATAGCACTCGCCGCAATGCTGGCAGGCGTCGGCCGCCACCCGGTCGCCGACGGCAAAGCCGGTGACACCTTCGCCGAGCGTCGCGATCTCGCCGCTGAACTCGTGGCCGAGGATGCACTGGCCCTTCAGGCCGGTCAGCGGGTGGGGGGTGTCGACGGGGATGAAGACCGGGCCGGCGACATACTCATGCAGGTCGGACCCGCAGATGCCGCACCAATGCACCTTGATCTGCACCCAGCCGGCGGGCGGGGCGCCCGGCAGCGGCACATCCTCGACCCGGATGTCCTTGCGGCCATGCCAGACGGCGGCCTTCATCGTGGTTGTCGCATTCATGGTGTTGTCCTCCGGATTTTTGTTATGGGCGAGCGCTCAAAGCGGTCAGGCGAACACCATCCCGCCATCGACGAGCAGGGACTGGCCGGTCATGAAGTCGCTGTCGGACGAGGCGAGGAAGCGGGCGACGCCGACCAGATCGTCGGGCCGCGACGGCCGGCCCAGCACGGCGCCGGCGGCGAACATGTCGAAGGCCTCGTTCTCCGACTTGGTGATGCCGGTGTCGCGGAAGCCCTGGTCGATGATCTTCCACATCTCGGTCGCCACCACGCCGGGGCAGATGGCGTTGGCGGTGATGCCGTCCTTGCCGAAGCCGCGGGCGGCGGCCTGGGTCAGGGCCACGACGGCGAACTTGCTGGCGGAGTAATGGGCCAGCGGCTCGTAGCCCTGCTTGCCGGCGATGGAAGCGGTGTTGACGATCTTGCCGCCGCCACCCTGCTTCTTGAACGTCTTGATCGCTTCCTGCATGCCGATCAGCACGCCCATCGCGTTGACGTCGTTGACCGTGTGCCAGTCGTCCTCGGTGATGTCGAGGAAGGGCTTGGTCTGGGCGATACCGGCATTGTTGAAGAGAACGTCAAGCCGGCCATGGGCCTTCACCGTCTCGTCGATCATGCGGCGGACGGCGGCGCGGTCGCGGACATCGACGGTGACGGCGATTGCCGCGCCGCCGGCGGCGCGGATAGCCTCGGCCACCTGTTGGGCGTCGGCCTCGGTGCGGTCGGCGATGGTGAGCTTCGCGCCGTCAGCGGCGAGCGCCTTAGCGATGGTGGCGCCGATGCCGCGGCCGGCGCCGGTGACGATGATGCTCTTGTCCTTGAGGTCAGGCATGAGCGGTCTCCTGCCGGCGCGCTGGCGGATAGCCTGCGCGCCGGTGGCGGGTGGATCGGGATGAAGGGAAGGGGAGGGAGCGGCGGCGGCTCAGCCGGCCTTGGCGATGTGGTCCTTGAGCAGCGCGTTCACTTTGCCGGCCGCCTCCATCTGCACCATGTGGCCGGCGCCGGGGATGACGGCGACCTGTGCCGTGTTCGCCAGCGCCTGGGCGTGGTCGGCCGGGATGACGCGGTCCTCCTCGCCCCACACGACGAGAGTCGGCGTCCTGGCATCGGCGATCCCGGCCGCAAGGACGCTGGCCTGCCGGCCATCGGCGAACAGCGACGCCGACAGCGCCCGCAGCGCTTCGTCCACGCCGTCCAGCCGCTTGTACTTCAACAGGTCGTCAACCATCTGGCGGCTGACAAGGCCACGGTCGGCGAACAGCGTCTCCAGGACCGGTTTCAGGTCGCGGCGCGATGTCGCACCGACGAAGCCCTGGATGTAGCCGGTGTCGATCTGCTCGCCCAGGCCGGCCGACGCGATCAGCGACAGCGACGCCACCCTGCCCGGCGCGTCGAGCGCTGTGCGCATCGACACCGCGCCGCCCATCGAATGGCCGACGAAATGGGCGCGCTCCACCCCGACGGTGTCGAGGAAGCCCAGCACCGCCTGCGACAGGCCGGACAGGCCGGGATCGGCGATCTGCTTGGTCGACTGGCCGTGGCCGGGCAGGTCGAGCGCATAGACGGTGGCCTTTTCCGCCAGCGCGTCGATGGTGAACAGCCAGTTGTCGAGATCGCCGCCGAAGCCGTGGACCAGCAGGACGGTCGGCCCGCTCTCCCCACGCTTGGCGTAGCGGATGGTGCCGGCCGGCGTTTCGGCGGTGTGGTACTGCGGGCCGGATTCTGCCTCACCGTCCTCTTCGCTGGCCGGGACGGCATAGGCGTTGATGAAGGCGTCGATGTCGTCGTCCGGCACGTCGGGTTCGGCCAGCACGGCGATCAGCGCCTTGACCGGATAGACGGTGCCGGGCTCGCCCAGCACGCGGCGCAGGACGCCGGTTTCACCCGCCTCGACCACGTTGGTGATCTTGTCGGTCTCGACCTCCAGCAGCTCATCGCCGATGGAGATGGTGGACCCCGGCCGCTTCAGCCAGCCGGTGACCTTGCCCTCCGACATGGACAGGCCCCATTTCGGCATGACGATGGGCTTGATGCGCTCGTTCAACATGGAACTCGGTCTCCTGGGGGATTTTTTGATTGGGGCGTGGTGCCGCCCCGCAGTTCTTTGCCCCCACCCCGACCCTCCCCCGCTGGGCGGGGGAGGGGGATTGGCGCGTTTGCGGGAAGGGGGCGGAGTTCCCTCCCCTGCGAAGCGGGGGAGGGTTAGGGAGGGGGTAATCAGGCCGGCGCCTACCTCACGCCGCGATGCTGCGCGCCCCCTTGGGCGACAACGTACGCCGCACCGCGCTGGCGATGCTGTCGGCGCTGGGGACGTACAGGTCTTCCAGCGATGGCGCGAAGGGCACCGGGGTGTGCGGCGCGGTCACCATCTGGATGCCGGCCTTCAGCGCCCCGAAGGCGTTCTGGCCGACGAAGGCGGCGATGTCGGTGGCGAGGTTGCAGCGCGGATGCGCCTCGTCCACCACCACCAGCCGGCCGGTGCGCTCGACGCTCTCGATGATGGTGTCCCAGTCGATGGGCGACAGGGTGCGCAGGTCGATCACCTCAGCCTCGGTGCCGTCCTTCGCCAGAGCCGTCGCCGCCTCCATCGCGCGGTGGACGGTCAGGCCGTAGCTGACGATGGTCACGTCGTCGCCGTCGCGCAGCACATTGGCCTCGCCGAAGGGGATGGCGTAGCTCTCAGCCGGGACCTCACACTCCATCCCGTAGAGGTTCTTGTGCTCGCAGAAGATGACCGGGTCGTTGTCGCGGATCGACTGGATCAGCAGGCCCTTGGCGTCATAGGCGTTGCTGGGGCAGACCACCTTCAGCCCTGGAATGTGGGTGAACAGCGGGGTGAGCATCTGCGAATGCTGGGCGGCGGCGCGGAAGCCGGCGCCGACCATGCCGCGGATCACCACCGGCGTCTCGGCCTTGCCGCCGAACATGTAGCGGAACTTGGCGGCCTGGTTGAAGATCTGGTCGAAGCAGACGCCCATGAAGTCGAGGAACATCAGCTCCGCCACCGGCCGCAGCCCGCAGGCGGCGGCACCGACGGCCGCGCCGATATAGGCGGATTCCGACAGCGGCGTGTCCATCAGCCGGTTGCCATGCTTGGCGTACAGCCCCTTGGTGACGCCCAGCACGCCGCCCCAGGCGTCGTCCTCGCCGTGGGCGCCGGTGCCACCGACGATGTCCTCGCCCATGACGATGACGGTGGGGTCGCGGCGCATCTCCAGGTCCAGGGCCTCGTTGATCGCCTGCTTCATGCTGATCTTGCGGGACATGTGTTTCCTCCGCGCGTTTTGCGTTTCTTGAATGGGCTCAGTAGGCGACGTAGACGTCGCTCAGCAGGTCTTCCGGCGCCGGCAACGGGGCGGCCTTGGCGGCACGCGTGGCGTCCTCGATCAGTGCGTTCACTTCGCGGTCGATGGCCTGCAATTCGTCGCGGCCGATCACCCCGGCCTCGATCACCCGCTCCGACAGGATCGTCAGGCAGTCGCGCGACGCGCGGATCGCCTCCAACTCGCCCTTGGCGCGGTAGGTCTGGGCGTCGCCTTCGAAATGGCCGTAGAAGCGGACCATGTTGCATTCCAGCAGGGCCGGGCCGCCGCCGTCGCGGGCGCGGCGGATGATCTCGCCGGCCGCCTCGTACACCGCGAAGAAGTCGGTGCCGTCCACCGTGACGCCCGGCATGCCGAAGCCGGTGGCGCGGTCGACATAGCTGTCGCAGGACACCGCCCATTCCATCGCGGTGGATTCGGCATAGCCGTTGTTCTCCACCACGAAGACCACCGGCAGGTTCCACACGGCGGCGAGGTTCAGGCTTTCCAGGAAGGTGCCTTGGTTGGACGCGCCGTCGCCGACGAAGGTGATGCCGACGCCGCGGTCGCCGCGCACCTTGGCCGCCAGCGCCGCGCCGCAGATCAGCGGAGCCCCGGCGCCGAGGATGCCGTTGGCGCCCATCATGCCCTTGGACAGGTCGGCGATGTGCATCGACCCGCCCTTGCCCCGGCAGGCGCCGGTGCTGCGGCCATAGATCTCCGCCATCATTGCGTGGACGTCGACGCCCTTGGCGATGCAGTGGCCGTGACCGCGATGGGTGGAGGCGATGCGGTCGTTGTCGTTCAGGTGCATCATGATGCCGGTGGCGCAGGCCTCCTCGCCGGCATAGAGGTGGACGAAGCCGGGGATGTCGCCCTTGGCGAAGTCGACGTGCAGCCGCTCCTCGAACTCGCGGATCGTCCGCATGGTGCGGTAGGCCTTCAGCAGTTCGTCCTTGCCGAGGGGAAAGGGATTCTGGGCCATGAGGTGTTTTCTCCCTGATTGATGTTTGAACTTTAAAGAGCGGCGGTGACGGGCACCGGGGTGCCGGTCAGCAGCCGGTTCTGGCCGGCGTGCCGCATGACCGCGGCGACGTTGACCGTTCGGAAGGCGTCGTCCCGGAGCGTCAGGGACAGACGGTCGCGTTCGGTGAAGGACAGTTCGCGCTCGCCATCCAGCGCGATGGAGCCGGCGGCGACCTCAGGCACGAAGGCCACGTCGGCCGGCATGCGCCGCCAGTCGGTGACGCCGACCCGGGCCATCATCCCCGGCGCGATGGGGGCGTGGAGCGTGGTGGCGGCCTTGCGGCAGTCGCCGTCCGGGGACAGCCGCACCATCAGGCCGCCGCTCTCGTCGCGGCCGACGGGTTCCAGCAGGCCGGCGATGGCCGACATGCCGATCACCTCCGGGTCGGCGAAGGTGACGTAGAGTTCGCGGAAATTCTCGGTCCGCCACAGGGCGCGGGCGCCGATGTAGCGCTCCGTCACCAGGGCGACGTCGACCAGCGCCATCTCGGTGACCGCTCCGCCATTCAGCGACACGTCGATCCGCTTGTTGGCGGCGAAGGCGACGTGCGGCGGCACCCGCCCGGTGACGGCCAAACCGGTGGCGAGCCCGGTGATCGTCGGCTCGCGGTGTTCGGGGAAGGCGTTGTTGGTGCCGGTGGAGATGCCGGCGATCGGCACCGTCCCGCATTCCGCCGCGACCGCCCGGTGGGTGCCGTCGCCGCCCAGCACCACCAGGGCCGCGACGCCCGCCCGCCGCATCTCGGCGGTGGCGCGGTGGGTGTCGGCGACCGTGCCGGTGATCGGCATGGAAACGGGGTGGAGGGTGGGGTAGATGTCCTCGCCGCGCGATTTGGCCCGCATCATGCCGCGCTCGACATGGGCGCGGATGCCGCCATTCTCCGGCATCATCAGAGCGTCGCGGACGCCGCAGGCATGCAGCGCCGCCAGCACCCGCAGCAGGATGTTCGCCCGGTCGGCGATCTGCAGGCTGGTGGCGTTGGCGACGACCCTGCGGATATCGCGGGCGGAAACCGGATTGGCGACGATGCCGACGACCGGAGCCAAGATTGCGCCTCCCCTTCGTTGCGGCGCGCCGTTGATCGACGCGCGCTTCGAAGGGGTAAGAGCAACCGCCGTGCCAGATGGTCAGTTCAGCGGATTTTCTTGATTTTCAACGGTCGGAGGTGAGGCAGTGGAGTGGGGCGTTGCAACAGGTGTTGCACGGACTGTTGCGCCGCCGGTGCAACAGGTGTGGCGGTTCATGCGGTATGGGAACCAAGCTGTAGCGGTCCTGGCATTCCACCCCTGCGCAGCGCCCATCTTGCCAAGCCTTCACCCGGCGCTTTAGCTTCGCTTGGTCATACCAATGAACCATCGACCGGGGAGGACAACACCCATGACCGTCATCGCCACCACCCAGCCGCGCGCGGCCCTGACCGAGGAGGCTCGGGCCGAGCTGACGGCTCTGCTGGGCGACCGGTTCACCACCTCCCTGCCGGTGCGCGAGCATCATGGCAAGGACGAGTCCTACCACACCCCCTGTCCGCCGGACGGCGTCGCCTTCGCCAACTCGACAGAGGAAGTCAGCGCGATCGTGAAGATCTGCGCGAAGCACAAGCTGCCGGTCATCCCCTTCGGCACCGGAACCTCGCTTGAGGGCGGCATCGCCGCGCTGGCCGGCGGCATTACCATCGACCTGTCGGGCATGCAGCAGATCCTGCGCGTCAGCCCGGAGGATCTCGACGTCACCGTGCAGGCCGGCGTGACCCGCAAGCAGTTGAACGAGCATCTGCGCGACACCGGCCTGTTCTTCCCCATCGACCCCGGCGCCAACGCCTCGCTCGGCGGCATGACGGCGACGCGGGCCAGCGGCACCAACGCCGTGCGCTACGGCACCATGCGCGAGAATGTCCTGGGTCTGACCGTGGTGCTGGCCGACGGCCGCGTCATCAAGACCGGTGGGCGGGCGCGCAAGTCGGCGGCCGGCTATGACCTGACCCGGTTGTTCGTCGGCTCCGAAGGCACGCTCGGCATCATCACCGAGGTGACGCTGAAGCTCTACGGTATCCCGGAAGCCATTTCGTCGGCCGTCTGCGCCTTCCAGACGATCAAGGGTGCCGTCGACACGGTGATCCAGACCATCCAGGTCGGCGTCCCCGTCGCCCGCATCGAGCTACTGGACGAGGTGCAGATCGACGCCGTCAACAAATACTCCAAGCTCGACTACGCGGTCGCTCCGACCCTGTTCTTCGAATTCCACGGCACCGACGCCGGCGTGAAGGAGCAGGCGGAGATGGTCGCTGCCATTGCCGCCGAGCATGGCGGCATGGAATTCGCCTGGGCGACCCGGCCGGAGGACCGCTCGAAGCTGTGGCAGGCCCGGCACGATGCCTATTACGCGGCGCTGGCCCTGCGTCCGGGGTCGAAGGGCTGGCCGACCGACGTCTGCGTGCCGATCTCGCGGCTTGCCGACTGCATCTTGGAGACGAAGGCCGATCTGGCTGAGTCCAACATGCTGGCCCCGATGGTCGGCCATGTCGGCGACGGCAACTTCCACCTCGTCTATGTCCTCGATCCCGAGAATCCCGCCGAGCTGGCCGAGGCCCAGCGTCTTGCCGACAAGATGGTGACCCGCGCGCTGGAGATGGGCGGCACCTGCACCGGCGAACATGGCATCGGCTATGGCAAGATGGCGTTCCTGGAGCAGGAGACCGGCGAAGCGTTCACCGTCATGGGCGACCTGAAGCGCGCCTTCGATCCGGACAACCTGCTGAATCCGGGGAAGGTTGTGCGGGTCTGACCTTCCTTCGTGACATATTTCGTATCGTGGAGGCCCGGCCAATATCGGGTCTCCATGACCTTTGCAAAATCTCCTTATGGTCGTAGCTTGTATATTTTGGCCTGATAGGGCCAATGATTTTACAGCTATTGGTGGGAAGAATGCACGCAAAATTCAATCTTGATGCCAGAAATGAGAATTGGAATAAGTACATAGAGTTGGGGAAAGAGGTGCATAATGAGAATAAAAGGAAAGTAAAGGGAAGGTTGGATGAGTTTCGTGATGCGAATGGGATTTTACGTGCGAAAGATATCGTTGATGATTTATTCCCAATGATTGACTCTGATGTTTTTATATCGCATTCTCATGAAGATGAGAGTTTGGCGGTTGGATTTTCTGGGTGGTTAAAGAGTGAGTTTGGTATTTTATCTTTTGTAGATTCTTTAATCTGGGAGCATTCGGACAACATACTGAAGGAAATAGATGGGAAGCACTGTGTAAAGGAGCGTGACAATAAAGGCAATATTGTATACAATTATAACGCTAGGAATAAGTCGACGGGGCATGTTCATGCAATGGTTTTGAACGCTCTTGTTGGAATGATTGATAGATGTGAGTGTCTCATTTTTCTAAATACCGATCATTCTTTCAAGCCATCTGATTACATTAGCGGAAAGGGATCGACTAAGTCTCCCTGGATATATTCTGAAATTGCGATGGCTAGAACTATTCGCCAAAGAACCGTATCGGAACATAGAGGAAGAAATATTCGCGAGTCTGTTGCTACAGAAGGGAAATCAGCAGATATAAGGGAGGTTGTGGATTATGAATTGGATGTGCTACACTTAACGCCTTTAAGCACCAGTGATTTGCGTTCGTGGTGCGAAATATCTGGTAGAAAGGCCAGGGGAATTTTTTTTCAATCTTATTGAAAGCGATAGGGAACGGGCTTACAGGGCATTGAATCATTTGTATGGCATGAAGAAAAAATAGGCCATTGAGGAGGCGGGTGGGGTGAGTGCGCGGAGTTTTTCTTTAATTACGAACTTCGCATCCGCAATCACCGGAACTTCGGCCGGCGTCCCGCCTTCAGCGCCTGCACGGCCTGGTCCAGCGTCTGCAGGAACTGCGACTTGTCGCGCTGGCTCATCGGCGCGTTGCCGCCGCTGACCACGCCCATGTCGCGCAAGTCCTGCATCAGCGCGCGGGTGGCGAGCGCCGAGCCGACGCTGTCCGGCGTGAAGGGCCGGCCGGTCGGGCCGATCACCACCGCATTCCGCTTCACGCAGCGGTCGGCAAGCTGGATGTCGGCGGTCACCACGATGTCGGTCGGGCCTGCCTGTTCGGCGATCCAGTTGTCGGCGGCGTCGAAGCCGTCGCTGACAACCACCAGTTCCGCCATGCACTCCGTCGGCAGGCGCAAGGGCGCGTTGGCGACGATCCACACCTTGCAGCCGGTGCGGCCGGCGACCTTGTAAATCTCGGCCTTGACCGGGCAGGCGTCGGCATCGACGTAGATTTCGACTTTGGAACTGACCAATCCTTTTCCTCCCGCCTTTTCCCACAGATGCCGCCCGATCCCGGCCGGTCGGCTCAACAAGGTTTCATGCACGGCCCTTATGCGCTAAAACCGGTCCCTAGCGACAGGGTGCCGTGGAACCGCAAGGCAGGGGCGGCGCCAATTCTCACATCTTTTCGGAAGGTCGGAGCGGCGCATGGCGTCCTACCAGTATGTCTATGTCATGAAGGGCCTGAGCAAGGTCTATCCTGGCGGCAAGAAGGTTCTCGACAACATCTGGCTGTCGTTCCTGCCGGGTGTGAAGATCGGCGTGCTCGGCGTCAACGGCGCCGGTAAGTCGACCCTGATGAAGATCATGGCCGGTCTGGACAAGGACTACTCCGGCGAAGCCTGGGCGGCCGAGGGCGCCAAGGTCGGCTACCTCTCGCAGGAGCCGCAGCTGGACCCGACCAAGAACGTCCAGGAAAACGTCATGGAGGCGCTGAAGGAGACGAAGGCGCTGCTCGACCGCTTCAACGAAGTGTCGAACATGATGGCCGACCCGGACGCCGACTTCGACGCGCTGCTGGCCGAACAGGGCGAGCTGCAGGAGAAGATCGACGCGGCCGACGCCTGGGACATCGACCGCACGGTCGAGATCGCCATGGACGCGCTGCGCTGCCCGCCGGGCGACGCCGACGTGACCAAGCTGTCGGGCGGTGAGCGCCGCCGCGTCGCGCTGTGCAAGCTGCTGCTGGAAAAGCCCGACCTGCTGCTGCTCGACGAGCCGACCAACCACCTCGACGCCGAATCGGTCGCCTGGCTGCAGAAGCACCTGGAAGACTACAAGGGCACCGTCGTGCTGGTCACCCACGACCGCTACTTCCTGGACAGCGTCACCGGCTGGATCCTCGAACTCGACCGCGGGTCGGGCATTCCGTGGGAAGGCAACTACTCGTCCTGGCTGGAGCAGAAGCAGAAGCGCCTGGAGCAGGAAGGCCGCCAGGAGGAAGCCCGCCAGAAGCAGCTGGCGACCGAGCTGGAGTGGATCCGGCAGTCTCCGCGCGCACGTCAGGCCAAGAGCAAGGCGCGTATCACCGCCTACGAGACGCTGCTGGCCGAGAGCGCCAAGGAGCAGGGCGGCGAGACGCGGATCGTCATCCCGGTGCCGCCGCGCCTGGGCAACGTCGTCATCGAGGCGGAGAACATCGCCAAGGGCTTCGGCGACCGCCTGCTGATCGACGGCCTGTCCTTCCGCCTGCCGCCGGGCGGCATCGTCGGCGTCATCGGCCCGAACGGCGCCGGCAAGACCACGCTGTTCCGCATGATCACCGGGCAGGACGGGCCGGACGCCGGCACCTTCCGTGTCGGCGACACGGTGAAGCTCGGCTATGTCGACCAGAGCCGCGACAGCCTCGACGCCAAGAAGACGGTGTGGGAGGAGATCTCCGACGGGCTGGATCTGGTCGAGCTTGGCAAGAAGACCATGCCCAGCCGCGCCTATGTCTCCAGCTTCAACTTCCGCGGTCCCGACCAGCAGAAGAAGGTCGGGCAGCTGTCGGGCGGTGAGCGCAACCGCGTCCACCTCGCCAAGATGCT
>NZ_CAMLJP010000116.1 GCF_946480385.1 uncultured Azospirillum sp.
CATGCTCGCCGGCCGAGATGAAGATCTTGGTGCCGGTGATCTTGTAACCGCCCTGTTCATCCGGCACCGCCTTGGTGCGGATGATGCCGAGGTCGGTGCCGCAATGCGGCTCGGTCAGGCACATGGTGCCGGACCAGGTGCCGTCGACCAGCTTGGGCAGGAAGCGCTGCTTCAGCTCGTCCGAGCCGTACATCGCCAGCGCGTTGTAGGCGCCGAGCGACAGGCCGGGATACATGCCGAAGCTGAGGTTGGCGGAGCAGATGAACTCCTCCAGCATGATGTTGACCAGCTTCGGCAGCCCCTGTCCGCCATAGGCCGGGTCGCAGGCCAGGCCCTGCCAGCCGGCCTCGATATAGGTGCTGTAGGCCTCCTTGAAGCCCTTGGGCGTGCGGACCTCGCCATTCTCGAACCGGCAGCCCTCGCCGTCGCCGGACTGGTTCAGCGGGAACAGAACCTCCTCGCACAGCTTGGCGCCTTCCTCCAGCACCTGGCCGACGAGTTCCGGCGTGGCGTCCTCATAGCCCGGCAGGGCCGACAGCTTGTCCAGACCGACGATCTCGTCCAGGACGAAGCGCACATCCTCAAGCGGAGCCTTGTAGATCGGCATCTCTCGTTCCTCCCCCTCAGTTCCGCAGCGGCTTGCCGGAGAGCAGCATGTGCTCGATCCGGTCGATGGTGCCGCCGGTGCGCACCAGACCCATGAACGCATCGCGCTCCAGCCGCAGGACATGATCCTCGCCGACCGGCTTGGAGATGTCGGCCTCCTCGCCGCCGCTCAGTACCTCGGCCAGCGCGGCGCAGACCACCTTGTCGTGCGGCGTGACCTTGCCCTGCAGGGCGAAGCCTTCCACCGCCAGTTCCATCGCCGCCTTGGCGCTGGAACCGGGCAGGACGTAGCTGGTGGTCTTCTCGGGCGCGGTGTAGTCGGCCGCCAGTTCCAGCGCCTTGGCCTTGGCGTCGGCCAGCAGGCGGTCGCGGTTCATGGTGATGCCGTCGGTGGCGCGGAAATACAGCAGCTCCTTGGCCTCGGCCGCCGACTTGGCGACGGTGGCGGTGCTGATGATCTCGAACGCCTTGGCGATGCCGGGCATCGGACCGCGCGGCGCCTTCGGATTGGCCTGATGGCGGGCCAGCATCTCGGTGCAGCCGCCCCAGGCCGGGATCAGGCCGACGCCGACCTCGACCAGACCGACATAGGTCTCGGCATGGGCCTGGACATGGTCGGAATGCAGCAGGATTTCGCAGCCGCCGCCGAGCGCCATGCCGCTGGGCGCCGCCACCACCGGGAAGGGGGCGTATTTCAGCGCGCGGTAGGTGCGCTGGCCGCCCTCCACCATCTCCTCGATCTGCGGCCACAGGCCGATGTTCAGCGCGAAGAGGGCGAGGCCCAGGTTGGCGCCGACCGAGAAATTGTCGGCCTCGTTGTGGATGACCAGTGCCTTCCAATCACCCTTGCCGTCGCCCATCAGGCGCATCGCCTTCTCGTAGGCGGCCATGATGTCGGCGTCGACCGCGTTCATCTTGCTGGTGAACTCGACGCACAGCACGCCGTCGCCGATGTCCCACAGGCTGGCCGAGCCGTTCTTCCACACCGGCTTGCCGGCTGCCCGCTTGATGTCCGACAGCAGCAGCACGCCGTCCGGACGCACCACCGTGTCATAGACGCCGGCGGTGGTCAGGTGCTGGAGCTTGCCGTCCTCGACCCGGTAGAAGGGGCGGCCGGCCGCCGTCTCGACCAGGGCCGGGACCGGTATGCCTTCCGAGCGGCACAGCTCGGCGAACCATTCGGTGCCCAGCCGGTCGATCAGCTCGAACGGACCCTGCTTCCAGTTGTAACCGAGGCGCATGCCCTCATCGACGGCGACGATGCTGTCGGCGATCTCCGGCACCAGGCTGGCGGCATAGGCCAGAGTCTGCGCCAGGACGCGGCGGGCGAAGCGGCCGCCCTTGTCCGGGTGCTCGCACAGCTTGCGCAGGTCGCGGCCGGCCGAGGACACGCTGTCCAGCCGGGCCTTTTCCGACGGGGCGTACTCGCCGGTCTGGAGGTTGACCGACTCCTTCACCTTGCCGCCGCCGGCCTTGTTGATGCGGTAGAAGCCGCCCTTGCCCTTGCGGCCGGTGTAGCCCTCCGCGATCATCTTTGTGATGACCGGGTGTTCGCGCATCTGGCCACGATAGGCGTCGCCCGCCGGCAGGGTGGCCGACATGCTCTTGGCGATGTGCGGCATCAGGTCCAGCCCGACGAGGTCCATCAAGCCGAAGACGCCGGTCTTGGGGATGCCCATCGGACGGCCGCCGACGGCGTCCGCCTCCTCCACCGTCAGGCCCAGATCGACCGCGGCATTCACCGCCGCCTGGATCCAGAAGACGCCGATGCGGTTGGCGATGAAGCCCGGCGTGTCCTTGCAGTGGACGACACCCTTACCGAGACGGCGGTCGCCGACGTCGGCGATGTCGGCCAGCGCGTCGGCGCGGGTGTCGGCACCGCCGACGATTTCCAGCAGCCGCATGTAACGCGGCGGGTTGAAGAAGTGGGTGATGAGGAAGTCCTTGCGGAACTGCTCGCTCTGCCCCTCCGTCAGCACCGCCAGCGGGATGGTGGAGGTGTTGGACGACACCACCGAGCCCGCCTTGCGCACCGGGTCGATGCGCTTGTAGAGGTCGGCCTTGATCGCCGGGTTCTCGACGATGGCCTCGACGATCCAATCGACGTCGGCCAGCAGGTTCAGGTCGTCCTCGAGATTGCCGGGCGTGATGAGCTTGGCGTTCTTGGGATGCATGAAAGGGGCCGGATCGGTCTTCAGCATCTTCGCCACGGCGCCCTTGGCGATGGCGCTGCGGTCGGCACCTTCCTTCGCCGGGATGTCGAGCAGGACGCAGGGGATACCGGCGTTGGCGAAATGGGCGGCGATGCCGGCGCCCATCACGCCCGCACCGATCACGGCGGCGCGTTCGATCTTCATGGTCGTTTCCTCCCCGATCCCGTTGGTCAGACCGCTTCCAGGATGGTGGCGATGCCCTGACCGCCGCCGATGCACTGGGTGGCCAGCGCGAACTGCTTGCCTTCGCGCTTCAGCAGGGCCGCGGCCTTGCCGGTGATGCGGGCGCCGGTGGCTCCCAGCGGGTGGCCGAGCGCCAGCGCGCCGCCGTCCGGGTTGATGCGGGACGGGTCGATGTCGAGATCGCGCATGCAGGCGATGGCCTGGGACGAGAAGGCCTCGTTGATCTCGATGATGTCGATGTCGTTGATCGACAGGCCGGCACGGGCCAGCGCCTTGCGGGTGGCCGGGACCGGCCCCAGACCCATCAGCTCCGGCGCGCAGCCGGCGACGGCGACCGAGCGGATCTTCGCCAGGATCGGCAGGCCGTTGGCGCGGGCATACTCCTCCGTCGTCACCAGAACGACCGAAGCGCCATCGGTCAGCGGCGAGGAGGTGCCGGCGGTCACGGTGCCGTCGGCGATGAAGGCGGGCTTCAGGCCCGACAGGCCTTCGGCGGTGGTGCCGGGGCGGATGCAACCGTCCTTGTCGACCAGACCGGCCGGGGTCTGGATGCCGACGATCTCGTCGGCCAAGCGGCCGGCGGCCTGGGCTTCCGCCGCCTTGGCGTGGGATGCGACGGCCAGCGCCTCCTGCTCGGCGCGGGAGACGCCGTATTTGCGGGCGACATTCTCCGCCGTGATGCCCATCGAGCAGTAGGCTTCCGGATAGGAGGCCTTCAGCGCCGGGTTCGGCATCGGGTTGAAGCCCATGATCGGCACGCGGGTCATCGATTCGACGCCGCCGCAGACGAACACCTCGCCGGCGCCCATCTGGATGGCGCCCGCAGCCTGATGGATCGACTGCATGGAGGAGCCGCAATAGCGGTTGACCGTGGTGGCCGCCGCGGTCTGCGGCAGCTTGGCCAGGAAGGAGATGCTGCGGGCGACGTTCAGCCCCTGCTCACCCTCGGGGAAGGAGCAGCCGACGATCACATCCTCGATGTCATCGGTCTTCAGGCCGGTGCGTTCCACCAGCGCCGCGATGACGCGGGCCAGCAGATCGTCGGGGCGGACCTTGGTCAGCTCGCCCTTGTGGGCGAAGGCGAAGGGCGAACGGGCATAACCGGCGATGACGACCGACTTCATGAGTGCTTCTCCTCCATGTCCTGCGTCTCCGTGATGCCGTTGCGGCGAAGATGCTCGGAGATCTGGGTGTCGATGGTGCACAGCTCCGCCAGCGTCTGTTTGACGTCGGCGAGCTGCTGTTCAAGCGCGGAAATCCGGCGGCGCGCGATCGTGCGCATGTAGCGCATCTGTTCGATCTGGGCGTCGTCGGTGTCGTAGAGGTTCAGGAAATCCTTGATTTCGGCCAGGCTGAAGCCCAGCCGCTTGCCCCGGCAGATCAGCGCCAGCCGGGCACGGTCGCGGTGGCCGTAGACGCGGGCGCCTCCAGGGGCGCTGCCGATCCGCTCCGGCGACAGCAGTCCCTCATCCTCGTAATGGCGGATGGTGCGGTGGGTCAGACCGAACTCCCCGGCCAATTCGCCGATGGCCAGGCGCGGTTCGCAGCCATGGCCGTCCGGCCTGCCACCCTCCTCCGCCTCCATCGAACCGATGCTGACCGAAAGCCGATCCAAGCTGCCTGCTCCCTTCCCTGACGTTTACGTAAAGGTAAAGTCGATGCCGCATGATGTCAACTGGCTTGTTGACCATGCGAACCAGTTTGGCGAACAGGCCCCGTCAACGGTCTAGCCACGAACCGGTGCGGCGCGCCCGCGCAGTGACAGGATGCCACGCCCCGACATGGGTGACGGCTATGGCAGGCTTTGCGGTGAGCGCGCATCGGTCCATCTCCCCTGTCGATATGGGGATGGAATGCAGCGCCGGACAGACGGCCAGAAGGCCGCGGCAAATTTCAAGGTTTCGGGTAGATCGGGATAGGGTACGGGAGACAACCCATGTCGGCGCGCGCCATCGTATCGCTGGGCGTCTGGATACTGGCCATGGTGCTGATCGGCACGATGACCGTGGGCCTTGCACTGGCCTTCTACCTGCTGCTGACCCTGTGCTTCGCACTGGTGGTCGCGGCCCTGACCCTGCTTGCCCGCCGGCGGGAGCACCACCGGGGCGAACAGAGCTATCTTTAGTCAGCCGCCTGCCTGCCGGCCGGTGTGCCGGGCGGGCCGAGGGGATCGCCCCAGCGGCTCAGCCCCGGCCGATCCGGATCGGGTTCCGGACAGCCGGCGGACGCCTGCCGGGCCTTCTTTTCCATGAAGCAGCCGCAATGGCTGCAGACCCGCGCATCGATCGGCAGGTGCAACGCAGTCGCGGCCAGCAAGTGGAGCACCGATTGCGGTGCCGGCCGATAGCGGGGGCAGACGCCGCATGCCGCCAGCCGTCCCGCGGCCGTGTCGGCGTCGACCATGCCGAAGCCGCTGCGTGCCCAATCCCAGAACCCCGCAACCGCAGCCGTCAATGTGGCGCCGGCAGGCGGCGGTCCGGCAGGCTCGGCCCCCATGGAAAGCCGCTCGATTTGGGCGGCGATGTCGGCGACGGATTGCCCGAGCCGGGACAGCAAGGCGCGCTGCTCCGGATCGGCGAAGGCCCGGAGCAGCGCGTCGGTGGGCACCTCGCGGGTCAGGCCGAGCAGGCGCGCCAGTTCACGGCATGCCTGCCCGGCCCGTTCCGCATCAGCGGGGTCGGGGACGATGTCCTTCCCCGTCATGATACCGCCCTTACGGAGCCGTCGGCGCGGCGGGAGCGACGCTGGCCTTCGCCTGGACCTCCTGCATGTACTGCTTGGCATCGCCAACGGTCTGCAGGGAGGACACGCGCGCCAGGATGGCCGGATGCTCCGCCGGTGGCGACGTCTGCAAATCATGCATGGCATGAAGCTGCACAAAACCAACCTGGCTGGCCGGCATCGGTGCGTTCGCAGGCGGAGCGACAGGAGCCGGAGCGTTGGTGACGATGTTGCCGAACTCCGCCGGCTGCGGCAGCGTGGCCGGGGTGTCGGTCCGCGGCGTCGACAGCGACAGCAACGACAGCACGTTATTGGCCGCGGCATCGCGCTTGGTCAGCGGCTTCAGCCCATAGACCGCCTCCAGCGTCGCCGGGATGGAGGAATGGTCATAAACGCGGTGGTCGACGGTGTTCTTCGGGATCAGCGGCGACACCACGACCGCCGGGACGCGGACGCCATACTGCTCGAACGTGAAGCCGTTGACGTTCAGCCCGAACTCGTCCCCTGTGTCGCCCGGCTTGATCTTGGGCTGGGTGTCGCCCGGCGCGACGGCGGCCGGCGGCGCCACATGGTCATAGAAGCCGCCATGCTCGTCCCAGGTGATGATGAGCAGGCTGGTTTCCCACAGCGGCGAATTGCGGATCGCCTCGTACACCTGCTTGATCAGCGTCTCGCCGCCGGTCACCCCGTCCATGGGATGCTGCGAGGTGCCGCCGGTGTAGCTGCCGGCCCGGACGTTGCCGTAATTCGGCTCGATGAAGGTGTAGAGCCAGGGGTAGTTCCCCTGCAGATCCTTGGCGAGCTTGTCCAGCGAGTTCACGTCGGAGAAGTTGACGCCGGCCAGGGCCGCGGTGATCGTGGTCAGCGCTTCGTAGCCGTACAGCCGCCAGCCGAAATCGCCGCCGTTGGGCTTGGCGCTCAGCGCCTGGAAGATGGTGCCGTTCTTGAACTTCACCCCTGAAATGGTATCCCACTTCGCCATCTGCTCATCGGTCGGGCTGGCGTCGAGGCCATCCGAGGAGGCGGCGTGGGCGAAGAAGCGGTTGGGCCAGGTCGGGCCGGGCAGCGACGAGAACCAGCGGTCGCAGACCGCGAACTCGCGGGCCAGCGTGTTCAGGATCGGCAACTGCGACGGCGCGTAACAGCGCATGATCATCGCCAGATCCTGGACCGGCGCCTTCCCTTCGTCGTCCGAGGTCGAATCCGCGAAGTTGGCGACGAAGCCGCTGTTGTTGATCGCGGGATAGCTGCCGCCCGCCTTGTAGGTGGCGCCATGACCGCAGAGCTGCTCCACCACGTCGGCAAATTCGTGGCCGGGGTCCACCGGCAGGGTCTGGTCGGCCGGCTGGGACACCGTGTAGGCGACGCCGTTGTAGCTGTTGGACTCCTTGCCCGTCAGCCCGTCGACCGCCGTCGGCTGACCGGTGACGGTGTCGGTGCCGGTGATGCCGGAAAATCCGAGCAGATTGTCGAACGACCGGTTCTCCAGCATGAGAACGAAGACATTGGTGATGTTCGAAGCCATGGAGCGGTCCTCTTGCTCGCCGTTGAACGTCGGGTGGGTGATGCCGCGGCACGGCGCCGGACGGCGGGCAGACGGGCCCGCCGGGCCGGCACCGGCCGTCGGCAGCCTCAGCTGGAGACGGAGGTCGTGCAGGAGCCGGAGATCAGCGGCATCATGAAAGTGCTGGTGGTGAACGGGAAGTAATAGGTCATACCGTCGTCCGCCGACTGGCACTCGCACTCCTTGGTCGGGGCCTGCAGGGTGCCTTCGGTCTGATAGACACCCTGGCTGGATCCGTCGACCACCTCGGCCCGGCAGTACCAGTAATCCATGCCGGTGCGGCCGAATCCGGTGTTGAAGCCCACTTCGAGCGGCCCGGCGAAGCCACCGGGAGCAACGGGCGCGCTGGACTGCCAGATCACCGGTGCGTCATCGCTGTAACGATGGGAAAACGAGAAAATGGCGTTCCCACCGGTGTTGTTCACGACGTACATCTTGAGAGAGCTATTGTATGGCATACTATCACACTCATTTTGGTTTCTCGTGCCCAATGCACATATACTTGAATATCAGCGCGGTTATACCGACGTCAATTTTACAACGTGCGCTTATTGCAACTTATTCTCGCATAACGAGTCATATCCCGCACAAATTAGCAGGAGAAAAGACAAATATGGTTTCAATTCGGATATAAAATTGCGTTTTCAGGTACATCTCGTTTATAGATTGGGTTTATCTTTTATTTTATCTGGGTAAAGTTGCGCTTCTGGGATGCGAGATCGCCCACACTGCTGCGCATAAGGAGTGCAGACGCCAATCGATGCACCTATTGCTGGCTTTCCGAGAGACGGGCCGCAAAAACAAAAACCCCATGATCGCGCTCACAGGCGCAACCATGGGGTCGATGTCGGCATGTACCGCCGGTAGACCGGGACGGATCAGGCCCCGGCCCCCGGATGGCTCACTCCGGCAGCACGCGCAACCGGGATGCGGCGGTGCGGGCGGACAGGTGGGGACGCTGCAGATCCTGGACCTGGGCGCCGGGGACCGCGAAGTCGCCGGGGGTCACGGCACGGACCAGATAGACCAGCCGGAAGCGGGGAGCCGCCTTCGGCAGGTCGACCGCCGCCAGGAAGCGGTCGTCACGGAACTCGACGTTGCGGACGGCCGACAGCTCGCCCAGCCAGGACAGCTTGCCGAGCTGGCCGCTGTTGGCGAGGCGGACATTCTCGATCTCGAAGCCGGCCGGCAGCGGGTCGCTGACCAGCACCGAATGGTCGAGCGGATCGCCGGTCTCGCCCTCCAGAGTCACCACCAGCAGATCATTGTGGCGGATGCCGGCCGGATCGACCGGACGGCCGGCCATGTCGAACAGGCGGCGGCGGATGGTCATCCCCTGCTCCTCCGCGCCGGCCGGCTGGTCGGGCACGCCGGCGACCGACACGGTCTGCCGGACCTCGCCGCCGAGGTTGCGGATGGCGGGCGGGGCGGGCGGATCGACGGGCAGGATCTGCGGCTTGGCGTTCTCCACCGTCTGGTCGCCGATGGCGAGCTTCATCGGGGCGGCACGGTCGATCAGCGCCCTGGACGCGAGCAGCAGCCAAGCTTGCTCCTGCGGGTTGGTGGTGCGGACCGCGGCGAAGGTTTTGGCCACCCGCTCGCCCGCCTGGAAGATGCGGTCGCGGTCCACCGCCCCGCTTTCGGCCATCAGCACCACCACGCCGGCCTCGTCGCGCAGGGAGGAGCCCTGGTCGCGCAGGCTGGCGGTCACCATGCGGGCGCCGGTCAGCTTGGAGAAGGCCTCCGTCGCCCCCGGCTGGTCGCCCAGCACGGCGGTGGCGGCGGCGATCTGCGCCCGGCCGAAGTCGGTCTGCAGCCGGTCCCAATAGTTCTCGCGGAAATAGCGCACGGCGCCGGCGTCGATCATCTTCGCCCGCGCCAGCACATAGAGCGCATAGGCGCGGCCCGGCAGGTCGGCGGTCTCCACCCAGGCGTTGTCGATTGCCTGCTTCAGCCAGTCCAGACCCTTGCGATAGGGCTGGTCGGGGATGCGGTACCCGGCGGCCTTGGCCCGACCCAGCACATCGACGGCGTAGGCGGTCAGCCACGGATCCAGCTCACCCTTCGGCGACCATGCGGCGAAGGCGCCGTCGATTCGCTGAAAGGTCAGCAGCCGGTCGACGCTGCGCTGGACACGCGCCTTGATGCGGTCCTCCGGCGCGACGCCAAGGCCGGCCGCGATATCGCTCATCGACAGCAGCGGCAGGATGCGGCTGGCGGTCTGCTCCGCCCCGCCCGGTGCCGCGCGGTCGAGCGCGAAGAGAAGACCCGCCACGTCGAGGTCCGGCAGGGGAGCGACGACCGCCCCAACCGATAGGGTTTCCGGCCGCAGGCCGGCGGTGATGTCGGCGGGGATGGTCAGGCTCTTGTCGGTCGGCAATGCGGCGGTGTTGCGGCGCGACACCGGCGGCGTTGCCGGGCGGACGGTCACGTCCCAGCGCCGGGTAACGCGGACGCCCTCCGGACCGGTGACGTCGAGCGTGACATGGCCCGATCCGACCGCGGTGGCGGTCAGCACCCGGCCGGCGGTCGCCCGCTTGCCGCGCGCCAGCTTCGGAACGGCCAACTCATTGCCGGACTCCGACTGGGCGATGGTGACGGCGCCTTCCGCGGTCAGGGTCATGGTGTAATCGCCGGACGGGCCATTCAGGTTGTCGAGCGACAGCAGGACCTGCGCCGAGTCGCCGGGGGCGAGGAAGCGCGGCAGCACGGCGTCGGCGACGACCGGATCCCGGACCAGCATCTGGCTTTCGGCATGGCCGATCCGCCCCTCGCTCCAGGCGACGGCCATCAGGCGCAGGCGCCCCTGAAAGTCGGGAAGGTCGAAGGGAACGGAGACCTTGCCGTCGGCCCCGACGGTCTGGATGCCGGAATAGAGCGAGACCACCCGCTCCGACTTGGGCGGCACCAGCCCGGCGATCTGGCGCAGGCGCGGCGTCGGCTGAACCGGCGGACGGGCGGCGTCCAGGCTGGCCGGGTCGATGAGGCGGCCATAGGAGTCGCGCAGTTCCACCCTGAGCGGACGCTTGCGCAGGTAATGGCGGGCCGGATCGGGCGAGGGCTGGTCGGTCAGCTGCATCACCGATTCGTCGACGGCGGCGAGCGTGACGAAGGCCTGCTTGCCCTCGGCGACGCCGTCCACCGTGATGTCGGCGGTCATGGCGCGGCGCGGTTCCGTCTCCGCCGGGGCGGAGAGGCGGACGTCGAGGGTGCGCGGGGCCTTGTCCATCGCCAGCCAAGCGAGACCGACAGCGCGGCGCGGCGGCTTCTTCGACTGCGGGTCGGAGGTGGCGAAGGCGGTCGCCAGCACATGGGCGCCGCTGGTCCAGCCCAGCCCGACCGGGATTTCCAGGAAAGCGCCTTGGGTGCCGATGGCGCGGGTGACGGCATAGGAGACGCCACGGTCGGCCACGGCGACCAGAACCTGACTGTCATAGGGCGGCTTGACGAAGACCCAGGCGCTTTCCCCGGCGCGGTAGGCCGGCATCATCACCGAGACGTCGACGGAGTCCGGCCGCTCGCCGGCGGTCGGAGTCATCCACCAGCCGGCGGCGAAGCGGAAGCTGCTGGCGACGCCGGTCTTGGGATCGAACACCTCCAGCCGGTAACGCCCGGCGGTCACCGGGGTTTCGACCGAAACGGGCGCGCCGGCCTGGGCCGACAGCGAACCGCCGGTCACCCGCTGGTCCTTCACCGTGACCTTGTAGTCCCAGCGGCCGTTGGCCTCGTACCAGGAATAGTCGTACTCCTCCTCGAACAGCTCGTAGGAGAGGTCGGCGTGGTCGGTCGGCTTGCCGTCCGGACCCACGGCGATGACGTCGAAGCCGGCGGTCGCCCCCTCCGGCACGCCGTCGCCTTCGAAGCGCGGCTTGATGCCGATGGCGAAGGACTGGTGGCGCACCGGCAGCACGAAGTCGCGGCCGACCGGACGGCCGCCAAGGTCGAACAGGGTGGCGCGCACCACCGCCTCCAGCGGACGGGTGCTGTCTGGCGGACGCGGCAGCTTGACCTTCAGGCGGGCCGAGCCGTTGGAATCGGTGATGAAGCCCGGCAGATCGGCGCGGGCCGGCTTCACGTCCTCCTGCACCAGACCGAAGTGATAGCCCGGCAGGTCGGGATAGGGGTTGGCGGCGGCGCGCAGCGTCACCGTCAGCTCGCCCGGCAGGCCGGAAGCCGGCGCGCCATAGAGATAGTGGCTGTCGAGCGCGATGTCGGCCTCGCCGTCGGACGCCAGCATCGTCGTCGGGGAGGCGAGCGCCACGTCCAGCCGCGGCGGCACGAAATCCTCCAGCAGGAACTCGGCCTTGCCGATGGCCGGGCCGTCAGGCTCGGCATGGGCGGTGACGATCCAGTTGCCGGGATAGGCGTTCATCGGCAGGTCGATGCGGGTGGCATAGCCGCCGGCCCCGCTGTCGGTCAGGCCGCGCCGCTCCACCTCGAAGCCGTCGGGGCGTAGGACGCGGATGGTCAGCTGCTTGCCGGCGGGCGGCGGGTTCAGGTCTGCGTCGCGCAGCAGCGCCGTCAACTGCACCGTCTCGCCCGGCCGGTAGATGCCGCGCTCGGTGTAGAGATAGGCGTCGAGGCCACCGGTGGCCGGGCGGACAATCGTGGCGGGCTTGTCCGGCGTTTCGGCCGGCGGAGCGCCGCCGGCGGTCAGGTCGAGAACGGCGAAGTCGCCGTCGCCGCGCGCGGCGAACAGCGCCTGCACCGGCTCCGCCCCGGCGGCGCGCAGGGCCGCGAGGTCGAAGCGGCCAAGCCCATCCTCGCCGGTCTGGACGCGGCCCAGCTCGGTGCCGTTGCGGGCGACCAGACGCAGCTCCACCCCGGCGGCCGGCGCGGCGCTCTGGACCGAGCGGGCGAAGACCACCAGCGAATCCTCGCCGAGAATGGTGTTGAGGCCGAGGTCGGAGACGACGAACCACTGGGTCGCCTTGCGGTCCCAGCCGCCCGGCTTGATCTCGTCAGCACCGGCGACGGCGACATAGACGCCGGGCTCCAGCTTGCCCAGCACGGCGTCGATCGGGAAGGCGGTGGTGACGGTGCGGTTAGGCTGGTTGCCGATGCCGATCTCGCCGCGCCACACCTCCTGACCCGACTTGTCCAGGATCTCGCCGATGTCGTAATCGGTCATCTGCTGGGTGATGCGGCCGAAATAGATCTTCTCGACCAGCGCGCGGTCGGCAATGCGCAGCACCTGCAGCTTCGCCCGGTCCAGGTTGATCGAGCGCAGCGGCAGGCCGTCTGCCCCCACGCGCGGCAGGATGTAGCCGGCGCCGCGGAAGGCGAGCGACGGCTTGCGGTTGGGCACCTGCACCTCGCGGGTGTCGGCGGCCGGCAGCCGCTTGCCGTCGGCGCCGGGAAGCCCGTCCTTCAGCGTGACGCGGTAGGTCTCGCCATGGTGCAGCCCCTCCACGCAGAGCGTGCGGTCGCGGGCGATGGCGGCGCCGTCCACCGCCGGCTCCACCGCGACATAGTCGCGGTAGTTGACGGCGCGCGAGCGCTCCAGCCGGTCGGTGAAGGTGAAGCAGGCCTGTGGCGTATCGCGCTCCGCCACCACCTCGACGCTGGAGACGCCGAAAGGCACCGGCTCGGCCGGCGGGTCGGCGGCGAGGGTCTGGGATGCGGTGAACGTGCCGGAGCACGCGACAAGAACGGCACAGACACGCGCCAGCGCACGCAACATTCTGGACAGGCCCCAATTCCGCGGGTGGGTCCGGAAGCACGCGGCCGGGGACAGCCCTGGCGTCGGCTCGGACCTGGACAAAACCGGCGCGGAGTATGCCCAAGCGGCGGGGGTTTCGCCATGGCTTTGCGGCACCGCCGCGAAGATCGCTTTGGTTGCGGGCCGGATCGGCAATGGACTGGCGGGTCAGGCCGCGAATTCCAGGGTGATCTGGCTGCCCTGGCCGGGGCGGCTGTCGATGCGGAGGCTGCCGCCATGCGCCTCGATCAGCGACTTGACGATGGGCAGGCCGAGACCGGTGCCGCGGCCGGGATGGGTGGTGAGGGCGGAGGTCTGGCCGAAGGGGATCGAGGCCTGGCGCAGTTCCTCCGCCGTCATGCCGATGCCGTTGTCGGTGACGCGGACGATGCAGCGGCCATGGACCCCGCGCCCGACGCTGACCAGCACGCGCCCGTTCTCCGGGGTGAATTTCAGGGCGTTGCCCAGCAGGTTCAGCAGCATCTGCTTCAGCGCCCGCTCGTCCGCCCGCACCAGGGCCGGGGTCGGCGGGCGGTTGATCTCCAGCCGGATCGACTTCTGTTCCGCCTGGGGGGTGACGATGCGGATGGCCCATTCGGCGGCGGCGACGGGGTCGACCTCCTCCATCAGCAGGGCGGATTTGCCGGCCTGGAGCCGCGACAGATCGAGGATGTCGTCGATCAGCGTCAGCAGATGCTGGCCGGAGGCGTGAATGTCGCCGGCATAGTCGGCATAGCGGTCGCCGGCATCCGGTCCGAACATCCGGTCCTTGATGATCTCGGAAAAGCCGATGATGGCATTCAGCGGCGTCCGCAGTTCGTGACTGACGCGGGCCAGGAAATCGCGGTTGACCGCCAGCGCCTCCGCCAGCCGCTCGGCATTGCGGTGCTGGACCAGCAGCAGGGCGGCGACCAGCAGGACCGAGATGCTGAGCAGGGCGGCGATGATCCGCATCTGTCCACGGAACCCGGCGACCGCGGCCTCGATATCGGTCACGGCGATGCCGACGCTGAGGATCAGCGGATAGCCTTCCACCGGACGGTAGGCGTAGGCGCGCCGGAAGCCGTCGGCGATGCTGTCCTGCCAATAGATGCCGGTCGGCGACCGCCGCACCGCTTCCCACAGGGCCGAGCCGGAGATGGACAGCCCGATGGCGTCGTGCCCGTCCTTGGAGCCGCGGGCGCGGATGATCCGGTCGACGCCGACCAGGGTCACCACCCCGTTGCGGCCGACATCGGCCTGCCGGTAGAAGCCCGAGAGATAGCCGGGATCGATGTTGGCGACCACCACCCCGGCGAAGCCGCCGGCGGCATCGTCGAGGCGGCGGGACAGGCGCAGCAGCGGCCGGCCGGTCGCCGATGCGGCGGAGGGCGGACCGACGGTCATCCGGTCCCGCCCCTCCATCCGGTGATAGGCGAGCAGGCCCTCATCCTCCAGCCTTTCGGGGGGCCCGCCTCCCTGGCTGCGGAAGAGCTGGGCACCGTCGGGGCCGAAGACCGAGACGTGATGAATCAGGGCGGTGTCATAGAGCCCGTCGTCGACGATGCGGCGGGCACGAGCCAGTCCGCCATCGGCATAGCGCTCGGCGAAGGAGCGGAGCGTGGTGTCGACATCGTGCAGGGTGCGGCTGGTGCTGCTTTCATAGGCACGGGCCGTCGCTTCGGCATTCGCCAGCGCGTCCCGCGTCTGGGTTTCCAGCATGGATGCGGCCATCACGACATAGCCGCCCCACACCCCGACAATCGCCAGGGCGGCGGCCGTCAGGACGCCAAACCGGAAAGATGGGCTCCGGAAGGACGGCGTCCTGATGGCCGGGAACCGTGGCATACCCTGCCCTCCGCCGTTCCACCACTTCTCCAACCGATCCGCTGCAGCGGGCGATGACCGGCCGAGGAAGGACCAATCATCGCGCCGACAGGTTAAAACTTGTCAAACATCCGGATAATCCGCATCGACAACTTTACTGGACGTAAAGCTTTATTCGCTTACGAAGCGTTTCCGCAGTCGGTCGATGGCCTCGTCGAGCACTTCATCCCGTTTGGAGAAGCAGAAGCGCACGACGTTCGTCGGCGCGTTCTCCACGAAGAAGGCGCTGACCGGGATGGCGGCGACCTTCGCCTCCGCCACCAGCCAGCGGCAGAAGGCCTGATCGTCACCGTCGAAGCCGAAGCGGGAAATGTCGGCGGCGACGAAATAGGTGCCGGCGCTGGGCAACACGTCGAAGCCGACCGCGGCGAGGCCGGCCGACAGCCGGTCGCGCTTGGCCTGCAGCCCGGCGGCGAGCCCGGTGAAATAGCCCTCCTCCTTGCCCAGCCCGAAGGCGACGGCGGTCTGCAGGTTCGGCGGGGTGGTGAAGGTCAGGAACTGGTGGGCCTTCGCCACAGGCTGCAGCAGATGCGGGGCGGCGGTGACGTAGCCGACCTTCCAGCCGGTCAGCGAGAAGGTCTTACCGGCCGAGCCGATCTTCAGGCAGCGGTCGCGCATGCCCGGCAGGGTCATCAGCGGGATGTGGCGGCGGCCGTCGAAGACGATGTGCTCGTACACCTCGTCGCAGACGGCCAGCGCGTCGTGGCGCTGCACGAACTCGGCGATCAGCTCCAGCTCCGCCCGGTCGAAGACCTTGGCGGCGGGGTTCAACGGGTCGTTGATGAGGACAAGCTTGGTGCGGGGGGAGAAGGCGGCCTCCAGATCGGCGCGGCTGAAGCTCCAGTCCGGCGCCTTCAGCGAGACGAAGCGCGGCACGCCGCCAGCCAGCCGGACGATCGGCAGGTAGCTGTCGTACATCGGCTGGAACAGCACGACCTCGTCGCCCGGGTTGATGAGGCCGAGCAGGCAGGCGGTCAGCGCCTCGGTCGCACCGGAGGTGACCATCGTCTCGGTCTTCCAGTCGACGTCGAGACCATAGAAACGGCCGGCGTGGGCGGCCAGCGCCTGACGCAGCTCGGGCGTGCCCATCATCGACGGGTACTGGTTCCACCCGTTCAGCAGCGCGTCGGCCGCGGTCTGCAGCACGTCGGCCGGCCCGCGGTCATCGGGGAACCCCTGGCCCAGGTTGATCGCGCCATGCTCCTCCGACAGGCGGGACATGACCTCGAAAATGGTGGTGCCATAGCTGGACAGCAGCGCGTTGCCCGACTTCACCGGAAGACCTCCTCATGCGAACGGACGCACAAGATGGATGCTGCGGGGCGACGCTGTCCAGTGCCCGCTTCCGCAGGGCAGACCACGGGCGGGCGGTGGACCGTTTGGAACAGTGTGAAACACTTTTCCGGGGATGTTCCACCGTTCCACCGGGCATGCCGATGATGGTCGTACGGAGGCTGCGAACGGAACGTTTGGAACAGCGTGAAACGGCTTTCCGGCGGTGTTCCACTGTTCAACCGGCTGGACATGCTGCCCCCCTCGCGACTGGAAACGCGCACGTCCATTCCTATCACCGGCGGGGCCGGGAGATAAGAGTCTGCGGGAAAACCGGGAGGGAAAGCCGGACGGATCAGCCGCCGTGCATCTTGCGCAGGCGGCGGGCGCGCAGCTTCTGGCGGATGCGCTCGATCGGACTGAACATGCGGGGATAGCGGCGCTTGGACCGCACGAACAGGCGGCGGGCGTCGGCGGAGTTGCGCAGCACCAGCACGCCGCCCAGCAGCATCACCGGCAGCCCGCCCGGACCGGGCAAGGGAGCGATCAGCAGGCCGAGCAGGATGATGGTGCATCCGGCGCCGATCAGGGCCAGCTGACGCACGCGCGCGAAAGACAGCGTCTGGGCGGTATCGGGGGGACTCATCTGCGGTTCGCCGGGCTCCATGCTTCGCGTACGCCTGCATATGGGTCGGGAGGGACGGGTCGAAAAGGGCACCCACTCCTTTGCGGGGGTGGGGCACTCCCTCGGCGCCCTTGGAAAGTGCCGGGGTCAGGTGGTTGCTTAACGTTGGATCGAACCCACTCCAACCATATAGTACCAGGAGCAGGGTCCGCTATTGAATCGGCGCTCCATCCATCCTCCATTGCGGATGCGTCAGGAGACCATGCCATCCCGTTTCCTGGAGTTGACCAATGAGTGACTTGATCCTGACGACCTATGACTGGGTTCCGGAACCGCCGCGCGGCTTTGTCCGCGACCTGCGGGTGCGTTGGGCCCTGGAAGAGGCCGGACTGTCCTATCGGGTGGAGAGCACGCCCTTTCGGGAGCGCGGACCTGAGCATTTCGCGGCGCAGCCCTTCGGCCAGGTGCCATGGCTGACCGATGGGGACCTGACCATCTTCGAGAGCGGCGCGATCCTGCTGCATCTCGCCGAGAAAAGCACCGCGCTCATGCCTGCGGACCGGCGCGGCCGGGCCGAGGTGACGGCGTGGGTCATCGCCGCGCTCAACTCGGTCGACCTGCCGAGCCAGCCGTGGGCCCTTTTCCGCTTCATGGGCTTTCCCGGAGAGGCGCCCGAGGCCAAGTTCGTGGAGGACTTCCTGAAGGCCCGGCTCGATCGGATGGAAGCGGTGCTGGCCGGCAGGGAGTGGCTGGTGGGCGGCCGCTTTTCCGTGGCGGACCTTCTGATGGCGGATGTTCTGCGGCCGGTGGATCGATTCGACGGGCTGGCAAACCACCCCCACTGCCGTGACTTCGTCGCACGCGCCACGTCCCGGCCGTCGTTCGCGAAGGCATACGACGACCAGATGGCCCATTTTGCTGCGGCAGACGCCGGTTGAGGAGGCGCCGATGTACGCCAAGGATGTCCCCGCCGGCACCGTCTTCTATCATGGAACCAAGGCCGATCTTGTGGTTGGTGATCTGATCGCGCCCGGCTTCGGAAGCAATTTCGTCGAGCGTGGGCTGAAGCACGTCTATTTCACCGCCACGCTGGAAGCGGCGACCTGGGGGGCGGAACTCGCCAGGGGCGAAGGGCGCGGCCGCATCTACATCGTTGAGCCGACCGGCCCATTCGACGACGATCCGAATCTCACCGACAAGAGGTTTCCGGGCAACATGACCGCCTCCTACCGTTCGGTCGATCCGCTGCGGATCACCGGAGAGGTCAAGGATTGGGTCGGCCATCCGCCCGAACGGCTCCGGGAGATGAAAGACAATCTCACCCGCATGAAGCAGGAAGGCAGCGACACCATCATCGAGGACTGAGAGGGGGCGATCCTCAATGCAGCGTGCGCGCCGGTTCCGGCGGGGTGCTGCGCAGGCGGGCGGGGTCGAGGCGGCTGAGGGCGGCGTCGCGCTCGTCGGGCTTGGGTTCCCAGCCGAACTCACGGATCAGCTGGTCGCGGGCGGCGACGGCACGGCGGGACAGGTGGGCGCATTTGTCCTGAGGGGCGTCCCGGCGCGGCGGGGGGCAGCGGCGGTCGGCGCAGCTTTCCAGCATCAGGCGGATCATCCGCTCGCGCTTGGCGGCGTCGACATAGCCCATCTGGTCGAAATACAGCTTGGTGAAGGCCAGTTCGGTGACGCGGGCGTGGGTCTTGCGGTCGCCGACGATCACCGCCGCCACCACCTCGACGCAGCGGCCGGCGAAATGCGGCAGCGGCGCCGTGCCGTCGTCGGCCCGGTCCAGCAGGCTGCTCGGCAGATCGACCAGCCGGCCGGTCACGTCCTTCACCAGATAGCGGCGCCACACCGACATCTCCGCCTCCCGTCAGGCTCAAGCCCCATGGATAAGCCTACACCAGACGGAGGGAAGACGGAACCGGTCGTGCGTTACACAATGTCGTGAATGGGCGTGCTTCTCAGCGCGGCACCAGCGGCCAGAACAGGGCGATTGCGGCGGTGCCGATCACCACCACCATGATCGACAGCGGCAGGCCGAGCCGCCAGTAGTCGCCGAAGCGGTAGCCGCCGGGGCCCATCACCAGCGTGTTGCACTGGTGCCCGATGGGGGTGAGGAAGTCGCAGCCGGCGCCGATCGCCACCGCCATCAGGAAGG